>NZ_JBFBHK010000014.1:0-66980 GCF_040685235.1 Curtobacterium sp. NPDC089185 | reverse complement strand
CCTCTGTCGCCATTCGCGACTTGCCTATTTGTCCGTGGCGGGCGGGCGGGTCACCCCCCCCCCCCCCCCCCGGCGGGGGGGGGGGGGGCCCGCCGCCCCCCGCGCCTCCCGTCCGTCTGGTGGGACCGGTGTCAGCGGTTGAAGAAGAGCAGGCCCCGCACGTAGCCGGCCTGGCCGGCGTGCTGCGTGCAGTCGTCGAGGATGCTGACCAGCCGGGCCCCGCGCGTCACGGGCGGGTCCCACGCGTCGTCGACCACGGGGTCGAGGTCGTCCGGACCCAGCGTCGCCAGGTAGGCCGCGGTGCGTTCGTGCACGGCGCGGAGGTAGCCGTTCAGCAGGTCCGCCGATGCGCGCACGCGACCGACGTCCTCGCGGGACATCCCGTAGCCGAGCGCCTCGGCCGGGAAGGGCAGGCCGAAGCGCTCCACCCAACCGTCCGCGGTCCAGACCTGCTCGGTGCCCGCGAGGTCCGCGACCTGTGCGTCCTGCCCACGGGCGGTGTGCCAGGCCAGCCATGCGAGCGTGTTGGCGCCCGCGGCCGGGCGGGCGGCGAGCTGGTCCGTGGAGAGGCCGTCGAGCGCGCGCGCGACGGTCTCGGGCACGCGGGCGAACGCTTCGGTGAGGAGTTCCGCTGGGGTCATGCGGCCGACGCTACGCGGGGCGTGCCGACCTCGCTTCCGGTGGTCGCCACCGGCGCTCGCTCAGCGCGCGGTGACTGCCCGGTGGTGTCCGTCGAGGGACGCGCCGATGGCCTCGAACGCCGACGCCACGGCCGTCCGGTCCGCGGGGGCGATCGCCGCTCCGAAGACCGCGGCCCAGGTGTCGCCGACCTCGCGGGCGACCGCGAGCCCGGCCGGTGTGCTCTGCACGAGGATGCTGCGGCGGTCGCCGGGGTTCGGACGGCGCTCGACCAGACCGCGCCGCTCGAGCCGGTCGAGCAGCGACGTCATCGCGCCCGTGCTCAGCTCGAGCTGGTCGCCCGCCTGCTTCGGGGTCGTCGCGTGCCCGTCGGTGGCACCCAGGTGCACGAGGAACCGCGTGTCCGTGACGTTCAGCCCGCGGGTCGCGCTCTCGTGGGCCAGCAGCCGGGCGTGCCGGACCTGCAGGAGCCGGAAGGCCTCCACCACCCGACCGAGCGCCGGGTCGCCGGGCCATCCGCCCGACGGCGGGACGACGGCCGCGGGGTCGACGTCGACGTCGGGGGAGACGGGGGCCGAGGACGTCGACGGCAGGCTGCGGGGCGGGAGGACGGGGGAGGCGTCGGGCACGGGTGGCTCTTCTCGGGTGGGTGATCGCTGCGGCGATCGACGGGACGCGGGCGGGGCCGGGTCACCGGTCCATCGAACAAGTATCTCAATGATTGAGATACCCCCCAACAATGGGGGCACACCGCTCCTTGTCGTTCGTACAGTCGCCGAGTAGCTTGATCGCCGTAGTACCAGGCTCCGAAGCGCGACCAACCACCGCGGGTCCGGAGCCGCCACCGATCAGGAACCCCTCTGGAGGACGACCATGTCCCGTGTCACCCCTCGTGCTGCCCGTCTGGCGGCCTGGATCGCCGTTCCCGCCGCCCTCGTGGCGTCGGGCGTCGTCGTCTCGACGGCTTCGTACTCGGCCTTCTCGGCCACCACCTCCACGCCGACCAGCAACTGGACCGCCGGCACCGTCGCCCTGTCGAACGACGCCACGGCCAACACCGCCCTGTTCGCGGCGACGAACCTCAAGCCGGGGTCGACCGACAGCCGGTGCATCACGGTGACGTCGAGCGGATCGCTGCCGTCGACCGTGAAGCTGTACGCCACGAGCCCGCAGACCACGAGCGTGCTCGCCACGAACACCACGATCAAGATCGAGCAGGGGACCGGCGGCGGCTTCGCCTCGTGCGCGGGCTTCACCCCGGCGGCGACCGGCGGCACGCTCTTCAACGACAGCCTGCCGAACCTCGGCACCCAGGCGACCGGCTTCGGCAACGGTCTCGGCGCGTGGACCACCACCGGCGGCACGAACGAGACGCGCGTCTACCGGGTCACCTACTCGGTGGCCGCGGCGACGCCGAACGCCGCGCAGGGCACGACCGCGTCGATCGGCCTCACGTGGGAGGCCCAGAACAACTAGCGGCGGGCTCGGTACGGTCATGGTCAGCATCGCCGTGCGCGGTGGCGCTGCGCCGCACGACGGGCTGCACGACGCCGTCGACTGGGCTCGGGTGGTCGTCGCGACGGCGGCCCGTGCGGTCCTCGCGGCCCTCGTCGGCCTCGCCGTCTGGTCGGCCGCGCCGGCGCTGCTCGGCTGGCACCCGACCACGGTGGTGACCGGGTCGATGGCGCCGCGGCTCCTGCCGGGTGACGTCGTCGTCTCGCGCCCTGTCGCCCCGGCCGAGGTCCGGCCCGGGCAGGTGCTGCTCGCCGACGACCCGGACCACCCGGGGCGCCTGCGGATGCACCGGTTCGTCGAGCCCGGCGGCGACGGGACGGTCGTCACGAAGGGCGACGCCAACCCGCGGGCCGACTCGACCCCGATCGAGCGCTCCGCCGTGCACGGGGTGGCCGCCCTCCGCGTCCCGTTCGTCGCGAGTCCGGTCCTCTGGGTCCGCGAGGGGCGGTGGGTCGAGACCGGCGTGCTCACCCTCGTGGTCGTCGCGCTGCTCGCGCTCGCGACCGTCGACGGGGCGCTCCGGCGGCCGGCCGCGCACCGCGCTGCACGTCGTGCCGGGCACGCCGGTCCCGTCGCCGACGCTGCGGTGACCGGCCGGGAGGCACGTGGGGACCCCGACGTCCGCCCGCCGTCCGTCGCGGGTCCCGACCCGAGCCGTCGGTCGCTCCGTCGCGTCGCGCGACGGGGCAGCGAGGTCCGTCATGACCGGGCCCATCGTGCCGGGGCGGATCGCGGCCGGGCGCACCGTGCCGGGGCGGTCGTGCTCGTGGCCCTGGCAGCGGGCGGGTCCGTCGTGCTGCCCGCCGGCC
The DNA here is from genome assembly GCF_040685235.1 of Curtobacterium sp. NPDC089185. NCBI lineage: Bacteria > Bacillati > Actinomycetota > Actinomycetes > Micrococcales > Microbacteriaceae > Curtobacterium > Curtobacterium sp. NPDC089185. Next base: position 64,017 of record NZ_JBFBHK010000014.1, on the reverse strand, counting down.
GGGCGGACGCGGGGCCCTTCGGCCGGGCGACGGCGACCGACCTGCGGCTCACCGCGGCCGTCGTGGCGCCCGCGACGTCGCCGACGTGCGCCGACGCGAGCGGCTCCGTCGTCATCGCGTGGCAGTACGCCGGGGACGACCCTCGGTCGTTCACCCTGTCGGACGACACCGGCGCCGTGCTCGCGACGACCGACGGCAGGGCCCGGTCCGCGTCCGTCCGGCTGAGCAGCCTGCTCGCCCTCGGGACCACCCGGGCGGTCCGGGTGCAGGCCACCGACGCGAGCTCGTGGACCGCCGTGCCGAGCGCGCCCGTGTCGGTCCGGTACTCGTCCCTCGCGGGGATCGGCCTCGGGGACGGGACCAGCTGCGTCCGCTGAGCCCGGTCCTGCACCGCGTCCGGCCAACCGCAGGTCCTCCACAGCCCGGCGGTGCCGGTCCGGGGATGTCCCCGGACGCCGCTACCGTGACGGCATGCGGATCCTGCACACCGGCGACTGGCACCTCGGTCGCACGCTGCTCGGGGCGGACCTGCTCGCGCACCAGGCGACCTTCACCGACTTCCTCGTCGAGACCGTCCGTGCCCGGGGTGTCGACCTCGTGGTGATCGCGGGTGACGTCTACGACCGGGCGATCCCGCCGGTGGACGCCGTCCGGATGCTCTCTCGCACGCTCGAACGCCTGGCCGCGACGGCGACGGTCGTGCTCACGCCCGGCAACCACGACTCCGCCGCCCGGCTCGGCTTCGGGTCCGGTGTGATGCACGACCGGGTGCGGATCCTCGCCGAGCCGACGAGCATCGGCACCCCTGTGCTGCTCACCGACGACGACGGCCCGGTCGCGGTCTACGGCATCCCGTACCTGCACCCCGACCTCACCCGGCACGCCCTCGCCGCGGTGCCGGACGAACCGCTCGCCCGGTCGCACCAGGCGGTCCTCGGCGCGGCGACGGACCGCGTCCGCGCCGACCTCGCGACGCGTCCCGGCACCCGGAGCGTCGTCGTCGCCCACGCCTTCGTCGGCGGTGCGGAACCGAGCGACAGCGAGCAGGACATCCGGGTCGGCGGGGTCGACATGGTCGCGGCGTCCGTCTTCGACGGCATCGACCTCGTCGCGCTCGGCCACCTGCACGGTCCGCAGCGCGTCGGGCCCGACGACCGGATCCGGTACGCGGGCTCGCCGCTGGCGTTCTCGTTCGGCGAGCGACACCAGCGCAAGAGCGTCACGGTGGTCGACCTGGCGGCGGACGGCTCGGTCACGGTCGAGCTCGTGCCGACGCCCGTCCCACGACGGCTCGTCGACGTGCGCGCCACCATCGCGGAGATCGAGTCCGGAGCGCACCGCGCCGATGCGGACGCCTGGGTCCGGGTCGCGGTGACGGACGCCGTGCACCCCGAGCGCATGTACGCACGGGTGAAGGACCACCTGCCGCACGCCCTCGCGATCACCCACGAACCCGCCGACCGCCCCGAGCGCCCCGCAGCGCGCCCGGTGACGGCGACGTCCGACCCGGTCGAGGTCGCGGCCGACTTCGTCACCTTCGCCACCGGGACCGCGCCGGACGAGGATGACCGGGCGGTCCTGACCGAGGCGTACGAGGCGGCGGCGCTCGCGATGCACGACGACCGGGGGCGCTGATGTACCTGCACCGACTCGAGCTCCGAGCGATCGGACCGTACCCGGAGCTCGTCACCATCGACTTCGCGGCGCTCGCCGCGTCCGGGGTGTTCCTGCTCGAGGGGCCGACGGGCTCCGGCAAGTCGACGATCATCGACGCCGTGGTGTTCGCTCTGTACGGCGGGCTCGCGGGCGAGGGCTCGACCCACGACCGACTGCACAGCCAGCACGCCGACCCGGGTGTCGAGCCCTTCGTCGAGCTCGTCTTCGAGACCGGTGCGGGGGTGTACCGGGTGCGCCGGACACCGCAGTACGACCGCCCGAAGCAGCGCGGGGCGGGGACGGTCCGGCAGCAGGCGTCCGCCCAGCTCTTCCGCCTCGCACACCCGGCGGACGCGATCGGCGAGCCCGTGTCCTCGCGCATCCCCGAGATCGGGCTCGAGGTCACCCGGGTGGTGGGGCTCGACCGCGCGCAGTTCCTGCAGACCGTCGTCCTGCCGCAGGGCGAGTTCGCCCGCTTCCTCCGGTCGCCCGGTGAGGACCGCCGGAAGCTCCTGCAGTCCCTGTTCGGCACGCAGGTCTACGACCGCACGGCCGACGAGCTCGCGGCACGACGGCGTGCGGTGCAGGCCGAGGTCGAGGCTGCCGACGCCCGGGTCCGTGACGCCCTCGCCCGCTTCGCACAGGCGGCGGGGACGGCTGCCGACGAGCAGTCGGCCGCCGACGACCACGCGGTGGCTGACGAGCACGCGGTGTCCGCGACGCTGCACGCGCTGCAGGCCGCGGCGTCGGAGGCCGTGACCCGGCGCGCCAACGCGGTCGCCGCACTCGACCGGGCGCGCGCACACGAGCAGGACGTCGCCGCGCGGCTCGCCGCCCGCGACCGACGCGCCGCGCTCCTCGCCCGGCGCCGGGAGCTCGACGAGCGGGCTCCCCGGGTCGCTACCGCACGCGAGCGTCTGGACCTCGCGGAGCGAGCGGCGCGGGTCACCGCCTCCGCCGACGGGCTCGACGCCGCCCGCGCCCGGGCCGCTGACACCGCCGGAGCCGCGTCCGACCTGCGACGCCGCTCGGGCATCCCGGACACGGCGGACGTGGTCGCCCGTCGCGCCGACGTCGCCACGTGCCTCGGAGCGGTGCGGCACCTGGTGCCGGTCGAGGACACGATCGCCGGGCGCCGACGTGCGCTGGCGGACGCCGCCGCACGGGCCGGACGCCTCGCCGAGCGCATCCGCGAGCTCGACGTCGCGCTCGAGGCCCGCCCCGCCGGACGGACCGCCCTGGTCGAGGATGCCCGGGCCGCAGCGACGGCGGCGTCCGACGCCGAGGCCGCGCGGGCCGAGACGGAACAGGTGCGGCAGCTCCGGGCCGACCTCGACGCCCGGGACGCCGCCGTCGCCGCCGTCGCCGCTGCCGAACCGGTCGTCGCCGAGCGGCGTCGGCGTGCGGAGGAGCTCCTCGAGGCGGAGCGGTCCCTGCGCGCGCGTCGCATCGCCGGCCTGGCGGGTGAGCTCGGCGCCGCACTCGAGCCCGGCGACCCGTGCCCGGTGTGCGGCGCGGTGGAGCACCCGGCGGTCGCCGTGCCGCAGTCCGACCACCCCGACGCCGACAGCGTGGAGGCCGCCGCCGCTGCGACCCGCGCCGCCGAGGCCGCCCTGGCCGAGGCCGCGACGGACCTGGCGGTCGAGCGAGCCGCGCTCGAGCGGCTCCGCGCAGCCGTGGTGGACACCGATGCCGCGACCCTGGCCGAGCGGGCAGCGGCGGCAGCAGCGCGGCTCCGCACCGCCCACGACGCCGCCGTCCACGTCGCGGAGCTCGAGGGCCGACGCACCGCCTTCGACGACGAGACGCGGGCGCTCGAGCGCGAGCACCACGCCGTGCAGGCCGACCGCGCGGTCCTGGTGGCCACGAGCGCGGCGGACGAGGACCGGCTGGGGCAGGACGCCGCGGCGGTGGCGGACGCCGTCGACCGAGCCGGGGAGCTGCTGGCCGCCCCGTGGGCGACCACCGACCAGGAGCCGGACGCCGGTGCCGGTACCGGTGCCGGTGCCGTCCCGTCGCTCCGCGCGGCGGTGGAGGCGCTCGAGGCGCTCGTCGCCCGTGCGGACGCCGTGTCCGCCGCGGACGAGCGTGGCGCTGCCGCCGCACGTGCGGTGCTCGAGCGCGAGGTCGAGGTGGCCCGGACGCTCGCCGACCACGACTTCGACTCCCTGGAGACGGCCCGGACCGCGGTGCTGTCGACCGAGCAGGCGTCGGCACTCCGGACCGAGGTCGCCGCCGCCGAGCGGGAGCACGCCGTGGTCGAGGCGGGCCTCGCCGAACCCGGGGTCGTCGCCGCCGCCGAGGACACCGACGAGGACCTCGACGCCGAGGCTGCCCGGGCCGCGCACCGCGCCGCCGTCGAGCAGGCCGACGAGGCCACCCGCAGAGCGGTGAGCGCGACCGACCGCGCGGACGCGAGCGCGCGCTGCGCCACCGACCTCGAACGCGCCGTCCGGTCCCGCGACGCCCTCTCGGCGCGCAGCCGTGCGGTCGTCCGCCTGGCCGACGTCGCGAACGGCGCCGCCGGGGTCAACCCGACCGGCATCACGCTCGGCACCTACGTGCTGATGCGCCGCTTCGAGGACGTCGTCGCCGCGGCCAACGACCGCCTCCGTGGCATGCTCGCGGGACGGTTCACCCTCGAGACCTCGGACGAGCGCGAGGCCGGGTCCCGAGCCCGTCGGACCGGTCTCGCCCTCGCCGTCCACGACCACAGCACCGACACCCGTCGTGCCCCTGGGAGCCTGTCGGGCGGCGAGACGTTCACGGTCTCCCTCTGCCTCGCGCTCGGGCTCGCCGACGTCGTGCAGGCCGAGGCGGGCGGGGTGTCGCTCGGCACGCTGTTCGTCGACGAGGGGTTCGGGACGCTCGACCCCGAGACGCTCGACGACGTCATCGGGCAGCTCGCACGGCTCACGGCGGGTGGCCGTCAGGTCGGCATCGTCAGCCACGTCGAGGAGCTCAAGCAGCGCATCCCGGAGCGGATCGCGGTCCGGCGCACACCGGACGGCGGGTCTCGCGTCACGACGACCGTCTGAGCCGGAGCACCGTCACGACGGTGCTCCGGCAGGAGCCGTCACGGCTACGGCTACGGCGACGGTGTGGCGTCCACCGTGCCGTCGGGCGGCGGCAGGATGTCCGCGGCGATCCACGGGAACACCCAGGTGAAGAGCGCGTAGACGATCACGGCGAGCAGCACGAGCAGCTCGAGGACCTTCAGGGCGGCGGGGCCGGGCAGGATCCGCCAGACGAACGGGAAGATCACTTCGGCGTCTCCGAGAGTTCCTTGGGGGTGCCCTCCGAGACGGGCATCCAGTAGTCGAGCTTGGCGTGCGTGACGTACCGCTCCTTGGCGGACCACATCGGGTGGCACGCGGTGAGGGTGAGCCAGCGGTCCTCGGCGGTCGGCGTGACCCCGGGCTGGTTCGGCACCGGCGCGATCGTCTCGATCTTGTCCGGCGTCACGATCTGCGAGTCGGTGACCTTGTAGACGTACCAGACGTCGAAGTCCTTCGCCTTGTCCGTCACCCGGACGACGACCGGGTCGCCCGGCTTCAGGTCGGCGATCTGGTTGAGCGGCTTGCCGTAGGTCACGCGGTGCCCGGCGACGGCGAAGTTGCCCTCGGCGCCCGGCATGGCGGTGTCCTGGTAGTGGCCGAGGCCGATCGTGTTGAGCACGCGCTCGCGGTCCGTGCCCTCGCCGATCGGGCGGAGGTAGTCCGCGCCGAAGCGGGGGATCTGCATCGTCCCGAACACGTCCGTCAGCTCCGGCGGCTCGGCGAGCACCGGTGCCTCGCCGCGGTGCTCCGAGCCCTCGAGCTTCGGTGCCTGCTTCTGCCCGAGGTCGTCGACGAGCTTGGTCTGCTCGTTCACGGCGACGACGTCGGTCCACCACGCGGTCCACGCGACGTAGAGCCCGGTGCCGGCGCCCGCGATGATGAGGAGCTCGGCCAGCAGTGCGACGAGTGCTCCGCCGACGGACTGGCGACGTCGAGTGCGCCGTGGCGGCCGCTGGTCCTCGGCGTCGCGCTCCGAGCTGCGCGACGGGGCGGTGTCGTGTGCGGTCACGGTGCTCCTGATCCAGGTGGTGGTCGAACAGGTATAGCAGACCACGACGACGAGCCGGTGGGGGTGTGGACGGACCGGGCGGTGCACGGTGCGGCGCTACCGTGGCGGGATGACCACGATCTTCCGCCCGTTCCGGTCCGACGACACCGAGGCGGTCGTCGCGCTCTGGGAGGCCTGCGGGCTCGTCCGTCCGTGGAACGACCCCCGGCGGGACATCGCGCGCAAGGTCGCCGAGCAGCCCGAGCTCTTCCTCGTCGCGGTCGAGGACGGCGCCGTCGAGGACAGCGCCGTCGAGACCGGCGAGGGCCGCGCGGCGCCGGGACTCGTGGGCGTCGGCATGGCCGGCTACGACGGGCACCGCGGCTGGGTGAACTACCTCGCGGTCCGACCCGACCAGCAGGGGACCGGACTCGGGCGCGCCTTCATGGCCGAGTTCGAGCGACTCCTGACCGACCGCGGCTGCCCGAAGATCAACGTGCAGGTCCGCGAGGGCAACGAGCAGGTGCTCGGCTTCTACGCCTCGCTCGGGTACGCCCCCGACCGTGCGGTGTCCCTCGGCAAGCGGCTGATCGCCGACGACTGAGCGACCTGGGCGAGCGCGAGACCGACCTAGGCGAGCGCGAGACCGACCGAGGCTGCGAACGCCAGCGCGATGCCCGTCCACTGCACGCCGGTGAGCCGCTCGCGCAGGACCACCCCGGCGAGCACGACCGTGCCGACGGGGTAGAGCGCGTTGAGGACGCTGACGACCGGCAGCGTCGCGTCGTCCGTCCCGGCGTGCAGCGCAGCCTGGATGCAGGCGTTCGCGAGCGCGTCGAGCAGCCCGCAGGCAACGACGGCGACGACGGTCCGGCGTGACGAGCGCGACGAGCGCGACGAGCGCGACGAGCGCGTGGTGACCGCGGCAGACCGCCCGGGGTGGGCCGTCGTGCCGGGATCCGCCGGGCCTCCCTTCCGGAGCAGCGCGACCACGACCACCGCCGCACCCAGCACGACCGTCTGCACCACCCGCGCGACCAGCAGCGACGCGACCCCGGCGTCGGCCGGTACCGCGTCGCAGGCGAGCACGATCCCGCCGAAGCCGCACCCCGCCACCGCCGCCGTGACCACGCCGGTCACGGTGACCCGTGCGCCGGAGGCGTCCCGCACGGCCGCGACGAGCACCACCGCGACCACCGCGACCACCAGCGCGACCGACGCCGGCACGGACAGCACCGTCCCGCGCACCAGGGCGACCACGACGGGCGTGACGGCCGCGAACACCGCGGTCAACGGCGACAGGACGCTCATCGGGCCGACGGCGAGGGCGCGGTAGAGCAGGAGCACCGCCACCGACCCCGAGACCCCGGCCGCCACCCCGGCGAGGACCGCCTGCCCGGAGAAGCCGGCCCCCACCACCGGCACCCCGGCCAGCAGGGGGAGCAGGCCGACCGCCGCGGCCGCGGCGGCGACGCGCACCGCGCGGACGCGACGCGCGGCGAGGCCGCCGAGGAAGTCGGCGGCCCCGTAGACGACCGCGCCGGTCAGGCCGAGCAGGACGGTGAGCACGGCTCCCATCCTGCCCGGGCCGGTAGCCTCCGGAGCGTGAGTGTTCCGTACCACCGCCTGCCCCGTGTCGATGCCCGTTGGCGCTGGTGGCGCCCGCTGGTCGCCCTCGCGTTCCTCGTCGGGTGGTACGTCGCGAGCCAGGTCGTCATCGCCGTCGCCTACTTCGTGCCGATCGGGGCGTCGCAGGGTGCGGACGGGCTGATGGGCCTGCAGGACGACCTGTCCAGCGGTGCCCTCGACCCGACGGACCCGCTCGTCCTGTCCCTGTCGCTCGTGTCGCTGGTCGTGCTCCTGCCGGGCATCCTGCTCGCGGTGAAGATCGCGCGCGTCGGGCCCGCCGGCATCCTGTCGTCCACCCGCTTCCGGGTGCGCTGGCGCTGGACGCTCTGGTGCCTCCTCCCCACGCTCGTCATCGCGATCGCGATGTTCCTGGTGCAGACGTGGGGCATGTTCTCGTTCGACGGTGGCCTCGGGTGGGACCACGACGCGATCGGGCAGTCGACCGTCTCGCTCGGCACCCTCACCCTGACCATCGTGCTGGTGCTGCTGCTCGTGCCGTTCCAGGGCGCGGCGGAGGAGTACATCTTCCGCGGGTTCCTGATGCAGACCATCGGCTCGTGGATCCCGCTCCGCGTCGTCGGCACGGTCGTCGCCGTGGCCGTCTCGACCGTCGTCTTCGCCCTGCTGCACATCCCGAACGGCTACAACGTGTGGGGCATCCTCGACGTCGGCTCGTTCGGGCTGGTCGCGGCGATCATCGTGCTCCGGACCGGCGGCATGGAGGCCACCGTCCTGCAGCACGCCTTCAACAACATCATGATCTTCGTGCTGCAGGCGCCGGGGTGGTCGAAGATCGACCTCGACTCGTCGAACGGCACCATGGTCGGGTGGCTCATCACGCTCGGCACGTCGCTCGCGTTCTGGGGGATGGTCGAGGTGCTCGCGTCGTGGCGGGGGCTGGACCGCCGCTTCGCGGGCAGCGAGGCACCACGCTTCCGCGGGACCGCGCCGGTCTGGGCGGGTGGTCGTCGGTGGACCCGGCCGGGAGGCACGGGCTGGGACGTCGCGCCGGCGCGCGACCCGGAGACGGCCGGCTCCGTCCCTGTGGACAGCTCCTCGGGTGTCGCTGCCCGCACGTAGGCTGTCGTGTCATGAGCACCACGCAGGCGGCGGCGCCGACCGCATCGCGGGCGGCAGCGCTGTCCTCGTCGCAGGCTGCCGCGCTGTCCTCGTCGCAGGCTGCCGCGCTGGACGTGCTGCACCGGGTGTGGGGCTACGACGACTTCCGTGGTGAACAGGCCGCGATCATCGACCAGGTGGTCGGCGGCGGCGACGCCCTGGTGCTCATGCCGACCGGCGGCGGCAAGTCGCTCTGCTACCAGGTGCCCGCGCTCGTGCGCGACGGCATCGGGGTGGTCGTCTCGCCCCTCATCGCCCTCATGCAGGACCAGGTCGACGCCCTCGCTGCGAACGGCGTCAAGGCCGCGTTCCTGAACTCGACACAGGGGCCGGACGAACGTGCCCGGGTCGAGCGGGCGATCGTCTCGGGCGAGGTCGACATGCTCTACCTCGCGCCCGAGCGCCTGCGGCTCGAATCCACCCGGTCGCTGCTCGACCGTGCGCGCCTGGCCCTGTTCGCCATCGACGAGGCGCACTGCGTCGCGCAGTGGGGGCACGACTTCCGCCCGGACTACCTCGAGCTCAGCGTGCTGCACGAGCGGTGGCCGACGGTGCCGCGCATCGCCCTGACCGCCACGGCGACGCCGCAGACCCACCGCGAGATCTCCGGACGGCTCGGGCTCGACGACGCCGCACACTTCGTGGCCGACTTCGACCGTCCGAACATCCAGTACCGCATCGAGCCGAAGACCGGCGCCCTGCAGCAGCTCCTCACCTTCATCAAGACCGAGCACCGCGGCGACGCCGGCATCGTCTACTGCCTGTCCCGCAACTCCGTCGAGCGCACCGCGGCCGCCCTCGCCGACCAGGGCATCCCCGCACTGCCGTACCACGCCGGACTCGACGCGAAGGTGCGCGAACGCAACCAGTCCCGGTTCCTGCGCGAGGACGGCATCGTCATGGTCGCGACCATCGCGTTCGGCATGGGCATCGACAAGCCGGACGTGCGGTTCGTCGCGCACCTCGACCTGCCGAAGTCCGTCGAGGGCTACTACCAGGAGACCGGCCGTGCCGGACGCGACGGGCTGCCGTCGACCGCGTGGCTCGCCTACGGCCTGAACGACGTCGTGCAGCAGCGCCGGATGATCGACCAGTCCGAGGGTGACGCCGCCCACCGGCGCCAGCTCAGTGCCCACCTCGACGCCATGCTCTCGCTCTGCGAGACGATCGAGTGCCGCCGGGTCCGGCTGCTCGCCTACTTCGGGCAGGAGTCGACGCCGTGCGGCAACTGCGACACGTGCATCGCGCCGCCCGAGCCGTGGGACGGCACCGTCCCCGCGCAGAAGTTCCTGTCCACCGTCGTCCGACTCGAGCGCGAGCGCGGCCAGCGGTACGGCGTCGCGCACCTCGTCGACATCCTGGTCGGCAAGCAGTCGCCGCGGGTGCAGGAGCTCCGGCACGACTCCCTCGCGACCTTCGGCATCGGCAGCGACCTCGGCGAGGGGGAGTGGCGCGCGGTCGCCCGGCAGCTCCTCGCGCAGGGGTACGCGGCGGTCTCCGGTGACGGGTTCGGCACGGTGGTGCTCAGCCCGACGAGCGCCGAGGTCCTCGGCGGTCGGACCCGGGTGCTCATGCGTCGCGACCCCGTGAAGGCCTCCCGGGCGTCGCGGTCGCGACGGCAGCCGGTGACGGACATGCCGCAGGAGGCACTCGGACTCTTCGAGGCGCTGCGAGCCTGGCGTGCGGCGCAGGCCCGCGAGCAGGGCGTGCCCGCCTACGTCGTGTTCAACGACGCGACGCTGCGCGGGATCGCCGCGGTCAAGCCGACCGACGAGGACGCCCTCAGCGAGATCTCCGGCGTCGGTGGCGCGAAGCTCGAACGCTACGGCCGAGCGGTGCTCGACGTCGTCGCCGCGCACGACTGAGCCACTGGATTGCCGGGCATCTGACGCCGATCACGGGTGCATGCCGTTCGGGGCATGTGGTGCTGCGGGCGCTCACTACACTCGGAACCCCTGTCCACGAGGAGGCCCGGGTGTCCGGTTCGACGACGATCACCACCACGCTCAGCCGCACGGTGGTGACCCCGCTCGCGCGACTGCTCTGGCGTCCCCGGGTGATCGGCCGGAAGAACGTCCCGAAGCGCGGCGCGGTCATCCTCGCGAGCAACCACCGGTCGTTCATCGACTCTCCGGCGATCACCCTCCTGGCCCCGCGGAAGGTGTCCTTCCTCGCGAAGCAGGAGTACTTCACGGGCACCGGCTTCCGCGGAGCGGTGTCGCGGGCGTTCTTCGGCGGCATCGGTGCGATCGGCGTCGAACGCGGCGCCGGAGCGGCCGCCCAGCACGCGCTCGACCTCGGGCTCGAGCGCCTGGAGCTGGGCGAGGCCTTCGCGATCTACCCCGAGGGGACGCGGTCCCTCGACGGCCGGCTCTACAAGGGCCGCACGGGCGTGGCCTGGCTCGCCCTGACGAGCGGGGCGCCCGTGGTGCCCGTCGCCCTCACCGGCACGGAGGACGTCCAGCCCGTCGGCTCACGGCTGCCGCGGCTCGCCCGGGTCACGGTCGAGTTCGGCCAGCCGATGGACCTGACGGGCTTCGGGGAGGCGTCCTCCGGTCGGGCTCGTCGGCACGCGACGGACGCGGTGATGGCAGCGATCCAGGAGCTCAGCGGGCAGGAGCCCGCCGGCACCTACAACAACCCGCCCACGACGATCGTCGAACGGGTGAAGCAGGCGCTGCGCCGGGACGACCCGACGCAGGCGGTCGAGCCGGACTGATCGGTCCCCTATTGCACATGCTGCATACCAGTGGTTGAATCGGGGGCGCGTCGGCCGCGTGTACACCTCGGTCGACGGCCCCGGATCCGCCGCCGATCGGAAGGCAGCAGCTTGTCGACCACTCCGCTCTTCGACGCCGTCGCTCGACGAGCCGACCTCGGGGACGACGCCGGAGCGCCGGCGCCCGGCTCCCGGGACGGCACCGGCACCCCGGCGGCCGTCGCAGGCCACCCGGTCGCCGTCGACCAGCTCGCCCTGGTCGAGGCCGTCGCGGGTGCCCTGACCCGTGCGGTGGTCGACGCCGTCGCCGCCGAGGTCGAGCGCATCGCGCGCGAGGGGTTCGTCCGCGCCTGACCGGACCGCCGCCGTGACCACGCACGTGCGCTTGCGCTCGACGTGCGCCCGCGCTCGACGTGCGCCCGCGCTCGACGTGCGCTCCACCGGCAGGCGTAGCGTCGACCGCGCGGCGGCAGGGTGCCGACCGCAGGACGGAGACGCTGGTGCGCGTGACGGTGCTGGGTACGGGGACGATGGGGGCAGGGGTCGCGAAGTCCCTGCTGCGCGAGGGCCACGAGGTCACGGTGTGGAACCGGAGTGCCGACAAGGCCCGACCGCTCGCGGACGACGGCGCCACCGTGGCGACGGACGCGGCCGCGGCGGTCCAGCACGCCGAGGTCGTGCTCCTCACGCTGTTCGACACGGACGCCGTCGTGGACGTCCTCGAGGCCGCCGCGGGTGACGCCCCGACCGACGCCGTGTGGGTGCAGTCCTCGACGGTCGGCACCGACGGCACCGAGACGATCGTGCAGCTCGCCGAGAAGTACGGCATCACCCTCGTCGAGGCCATGATGCTCGGCACGAAGGCCCCGGCGGAGCAGGGGAAGCTCACGATGCTCGCCGCGGGTCCGTCCGACCAGCTGGAGGCGATCGACCCGGTCCTCGACGCCATCGGAGCGAAGACCGTGCGAGCTGGCGAGCGGGTCGGCGACGGCACCGCGCTGAAGCTCGCCGCGAACGCCTGGATCGCCTCGATCACCGCCGCGACGGCGCAGTCGCTGGCGATCGCCCGGGCGCTCGGGCTCGACCCGGCGCTGTTCCTCGACGCGATCGACGGCACCGCGAGCGACTCGCCCTACGCGCACACGAAGGGCGAGGCCATGCTCTCGGGCGAGTTCGCACCGCAGTTCGCCCTCGACGGCCTCCGGAAGGACATCGGCCTGATCGGCGAGGCCGCGCGGGCCGCGGGTGTCTCGACGGTGCTCGTCGACGCGCTCGACCGCGTCTACGCGCAGGCCAGCGCCGAGGGGCACGGCGGCGACGACATCGCGGCGGTCGGCACCGCCTTCTGACGAGCCGGCGGTCCTGCCGATCCGGTCAGGACCGCCGGAACCACCGTCGGACCGCGCCGCTGAGCCGACCGACGGCCTCGTCGTTCATCGTGTTCGCCAGGTCGAACGCCTCGCGGGCCGGGTCGGACCCGTTGCGGATGCGCCGCAGTGCCGCGTCCGCCCGCGCCCGAGCGTCGAGCTCGGCGAGGGGCATGTCGTCCTCGGGATCGTGCTGCGGTGCCCCGGCCGGGCCGCCAGGAGCGCTGCGCATGAGAGCAGGCTACGCGGAACGCTCGGCGTCGTCCTCGTGGTCGACGACCCGCGCCATCTGCTCGAGGAACGTGACGATCACCGACATCTCCGACTTCGGCAGGTGCTCGGCGACCTCGATCGCGCGGGTGTCGAGCTGGTCGATGACCTGCAGCACCTGACGCATCGAACCGCCGGATGCCGTCAGGATCACGCCGCGCCGGTCGTGGGGGTCGGGGTGGCGCTCGACGTGGCCGCTGCGGACGAGCCGGTCGACCAGTGCCGAGGTCGACGCGGGTGTGATCTCGAGCCGGTCCGCCAGCTCCTTCGCGTTCACCGACCGCCCGTCCGACTCGGCGTCGAGGAGCACGCGGAGGGCGAGCAGGGCGTTCTCGCCGATGCCCAGTGCCTCGCGAGCACGTCGTTGCGCGGCGCTCTCGGCGCTCCGGTACCTGCGGAGCGCATTGAGCACGTCCACCGCGTCGACCCTGGAATCCGTGCCGTACCAGAAGCCCGTGGTGGTGTTCGTCACCTCGGTCGTCATGGTGACAATGCTAGACGCTCTAGTTAGTTTGTCTAGCGAGCGCGCCTCGTGGACGACCCCGCAACACCCGTGACGCGGTCCGGAAACACTCCCGCAACGCCCGCTCGGTACCGTCGCCGCATGCAGGAGCCGACGTGCTGAGCCGACTCGCGGGGAGCGTGTTCCACGTCGGGAGCGCGGTGGAGCGGGCGGACGTCGTCGCCCGGATGCTCGACGTGTACGTCGCCCGCCCGGACCCGGCGTCGGGCCACGAGGACGCCGCCGTGTCCGCAGCGCTGCGGTCGGTGCTCGGCGCGGTCCCCTCGACGCGCCGGCAGGACCGGACGACCTCGATCGACTCGTTGGCGCTCGACCGGCACGAACCGGCCTCGATCGCCCACGCGGTCGGTGTCGCGCGGGACCACGCGCGGCGTGCCCGCGAGGTCGTCTCCACCGAGCTCTGGGACTGCCTCGACGTCACCCGGTCGCGGATGCCCCGCAAGGTCGCGGTCGACCGGGCGCACGAGTTCCTCGGGTGGGTCCGGGAGCGCAGTGCCCTCGCGGTCGGTGTGGTCGAGGGGGACGCCAGCCGCGACCAGGTGTGGGAGTTCTTCACCCTGGGCCGGTCCCTGCTCCGCTGCGGTCTGACCGCTCGGCTGCTCGGGTCGTCGCTCGTCGACGCGTCCTCGTCGTCCTCGTGGCAGACCGCACTCCGGGCATGCGGTGCGGGCGAGGCCTTCCGCCGCGGCCGCGACCACGGGACCGAGGCCGAGGACGCCGCGCACTTCCTGCTGCACGACCAGCACAGTCCGCGCTCGCTCGCGTTCCTGGCGGCACGTGCCGACGACTGCCTGACCGACGTCGCGCCCGACTGCGTCGCGGACGAGGTGGACGCCTTCCGCGCCGCCCGCTCGTCGCTCGGACGGGTCGACGTGGCGGCCCCTGCCGACCTCCGCGCGGTCGCCGACCGGCTCGCCGGTGCCGTCGGCGCGGTCGTCGCGGCACTCGACGCGCGGGTCTTCGCGGTCGCGGCGCCCACCCACTGATCCCGCCGCCGACCCGGGTCCGAGCGGGCCGGATCGGCGGATCGACGTGCGCACCGCGGTGGAGCCGCGCACGATGCGGACGGGAGGCGCGTGGCGGCGCCGCACCGCGCCTCCCGTCCGGCGGATGCCAGCCCGCCGCCGCCTCGCCCCGTCGTGCGTCAGACCGCGCTCGAGCGGTCGGCCACCGCCTCGTCGCGCTCCAGGTCGCGCCGCAGTGCCGTGGACGCGCCGGGCGACCCGACGACGGGCACCGCGTGCGTCACGGCGAGGTGCAGGCGCGCGTCGGCGTCGTACCGGAGCCGCAGGTGCTCCCAGCGCACGAGCCAGACGAGGGCGATCGCGAGGGCGACGAACCCCGAGGTGGCGCCGACGCCGATCGCCCACCGCGGACCCCAGGCGTCCGCGACCGCACCGACGATCGGAGCGCCGATGGGGGTCCCGCCGGCGAAGATCGCCATGTAGAGCGCCATCACCCGGCCGCGCATGGCGGGCTTCGTCGTGGTCTGGACGAGCGCGTTCGCGGTGGTCATGAAGGTCAGCGACGCCAGGCCGACGAAGACGAGCACGATCGCGAAGGTCCAGTAGGTCGGGGCCAGCGCCGCCGCGGTGCACGCCACGCCGAACCCGGCGGACGCGACCACGAGGGTGCGCATCCGGGGGCGGTCGCGCCGAGCGGACAGCAGTGCACCGGCGACCGAGCCGATCGCCATCACCGAGTTGAGCAGGCCGAACTCGCTGGCGCCCTTGCCGAACTCGACGCGTGCCATCGTCGAGGTGAAGATCGGGAAGTTCACGCCGAACGTACCGACCACGAAGATCATGCACAGCACCACGACGATGTCCGGCCGGGTGCGGACGTAGCGGAAGCCCGCGACGATCTGCCCCTTGCCGCGCTCCGCCCGGACGCGCTCGGCGAGCTGCGCGGGGTCGACGAACCGCAGCGCGAGCAGGACGGCCAGGAACGACCCCGCGTTGATGACGAACACCCATCCGGTGCCGATCACGGCGATGAGCACGCCGGCGACCGCGGGGCCGACCAGCCGTGCGGCGTTGAACGACGCGGAGTTGAGCGCCACGGCGTTCGCCACGTGCTCGCCCTGCACGACGTCGGAGACGAAGGCCTGGCGGATCGGGGTGTCGAACGCGGCGACGATGCCGAGCGCGAGGGCGAAGCCGTACAGCGACCAGAGCGTGGCCGTGTCGGTGAGCACCATGATCCCGAGGCCGAGCCCGAGTGCACCCATCAGCCCCTGCGTGAGCATGAGCATCTTCCGCCGGTCGAAGCGGTCCGCAGCCAGGCCGGTGAGGGGGAGCAGGAGCAGCTGCGGCCCGAACTGCAGCGCCATGGTGATGCCGACCGCGATCGCGTCGTTGTCGGAGAGCTTGGTGAGGACGAGCCAGTCCTGGGCGGTGCGCTGCATCCACGTGCCGACGTTGGACACGAGGGCACCGGCGAACCAGATGCGGTAGTTGCGGGCGGACAGGGATCGGAACATGGCGCTCACTGCTGGGCCAGCCTCCTCATGATCTCGGTGGCGTCGGCCAGGGCGCGGCGCTCCTGGTCGGACAGTGCGGCGAGGCGCGGGGAGAGCCAGTCGTCGCGGCGGCGCCGGGTCTCCTCGACGAAGGCGGAGCCGGCGGGTGTGGCGGCGAGCAGGACCTTGCGGCGGTCGTCGCCGTGGTCGTCCTTCGACACGAGACCGCGGTCGACGAGCACCGCGACCGACTTCGTCATGCTCGGCGGGGTGACGCCGTCCTGGCGGCTCAGCTCGGCGAGCGTCATGGCCCCGTCGCGGTGCAGTCGGGCGAGGGCGGAGAACTGCCCGTCGGTCATGCTCGCGTCGGCCTTCTGCGCGCGGAGCGTCCGCGACAGCCGGTTGACGGCGATGCGGAGGTCGGTGGCGAGGGAGGTGTCGGGCACGATCGTCAGCCTAACTCATTAGTTCGGTGAACGAACTGGGTGTGCACGGGTGTACTCTCGTAGAGCAACAGGTGTTGCTTTCAGCACGTTCGACGAGGTCGTCGAGGGAGAAGGAGAACATGTCCGAGTTCGAGGGCAGGGTCGCGATCGTCACCGGTGGCGGCAGCGGCATCGGCGAGGCCGTCGCGAAGGAGCTCGCGGCCGCGGGTGCGTCGGTCGTCGTCACCGACATCAAGCTCGACGCCGCCCAGCGCGTGGTGTCCGAGATCGAGGGTGCCGGCGGCACGGCCTCGGCGTTCGAGGCCAACTCCGCGGTCGCCGCGGACAACGAGCGCATGGTGCAGCACGCCGTCGACACGTACGGCGCCCTGCACCTCGCCGTGAACAACGCCGGCATCGGGGCCGCGCCGAAGCCGATCGGCGAGTACGACGTCGAGGCGTGGGACCGCGTGCGTGCGGTCGACCTCGACGGCGTCTTCTACGGGCTCCGCTACGAGATCCCGGCGATCCTGGCCGCGGGTGGCGGTGCGATCGTGAACATGGCGTCCGTCCTCGGGTCGGTCGGCATCGCCCAGAACGCCGCCTACGTCGCGTCGAAGCACGCGCTCGTCGGCCTGACCAAGGTCGCGGCGCTCGAGTACACCGCCCAGGGCGTCCGCACGAACGCGGTCGGCCCGGGCTTCATCGACACCCCGCTGGTCCGCTCGTCGCTGTCCGCCGACGAGCTCGCGGCGCTCGAGGGCGAGCACGCCGCGAAGCGCCTCGGCACCGACGCCGAGGTCGCGGCGCTCGTGCTGTTCCTGCTCAGCGACAAGGCGTCGTTCATCAGCGGCAGCTACCACCTGGTCGACGGCGGGTACAGCGCGCACTGACCCCGGTCGGGCGTGCCGGGTCGCTCCGGGCGTACCTGGGCGCGTCGCACGTCCCCGGGGCGCTCCGGGCGTACCTGGTCGGTCCGGGCGTGCCTGACGGGAACGTGCCTCCCCGGTCGCGTTGCGCGTGCTGGGTAGGAGCGGGCGTACCTGGTGGGAACGGGCGTAGCTGGTCAGCACGATCGACCGGGTACGCCCGTTTCCGCTTTCCATCGCAGGCGTTATTGGAAAGAACGGGCGGACGGGAGGCGCGGCGCAGCTCGAGCGCGCAGCCTCGCCAGCATGGACGCTCCGAGCCTCGCATCGCGCAGGGCCCTCCGGGTCGCTTCGGGCGTACCGGGTGGGAACGGGCGTACCTGGTCAGCACAGTCGACCAGGTACGCCCGTTCCCGCTCTCCATCGCGGGCGTGATGGGAAGGAACGGGCGGACGAGAGTGCGCTCGCGTCGAGCGCTCAGGCCGCGTCGGGACCGAGGATCGCGTCGTGGGGGAGCAGGGCGTGCACGCCCCACGTGCGGTTCGCCACCTGCGTCACCCGCATGCTGACGGCCACGCTGGCCATCGCCAGGGCCTCGGCGCGGGAGATGCCGTACGACCCCGCGATCCAGTCGACCATCCGGTCGAGGGCCGTCGTCGTGGCGGCGTTGAGGTCCGCGTCGAACCCGAACGTGATCCTCCCGGCGGGAGTGTCGGCGTGGATGCCCGCGACCGGGGCGTCGTCGAGCAGCGAGAGCGTCATCGTGGTCGTCATGCCGCACTCGACCGCGGTGCCCGAGACCTCGCCGTCGCCCTGCGCCGCGTGGCCGTCACCCACGGACAGCAGGGCGTCCGGCACGGTCACCGGCAGGTACAGCGTTGCGCCGGCGACGAGCTCGCGGCAGTCGATGTTGCCGCCGCCCACCGGCCGGGGCGGGATCGTCGAGTGCTCGCCGGTCGGCTCCGGCGGGAGTCCGACGACCCCGAGGAACGGAGCCGTCCGGACGCCGAGCCCGAGCTGGTTGCGGGCGACGCCGGTGGCCGCGTCGACGTCCCAGAGCAGTGGGCCGCGGGACGTCGGGTCCGCGAGCCCGAGCGCGCGGTTCAGCTCGGTGTCGACACCGCCGGAGCCGGTGTAGCCCCAGTCGTCCGGCACCAGGGCGTCGAAGCGGACGGCGAGGACCTGTCCCGGCCGGGCGCCCGTGACGGCGATCGGGCCGACCAGGCAGTGTCCACGCCGCGGGTCGACGAGGGTGGGGGCGTCGGCGCCCGGGGACGCCTGCCGTTCGGTGTAGCCGGCGGCGCTCAGGGTCCGGACCGTCACCGTGTCACCGTCGTCGACGCGGAGCACGGGCTCGCGTTCGGCGGTGAGCACGTCGATGGCGGTGTCGAGCGAGGCGTCGATGCGGTGGGAGGTCACCAGTCGATCCTCGCAGGACACCGCCCGCGACGGGCAGGCGGTCAGTGGAACTGCGGGATCGTCAGCCAGATGCCGTACAGGACCGCTGCGACGCAGAACGCGAAGCACACCACGGCGCCGACGATCGCGGCCGGCGGCGTGTGCCCGGACCGCGGAGTCTCGTCGCGGTACTCGGTGCGTTCGCCCCCGGCGTCGACCGGTTGCCCCGTCCCGAGCAGCCGCAGCCCGAGCGTGTAGACGAGCACCACGCCGACGGCGGCGACGAAGCCGACGCCCGCGACGATGCCGATGCTGCTGAGGTCGATGTCCACGGTGCCTCCTAGGCGGAGACCGGCTCGGCGGCCGGCTGCTCGTCGTTGACGGTGTCCTTCGTGATCGGCTTCCGCCGCGCGAGGAAGAAGAAGCCGAGGCCGCCGCCCAGGGCGAGCACGGCCACGACCACCAGACCGATGGTGCTCGTCGAGGCGACGAGGGTGGCGAGCGCGCCGACCACGGCGGCGGCCGGCAGCGTGATCACCCAGGCGACGACGATGCGTCCGACGACCGACCAGTGCACGTCGGCGAGCTTCTTGCCGAGGCCCGAGCCGATCACCGAGCCGCTCGTGACGTGGGTCGTCGACAGGGCGAAGCCGAGGTGCGACGACACGAGGATCGTCGCCGCCGAGCTGGTCTCCGCGGCGAAGCCCTGCGGCGACTGCACGTCCGAGATCTTCTTGCCGACGGTGCGCATGATCCGCCACCCGCCGGTGTACGTGCCGAGGCCGATCGCGAGGCCGCAGGCCAGGATCACCCAGAGCGCCGGACCCGTGCCCGAGGGCTGGTAGTTCGCCGCGATGAGCGTCAGGGTGATGACGCCCATGGTCTTCTGCGCGTCGTTGGTACCGTGCGCGAGCGAGACCAGCGACGCCGAGATCGTCTGCCCGTGTCGGAAGCCGGTCGCGGCGCCGTGGGTCGTGGCGTTCTTCGTCAGCGAGTACGCCAGGTACGTCGCCACGAGGGCGATCCCCCCGGCGATCACGGGGGAGAGCAGCGCGGGGAGGACGACCTTCGACACCACCGTCGCCCAGTCGACCGAGTTCAGCCCGGCGCCGATGATCGACGCGCCGATCAGGCCGCCGAACAGCGCGTGCGTGGACGACGACGGCAGGCCGAAGTACCAGGTGGCGAGGTTCCAGAGCACCGCGCCGACGAGTCCCGCGAAGATCATGGTCGGACTGATCTGGATGCCGTCCTGGCCCTCGCGGATGATGCCCTGCGAGACCGTCTTCGCGACCTCGGTGGACAGGAACGCGCCGACCACGTTGAGGACGGCGGAGATGAGCACGGCGGTCCGGGGCTTCAGGGCTCCGGTGGCGACCGAGGTGGCCATGGCGTTCGCGGTGTCGTGGAAGCCGTTCGTGAAGTCGAACACGAGGGCAACGACGATCACCAGCACGACGGTGACGAGGACGTCCATGGCGGCGACGCTAGGCCCGCCCCGGACCCGCTGCGTGAACGCCGGGTGAACACGTCCGCGGGGTCGTCCGTCTGTCAGGATGCAGAGGTGCCGACCTTCTCCGCAGCCCGAGGGGACTCCTCGTTCACCGACGCGCACGGCGTCGAGATCGTCTACTCGACCTGGCGCGCGGCCAGACCGAGGGCCGTCGTGCAGATCGCGCACGGGGTCGGCGAGCACGGCGTGCGGTACGAGCCCCTCGCGCAGGACCTGGTCCGCGCCGGCTACACCGTGTACGCCAACGACCACCGCGGACACGGACGGACCGGACTCGGACAGTGGGACGGCGACCACACGAAGCTCGGGCGGCTCGGCCCCGGGGGTCTGCGGGCGGCCATCGCCGCCGTCGAGCAGATGACCGCGGTCGCCCGAGAGCAGGACCCCGGCATCCCGCTCGTGCTGCTCGGGCACTCGTGGGGGTCCCTCATGGCGCAGCACATCGTGAACACCTCGTCCGAGGCGTACGACGGGGTCGTCCTGTCCGCCACGGCCTACCGGCTGCCCGGCTGGATGAACAGCGGCGACCTGAACGCCCGGCACGCGGGGTCGGGGCCGACGAAGCACGAGTGGATCAGTCGCGACCGGGCGGTCGTCGACGCGATCGCCGCCGATCCGCTGGTCGTCGAGGCAGACGTCATCAAGCTGTTCGGTGTGCGTGACGCGCTCCGGTTGCTCGGAGTCCCGCGGCGGGCGATCCCGCACGACCTGCCCGTGCTCCTGCAGGTCGGGTCCGACGACACCCTCGGCGGGCCGCGGTCGATCGAGCGGCTCGCGGCGGCGTACCGCCGGCGTGGCGGGCTGTCGGACGTGCAGGTGCACGCCTACGAGGGGGCGCGGCACGAGGTCTACAACGAGACCAACCGCGACGAGGTCATCGCCGATCTGATCGCGTGGCTCGACCGCCACGTGGGTCGCTGACGCGGGTCGTCTCTCCGGATCGGGTTGGTCGCATCGAACCACAGATCCGACATCGAACCAGGAGCGGCGGGCGGTTCGACGTCGGTTCCGTGGTTCGGTCCGCACGTCGGTGACCAGCGTCACCACAGGTCGGACGGGAGGCGCGTGGGGGCGCCGCCACGCGCCTCCCGTCCGCCACGGCGTAGGCTCGTGCCGTGCACGGTGAGTACAAGGTCCCCGGAGGCAAGCTGGTCGTCGTCGACCTCGAGGTCGTCGACGGGAGCATCCGCGAGTTCCGTCTGGCGGGAGACTTCTTCCTCGAACCGGACGACGCGCTGCCGCTCATCGACCAGGCCGTGGACGGCCTGCCCGCGACCACGGACGCAGCCGGCATCGCCGCCGCCGTCCGGGGCGCACTGCCCGAGGGCGCCGTGCTGCTCGGCTTCACGCCCGAGTCCGTCGGCGTCGCCGTCCGTCGTGCGCTCTCGCGGGCGTCGACGTGGCAGGAGTACGACTGGGAGATCGTCCACGAGGGCCCGGTCAGCCCGAACGAGCACCTCGCGCTCGACCAGGTCCTGACCGAGGAGGTCGGCGCCGGACGCCGTGGCCCGACCCTGCGCATCTGGGAGTGGGACCAGCCGGCCGTCGTCATCGGGTCGTTCCAGTCGCTCAAGAACGAGGTCGACCCGGAGGGTGCCGCGAAGTACGGCGTCGAGGTCGTGCGCCGCATCTCCGGCGGCGGCGCGATGTTCATGGACGCCGGGGCCATCATCACGTACTCGCTGTACGTGCCGACCGACCTCGTGCAGGGCATGACCTTCGCGGACTCCTACGCGTACCTCGACGAGTGGGTGATCGAGGCGCTGAAGTCGCTCGGCATCGAGGCGTACTACCAGCCGCTCAACGACATCGCCTCGGCGAGCGGGAAGATCGGCGGCGCGGCGCAGAAGCGGCTCGGGACCGGTGCGCTGCTGCACCACGTGACGATGAGCTACGACATGGACGGCCAGAAGATGGTCGAGGTCCTGCGCATCGGACGCGAGAAGATGAGCGACAAGGGCACGACCTCGGCGGCGAAGCGCGTCGACCCGCTGCGCTCGCAGACCGGGCTCGCGCGGGCGGAGATCATCGAGCGGCTGATCGGCACGTTCACGTCGATGTACGGGGCGCGCGAGGGGCACGTGACCGAGGCCGAGCGGGCCCGGGCGCGGGAGCTCGTGGCGACGAAGTTCGCGACGCAGGAGTGGCTCGAGCGGGTGCCCTGATCGGGGAGGGGCGTCCGCTCTCGGATGCCTCTAGGCTCGCCGCGTGCGATGCGCCCCTCGTCTCCTGTCCGTCGTCGTCGCCGCGATGGTCGTCACCACCACCGCCACCGCCTGTTCGGGCGGCTCTCCGGACGACGCATCCACGTCGGAGGCAGCACTCTCGCGGTGGTCCTCGCTGATGGGGACCGCACTGCTCGACGAGGAGCACGGCCAGGGCGGAGCTGGCGGCGAAGGAGCGGGAGCCGCTGGCCTCGGATCGGTGCCGGCGGGCGCGTGGGACCTGCTCGTCGCCTGCAACGGCGCCGACGGGTGGTCCTTCCGTGTCGACTCGGGACCGGACGGCGGCGACACCCTCGCCCGGAGCGACGTGCCGTGCGGAGCGACCGAACGGCTGTCCGTGACGGTGCCGGAGAGCGGCGGGTTGACCGTGCGGGCGCACCCGCTCAGGACCGCGCCGGAGGCGGTGCGTCGTGGAGACGTGCCGGTCCACTGGTACGTCGCGGTCGTGCCGGAGGGGTTCGAGCCGGAGTCGCGGTCCTACGGGCTTGGCTGATCGTCGGGCTACCGCGTGTCGAGGTCCCGGTCTGCGTCGTCGAGCACGTCGCCGTCTTGGCACGCAGCAGTGACGGCGGCCCGGGAGGGGGGACCCGGACCGCCGCGGAGACGAGTCTCGGTGGCGTTCCCATGAACCAGCCGTGCAGACCACGCGCAGCCGTGCAGATCGCGAGGATCATCCGCGCGGCGGAGGTGGTCGCCGAGTGACTGACGTAGCGTCGGGACCGTGAACTGGTTGATCCTCCTGGGGGCGGTGGCCGCAGCGGCCGTCGTGATGTGGGTCGCCGATCGCGTGGGGTGGATCGACCTGTCGAACAAGGCCACACGCAGCGGCGGATCCGGTGGTGTCGTGTCGATGATGGACGAGGTGTTCGCACCGACCCGTCACGAGGCGCAGGCCGAGTACGAGCGGCAGGCACGCCTGCCGCACCAGGCCCCGACACCCGCCGACGACGACCACGACCTGCTGAGCGGGAACGTGCTCATCCGGGTGCCGTCGGTCCGAGGCGCCGGTCGGCACGAGGCCCGACCGGGCACGCTCGACCGCACGTACTGACCGCGCGCGGACGCGGACGGCAAGCTTGGGTGCTGCCGTCGTGTCAGCGCGTCGTGAGCTCCTGGTAGTCGGGGTGGCGCTCGATCCACGCGTGCACGTAGCTGCAGAGCGGGACGACGCGCAGCGAGCCCTCGCGGACGTCGTCGAGTGCGTGCTGGACGAGGATCGACGCGTGGCCACCGCCGCGGTGTGCGGGGTCGACCTCGGTGTGGGTGAAGCGGATCTCGTCGCCGTCGACCTCGTACGCCGCGAAGCCGATGACCTCGCCGTCCTCGACCAGGGAGTACTGCTGTGCGTCGGTGTCGTTGCGGACCTCGGGTGATGCCATGACGACGACCGTACGCCGTGCCCCCGGAGAGCGTCGTGGACGGCGCCGGTCCCCGAACGCGGGGCGGTGACACGCTCCCGTTCCGCACTACTCTCGCCCCGTGCACGATGCAACACCGCCCCTGCGCTTCCGGACGCCGCCCGGCTGGCCCACGCCGTCGTCCGAGTGGGTCGACCTGTTCCAGGGGGCCGAACCCGACGCCGGCTGGCGGCCGAGCGACGACATCCCGCCCGCTCCGTCCCGCTGGCGGTTCTGGGCGCCGACGCGAGCGCTGCACCACCGGGTGCCCCGCGCCGCCCGGGTGGTGCCGGTCGTCGGCGCCGCGATCGCGCTCGCGTCGTTCGTCGCCGTGGTCGTCCTCTGGGCCGTCGGCGGACCGGCGGTCCTGGCACTGGCGCCGGTGGTCGCCGGCACCGCGCTCTGGGTGATCGGGGCGTCCCGGTACGCCGATCGGCTCGCCGAGGCCCTGCACGCGGTGCGTGCCGAGGCGTCGGTCCGGCGGGCCACCGAGCTCCCCGCCCGTGCCGCCGCGGTCTTCCCGGGCGCCGATCCGGCGGACGCATCGGCAGGGTGGGACGCCCGCGGCTGGGCCGTGCCCGGCGCGCGACCCTTCGTCGCGGGGCCGCCGTCGCGGTCCGGCACCCGGACACAGCGGGCGCTCGTCGCCGTCACGGCCGGGGTCGCCGGGCTCGTCCTCGCGACCGGGGCCTCCGTCTCGCTCCTCCCGCTCGTGCCGGCGGTCGAGGAGGGCGCAGCCCGCGCGCTCACGGGCGTCGAACCGGGGTCTCCGTGGTCGGTCGAGGGCGACGACGAGGACGCCGCACAGCCCGAGTGGACGTCCGACGACGGCAGCATCGAGGCGTGGTGGCTCGCGGGCGACGACGAGTGGGAGGGCACCTGTGACCTGACGCCCGGTGACGCCGGTTGCGACGCGTACGAGATCGACAGCGACCGGACCTGCACGGCGGTCGTGACGGTCGGGTTCTTCGCGTCCCTGGACGACGCCCGACCGAGTCGCGTCGAGGAGCGAACGGTGTCGATCACGGAGGGCGTGCCGCTCGTCCTGGTCGAGAACCACGACGAGGACACGTCGAGCATCGGCGACGTGTCCTGCGCGTCCGACGACGACCCGCACGCGGACCGCATCGCGGCGACGCAGGGGGCCGACGCGGACACGGATGCCGAACGGCCCGCGGGTTGCGCGACCACGGACTGCGTCGCCTTCGCGGTGCGTTCGTCCACCGACTGCGCGGACGCGGCCGTGCAGTTCCGCGTCGGGGCCGAGGTCGGCTCGATCGCCGCGCCGCACGACGTGGTCGTCATGACCCCGCTGCTCGCCGGGCAGCCGACGGACGTCTTCGTCGGCGGCACGACGTACGCGTCCGACGTCACCCCGGGTGGCGTCACCTGCCGAGCGGGCACCGAGGACGACTCCGCCGCACACGCCTGACGCCGTGCACGCCCGATGCCGCACACGCCTGACGCCGCTCGGTCCTGCGGCCGGTCGGGTGCGGGGGAGGATGGTCCGGTGCGCAGCATCGACGACCGGAGCCCCGACCTCGTCGTGCTCGGGGACAACCTCGACGTCCTGCCGACCCTGCCGGACGCGTCGTTCACGGTCGTCTACCTGGACCCGCCGTTCAACACCGGTCGGAAGCAGCGCCGGCACGCGGTGACGGCCGAGCGGCGGACGGCCGGCGACGCCGGGACGATCACGGGCTTCCGCGGCCGGACGTACGAGCGCGTCCGGGGTGACCTCATGCGCTTCGACGACCGGTTCGAGGACTACTGGGCGTTCCTCGAGCCCCGGCTGCTCGAGGCCTGGCGGCTCCTCGCCGAGGACGGCACGCTGTACCTGCACCTCGACTACCGCGAGGCCCACTACGCGAAGGTCCTGCTCGACGCGCTGTTCGGTCGCGACGCCTTCCTGAACGAGATCATCTGGGCGTACGACTTCGGGGCGAAGTCGCGCTCACGCTGGCCCACGAAGCACGACACGATCCTGGTCTACGTGAAGGACCCGGAGCGCTACTGGTTCGACTCCGAGACCGTCGACCGCGAGCCGTACATGGCGCCCGGACTCGTGACGCCGGAGAAGCGGGAGCGCGGGAAGCTGCCGACGGACGTGTGGTGGCACACGATCGTCTCGCCGACGGGGAGCGAGAAGACCGGCTACCCGACGCAGAAGCCTGAGGGGGTGCTCCGGCGGATGGTGCAGGCGTCCTCGCGCGAGGGCGACTGGGTGCTCGACTTCTTCGCGGGGAGCGGCACGCTCGGTGCGGTCGCGCGGGACCTCGGTCGGCGCTTCGTGCTCGTGGACGACAACCCGGTGGCCGTCGATGTCATGCGCCGGCGGCTGCCACACGCGGTGGTCGACGAGGTGGCGCCTCCCGGGGAGTGACCGAGGCGACACCTCCGACGTCGTCCGACGTCGGAGGTGTCGCCTCGGAGGGGTGCCGATGTGTTCGGACCGCCCGGCTACTCCGCGGAGTGGCGCCCGTGCGGGTGGTCGCCGTCGGTCGGACGGGAGGCACGGTCTGCGTCCGCCCCGTCGGTCCGGTCCGCAGTGCCGGTCGCCCCTGTGGTCGCCGCGGTCGCGGTGGCGGTGGCGGTCGCGTCCGCGGCGCGGTGCTCCGGTGCGGCGTGGGCGGGGTGCGTGCGGATCGTGCCCGTGGTGGTGGCCGGTTCGTCCACCGGCGCGGCCGCGGAGTGGGCGCCGTGCGTCGTCGCCCCCGGCAGCGGTGCCCGGGTGTCGTCGTCCCGCACCGCCGTGGCCGTGGCGGTCGTGCCCTGGACCGTCCCACCGTCGGACCGGACCGACGTGGCGGAGGCGGTGGTGCCTCCCGTCCGGTCCTGCGGCGGCTGGGCCGCGACGTCCGGCGAGGTCGGGACCGTCCGCATCGATCCGGTGTCGGGCGAGACGAGCGAGCCGGTGTTCGCGGCGGCGCGCTGCGCATCGGACGTGAGCTGGTCGGCGTCCTTCGCGGCGTTCGCCTGCTCCTGCAGGGCCGAGACCTTGCGGAGCGGCGGGACCCGGAAGAACCAGGTGAGCACGAACGCGAGCAGGATGACGCCGAGTCCGACCCAGTACACGACGACCGCGGAGCTGCTGAAGCCGACGAGGAACGGGCGAGTCAGTCGCGGGTCGGCGCCGTTCAGGAACGACGTGTCGGTCGTGGCGGAGCCGGCCGAGGAGCTCGCGGCGGTGTCGCCCTTCTTCAGCTGGTCGACGAGCTTCGGCGCGACCTCGTCCACCACGGCCCGACGCTGGTCGGCGTTCGCGTAGTCGATCTGCAGCGTGCCGTCGACGACCTCGGCGTTCGCCTTGGACGCGGCGGTCTCGAGCGCCTGCTGCTCGGCGGTGGACTTGTTCGCCGCGACCTGCTGGGCGATGACCGAGTCGGCTGCCGAGGCCGGGATCGTGCCAGCGGCGACCTGCTGCTGCACCTGGGCGGTGACCTGCTCGGTGACGGCCTGGTCGGCAGCCTGCTTCGCGGCAGCGGCGCCCTTGTCGAGACCCTGCTGCACGTTCTGCTGCACCGGGTCCACGATCTTCGACCAGATCTGGTCCATGACGCCCTTGTTCTCGGACGCGCCGGCGACCGAGGGGGTGAGCGCCGCGTTGAGCGCGGGCTTGAGGTTCGACTCGTTCTGCATCGCGCCGGTGATGTTCGTCGGCATGAGCGTGAACAGCACCGAGAGGAGCACCGCGGTGCCCATCGTGCCGCCGATCTGGCGGAAGAAGGTGGCTGCGCTCGTCGCGACGCCGATGTCTCGCGGGGAGACCGAGTTCTGTGCGGCGAGGGTCAGCGTCTGCATGAGCTGCCCGAGGCCCAGGCCGATGCCGAACATGCCGATCATCAGGAACCACAGCGGGCTGTCGGCGGTCAGGAAGGTCAGGACCGTGAAGCCGATCGCGGTGAACGCGGTGCCGGTGATCGGGAAGACCTGGTACCGCCCGGTCCGCGAGATGATCTGGCCGGACGCGATCGACGCGATCATGAGGCCGAGCACCATCGGGAGCATGCTGAAGCCGGACTCGGTCGGGGTGACGCCCTTCACGATCTGCAGGTAGAGCGGGAGCGTGAGCATGGCGCCGAACATGCCGAAGCCGACGAGCACGGAGAGCACCGCGGCCATCGAGAACACGCGGGAGCCGAACAGCTTGAGCGGCAGGATCGCGTCGTCGCCCATCGCCCGTTCGACGATCACGAACCCGATCAGGCCGAGCGCGCCGATGACGTAGCAGGCGATGGCGCCGGGGGAGTCCCAACCCCAGTCGCGGCCCTGCTCGGCGATGAGGAGCAGCGGGACCAGCGTGACGATGACGAGCGTGGCGCCCCACCAGTCGATGCGGGGCTTGCCGCGGTCGCCGAACTTCGGCAGGTGCAGGAACGTCGTCACCATGACCAGCGCGATCACGCCGACCGGCACGTTGATGAGGAACACCCAGCGCCAGCCGTCGACGAACAGGATCTGGGACGCGCCGGCGAACAGACCGCCGACCAGCGGGCCGATCACCGAGGAGATGCCGAACACGGCCAGGAAGTACCCCTGGTACTTCGCGCGCTCGCGGGGGGCGAGCATGTCGCCCATGATCGCCAGTGGCAGCGACATGAGACCACCGGCGCCGAGGCCCTGCAGGGCGCGGAAGCCGGCGAGCATGAGCATCGAGGAGGAGAACGACGCCAGGAGCGAGCCGATGATGAAGATGGCGATCGCCGTGAGGAACAGCGGGCGCCGGCCGAAGATGTCGGAGAGCTTGCCGTAGATCGGGGTCGTCACCGTCGAGGCGATGAGGTAGCCGGTGGTCACCCACGCCTGCTGGTCGAGGCCGTGCAGGTCGTCGCCGATCGTGCGGATCGCCGTGCCGACGATCGTCTGGTCGAGCGCGCCGAGGAACATGCCGGCCATCAGTCCGTAGATGACGAGCAGGATCTGTCGGTGGTTCATCACCGCGTTCGAGGACGTGGTGGGGGCCGCTGGTGCGGTCGCCGTCTGGGTCATTCGGTCTCCCGTGCGTACTGGTGCTCGCGCAGGCGTTCCGTCCCGGGCGCGGGGGAACGTTCGTTGCGCGCACTGCAAAAATACAACCAGCGCAAACGGTTTGTTCCCCGGAACCGCGTTCCTGTGGACATCGGCAGGGTCCGGGGCGGATGTGCAGGAGGCGCCGTCGGACGGATCCGACGACGCCTCCCGGGAACGACCGACTACGCCCCGAGGGCGGCGTCCACGATCTCCTTGGCCTCGCGCTGGACCTGCTCCAGGTGCTCCTGCCCGACGAAGCTCTCCGCGTAGATCTTGTAGACGTCCTCGGTGCCGGACGGGCGGGCGGCGAACCACGCCTTGTCCGTGACGACCTTCACGCCGCCGACGGCCGCGTCGTTGCCGGGTGCCTTGGACAGCTTCGCCGTGATCGGGTCGCCCGCGAGGGTGTCCGCGGTGATGGCGTCACCGTCGAGCTTCGACAGGCGCGCCTTCTGCTCCTTGCTCGCCGCCGCGTCCACGCGCTGGTAGACCGGGGCGCCGAAGCGCTCGGTGAGCTCCGCGTACAGCTGCGACGGGGTCTTGCCCGTGACCGCGACGATCTCGGACGCCAGCAGCGCCAGGATGATGCCGTCCTTGTCCGTGGTCCACGCCGTGCCGTCCTTGCGGAGGAACGAGGCGCCGGCGGACTCCTCGCCGCCGAAGGCCACGGAGCCGTCGATCAGGCCCGGGACGAACCACTTGAAGCCGACCGGGACCTCCCAGAGTCGACGACCGAGCGACTCGGCCACGCGGTCGATGATGCTCGACGAGACCAGCGTCTTGCCGATCGCGGCGTCGTCGCGCCACTCCGGCCGGTGTGCGTACAGGTACTCGATCGCGACGGCCAGGTAGTGGTTCGGGTTCATCAGTCCGCCGTCGGGGGTGACGATGCCGTGGCGGTCCGAGTCGGCGTCGTTGCCGGTCAGCACGTCGAAGTCGTCCTTCCGGGCGAGCACCGACGCCATCGCCGAGGGGCTCGACGGGTCCATCCGGATCTTGCCGTCCCAGTCCAGGGTCATGAACGCCCAGGTCGGGTCGACGTCGGGGTTCACCACCGTCAGGTCGAGTCCGTAGTGGTCGCGGATGCGCTCCCAGTACGGCAGCGAGGCGCCGCCGAGCGGGTCGGCGCCGATCTTCACCCCGGCGCGCTTGATCGCGTCGATGTCGATGATGTCCTCGAGGTCCGACACGTACGAGCCGAGGTAGTCGTACCCCTCGGCGGACGTCTCGTCCTGGCGGCGGACGTCGGCGTTGCCACCGGCGATGATCGCGTTCGCGCGGTCGGCGATCCACGACGTGGCGTCGCTGTCGGCCGGGCCGCCGTGCGGCGGGTTGTACTTGAAGCCGCCGTCACGCGGGGGGTTGTGGCTCGGCGTGATGACGATGCCGTCGGCGGTGTCGCCGTGCTCCTCGCGGTTGTACTTGATGATGGCGTGGCTGAGCGCCGGGGTCGGCACGTAGCCGTCCTCGGCGTCGGCGAGCACCCGGACGCCGTTCGCCGCGAGGACCTGCAGTGCGGTCTGCTCGGCGGGGGCGGAGAGCGCGTGGGTGTCGCGGCCGATGAACAGCGGGCCGTCGGTGCCCTGCTCGGTGCGGTACTCGATGATCGCCTGCGTGATCGCGGCGATGTGCGTGTCGTTGAACGCGGTGTCCAGCGAGGAACCCCGGTGGCCGGAGGTGCCGAACACCACCTTCTGCTCGGGGATCGACACGTCGGGGACGCGCTCGTGGTAGGCCGCCAGGAGGGCGTCGAGGTCGACGAGGTCGTCTGCGGTCGCGGGGGTGCCGGCGCGGTCGTTCATGGGCCCATCCTGGCACTCGGCCCCTTGTGTGTGTCGCGGCATCGCGGGGCGGCACCGGACGGCGCTACGGTCGGAGGATGGGGGAGACGGTCCGCGCGGGTGCCGAGCTGTCGGCAGCCGTGCAGCAGGAGGACGGCGCCGTACTGCACACGACAGCAGGGACGACGGTTTCGTGGGCGGCGCTGCACCTGCTCGCCGAACGCGGCTTCCGGTGGGCCCCGGAGGCGGCGCACTCGACCGCTCCGCAGCTCGGTCGGCGTCTGCACGTCGACCTCGTGATCGAGCACGACCCGGCTCCGGGCATCCTGCTCGGTGTCGCGTCCTCCCGGTTCGTCGGGCACGCGTTCGGTGCAGTACCGCGGTTCGCCCTGGTCGAGAACGGTGAGGCCATCACGCCCGACCGCCTGACCCTCGCGGCGGAGCGGCGCTCGCCGCAGGACGCGCTGTTCGTCGTGACGACGAGGGAGCGGCCCGTGCTCGGCGGTGTCCTCGTCGTGCAGCGCGCTGCCGATGTCGTGCTCGAGACGCTGCGCTGCACGATCGCAGTGCCGCCTGGAGGCGACAGTGCGCTGCACGCCGGACTGGAGGCGGGTCTCCGGTCCGTCATGCACGGTCACCACGCGCGCTCGGCGCGGTTCGCACTCAGCCGCGGCAGGACCGACGGCGTGGTGGACACCTCGGTGGCTGGCCCTCCCGCACCGTTCGGCGTGTACTCCGCTGGGCGGGCCGCTCGAGCACACGAGGCGGCCGCAGACACCGCGGGGTTGCCGCACCGTGTCCTCGTGGTCGGCAGCGAGCGTGGTGTCGTCTCGTGGTTCCCGGGCAGCGAGCGCGAACGCTGGGCCGCTGCAGCGGTGCTGGTCGAGCGCTTGCAGGAACGCCGCTCTCGCGCCGCGCACGCATCGGACTTGCGGGCGGAGGGTGGTTCCGGTGAACATGGCACGCGGGTGGGGGGAGAACGATGAGTACACAGGGGTGGCGGATCGACCCGGCAGGGGTCGCGTCCGTCCTGTCCGAGGTCCGCGAGTCGGTCAACGGGACCGCGTCGGCGCTCCGGGCGGTCCAGAGCGGGGTCGCCGAGGTCGCGGCGGGTGCCGGGGACGTGGTGAACGAGGCGCTCGGGGCCTTCGTCGAGGAAACGCAGGACGACGTCGATCAGGTGACCTACCGGCTGATCGGCGGGGTGCAGGGCGTGACGAACGCCGTCGACGCCTACCGCGCGGGCGACCTCGACATGGCGGCGAACGCACAACGTGCTGGCGTGCGCGCCCACGAGGGTCACGACCTCTCGCTGTTCATCCGCGCGGCGGAGGAGCGACGGTGAGTGGAGTCGCGTACGGGGACCACGGCCTGATCGCGCCGGACGCCATCCCCGGGGCGGATCTGCAGCTCGATGCCGTCTCGACGGGGGCCGCGACGATCCGAAGCGGAGCGGACTCGATGGAGACCGTCGCCGACGACCTCCCGTCGAAGTGGCAGCGTCTGAGCGGTGTCTACGAGTCACCCGAGTCGGATCAGGTGTTCGCCCTCATGGATCCGGTGACGGACGACGTGCACACGATCGGCGGTGTCGCCCGGAGGGTCGCTTCGGCGCTGGACACGTACGCGTCCACTGCCGCTGCGCCGAAGCGGGAACTCGACGCCCTCCGCGTCGAGGCCGAGGCCTTCGTCGCGCGGGTGCGGCACGGGGTACCGAGGTTCGAATCAGCCTTCACGCCGAAGCAACCGGCTCCGGTCTCCGGATCGTGGAACGGCTACCAGGCCGTGGAACAGGAGCCGGAGTCGAAGACGGTGCCCTGGTACGAGGACATCGCGACACGCGCCGAGAACGACCAGCTGATCCGGCGTGTCAACGAACAGGTCGCGTTGCTCCAGGCAGCACAGGCGGAGTGTGCCCTCGCGATCAAGAAGGCGTCGGGTGCGTCGGTGAAGCACGCCTTCCAGGCGCCGTCGAGGAGCGACCTCGACGCTCGCGGGGTGGACCTGCCCTGGTCGCGGGTCGGGACCGCCGAGGGCAAGACGTGGGCCGAGCAGTTCGAGGAGGGCTTCACCGACGACCTGCTGAAGACGCTCGGAGGACTCCTCCACCTCGGCGGCTGGGACGACAGCGGAGAGTGGAGCTGGGGGAACGCTGGCTCGGCGTGGAAGAGCATGGGCGACGGTCTCGTGGCCTTCGGCATGCTCGTCGACCCGCTCGCCTGGCTTGATGCCGCGGCCGATCCCGAGGGGCAGGCGGGGCAGACCCTCGGCGCGTTTGGTGACGGCGTCGAGCGTTGGTGGGAGGACGCGCAGGAGCACCCCGCGGTCGCAGCCGGCGCGGCTGCTTCGGCGGTCGGGACGAGCTTCATCGGGCCCGAGGGATGGGCTGGTCGAGCCGGCCGAGCGGAGGAACTCGCGTCGGGGCTGGGGAAGCTTGGTCTTCGCGGCATGGAAGCCGACGTCCGCTCGTGGGTGAAGGGTGGAGCCTCGCAGGCAAACATCGACGCACTCGCCGACCTCGTCGACCGTGAGTACGCGAAGTGGTCACGTACGGCCGGGTACTCGCCTGCCTCAGGCGTGGGCGATGACTCCTTCGCGAGCTTCTTCCGCGACGAGTTGAACCGGTTCGAGTTGGAGCATCCGGACTACCACCGGCTGAACGATGCCGATGCGATCCCGCACGGCGTCGAATCGTCGATCTTCATCGAGCGCGGGGGTTTGCAGTACGCCGAAGATCACGGTGGGCATGCGATCAAGTGGCACGTTCCACCGTCGGTGCTGAACAAGGAAGCCTTCGACGACTTCGTACGATCCCGATTCAAGGGCGAAAAGGAGAACAGCGCCTACTCGCTCCCGGTGCGGAAGGTCGACGAGATGATCGCCTCGACGCTCGACGCCAACCACGAGGCCATCCAGGAGTGGATCGCGGCGAAACGAAACGGCTCGATCGGGAAGCCCACCCAAGAGTTCGAGTGGCCGTCCGACACCGTGGTCGGTCGCTACTTCGACCCGGATGGGGTACTGCCGATGCGCGATGCGTCCGTTGTGCGGGTGGTGTTGAAGTTCTTCCCGGACGGCCATCCCCCGTACTCGATCGTCACAACGTACCCGCGAGAGGACCTGAATGGATAAGCACGAGTACTACCGGAGCGTGGCGGCTCGCGCTCCGGGCTTCAGATCGCTCTTGGCGGCTGAGTTCAACTACGACTGGGACCTCGATTGGCCGGATGTCGAGTCCGTGCTCGTCAGCGACCTCGATGAGGTATCGCGGGCCGAGAACCTCCAGTACCGCGACGAACTGAACTTCCTGTTGCAGGAGCTGCCGACCGACAGTGACGTCGACGGTTTCTTCAAGTTCGTGGGTACGGGCCTCTCGCCGCGGGTCGACCTCGGACAGTCAGCGCGGTCGTGGATGCTCGAACTCCGGGACCGGGCAGCACGGAATGTTCGATCGAAAGCAGAGTGATGAGGAAGCCAGGGAAGCCCGGTTGCATCGCCATCGAGGTGGAAGGGGAAGCATGACGGACCACACGGCGCGGACCGGGGTGTCCTACTTCCCGAGTGTCGATCGAGCAGATGACGCCGTGGCCTACGCGCTCGACGCCAATCACGAGCGGATCAGGAATTGGGTGGCGAACGGTGCCAGTCGACCGCTGCGGATCTACGCAGTCCCGGGCGGGTTCACCGGGCGGGGGAAGCCCTTCCGGGAACCGCAGGACCTCGAAGCCGTCCGCGTCGTCCTGGTCGGAACCTCGGACGATCCCTCGGGGTACTTCGTGTTGACGGCGTACCCCGCTGTGGCGAGCATCACGGCGCGGAACTTCCACGGCTTCGACGCTTTCGTCGGTACCTACTTCCACCAGGACTGGACGGAGGAGCCGTACTCGGCGGAGCAAGCGCTCGAGGACCACCTCGCGAGCTCTTCGCCCGACGCGCTCAGCGAGTTGCTCGAGGACGTCCGTGACCTGGACGGAATCCTCCCGGACGAGGCAGCGCTCGGGGGCCGGATCGGGTCGAAGACCGACCCCCGCACGACGGTGCCGCCGGAACGTCGTGCGATGGCGACGGCCTCGTCCGACACGTCGACGCCGAGCGCCGGGATGCCGAGGGCCTGGGCCGCGACGAGCATCCGCCCCGGGCCGCAGCCGATGTCGATGACGGGGCCGTCCGCTGGCCAGCAGATCAGGTCATCGGCCGGAGATTCGTCGAGGGGCGTACACCGCCGATCCAAGATGCGTCCGTTGTGCGGGTTGTCCTGAAGTTCGAACCCAGCGGAGACCCCCCATACTCGATCCTGACTAGTTACCCGCGAGAGACGATCAATGGATGACGAAGACTTCTACCGTGAGGTGATCCGTCGCGCTCCGAGAACGACCTCGTTGCTCGGCGTGGAATTCAACCTCGATTGGCAGCTCGATTGGCCAGATGCGGAATCGGTCCTCGTGCAGGACCTCGATGATGCTCCGCTGCGCGACAACGAGGTGCTGCAAACAGAGCTCGACTACCTCTTGAACGTGCTGGGGACCGACTCGTCGGTTGACGACTTCTTCACGTACATCGATTCGGGCCTCGATCCCCTCGCCGAGACTGGCCAAACCTCCCGTACCTGGCTCATCGGACTTCGAGACCGTGCTGCCCGCAATGTCCGAAATGGCGATCCGGTCGAGGGTGGGCAGACCGGTGAGGTCCTCTGATGGCACGCACTGTACGGACGGGTGGGTCCTACTTCCCGAGCGTGGAGCGCGCGAACGAAGCGGTGGCCTACGCGCTCGACTTCAACCACGAACGCATCAGGCGTTGGGTCGCGGAGGGTGCTTCACGCCCGCTGCGGGTGTACGCCGTCCCCGGCGGCGTGACCGGCCGGGGGAACCCCTTCGTGGAGCCGCAGGACCTCGAAGCCGTGCGCGCCGTGCTCGTCCGATCGGCGGACAGTCCCTCGGGCTACACGGTGTTCACGGCGTACCCCGCGGTCGCGAGCATCACGGCGCGCAACTTCCACGGGTTCGATGACTTCGTCGGGACCTACTTCCATCAGGACTGGGCGGACGAGCCGTACTCGGCGGATGCAGCGCTCGAGGACCACCTTGCTCACACCTCCTCCGACGAACAGCGTGCGCTCCTCGAAGACGTCCGCGACCTGGACCAGATCCTCCCGGACGAGTCGGCACTCGATGGACGCCTGACTGAACTAGACTGCAACTACGTGCCGGCGGACGACGGACTCGACGACCGAGCGTGGTTGCGCAACGTGGCGGCTCGGGTCGAACGACAACTCAGCAACGGCGGAGCGGGATGACCGACGACGTGATCCGCCGACGGACGCTCCGCACAGGATCAGCTCGGTTCTCCATCGATGCACGAACAATGCGCTCGTACCCGGACGCCGCGATCAGCGCTGCGGAAGCACGGTTCGAAGCGTGGACGAACCGTGGGTTGGTGAAGCCGTTGCGCCTGCGCTTCCGGCCCGGGAACGCAGCTGTTCGATGAGGAGGTCGGTGCGTACAAAGCGGCGCACCCGGAGTCCGGTCTTCTCGGCCCGAGATTTGATCTTGACTCATTCGTCAGGACGGGCGGCGTGCAGGGGATCGATGCAGCCGGTGGGCATGTTGCATCGCGACACATCATCAACCCGGACACCGGGAACGTCGAGCGAGCGAACGAGGTGGTCGCCTACGCGCTCGACTTCAATCACGAGCGGATCAGACGATGGGTCGCCAGCGGCACCCCGCGCCCGCTGCGGATCCATGCAACGACCGGTGGTGTGACAGGTCGGGGAAACCCGTTCGGGGTGCCGCAGGATCTCGAAGCCGTTCGGGTGGTTTCTGATCACATCGTGGGACGATCCCTCGGCGGGCGAACGCCGCAAATCGAGAAGAAGTGGTTCCCTTGAAAGCGTCAGACCAGTACCCCGCCTTCGACGCACTCATGGGCGGCGCCTTCAACCAAGACTGGAAAGATTAGTGGTCCTCCGTCGACGAGCTCTTGACCGAAGCTCTTGATGATCCTCCGGCAACTCGCCGCGCGCTCCTGACCAAGCTTCTCGAGATTCGGCAGAGGTGTTCGGAAACCGACGTGGTGGACTTGTTGGAATCGATGGGTAGTGGCTTCCGACCGGAGGTCGATGCGCAGGTGAGCGCTTTCGCCTGGGTCGACCGTCTCGGCCGACGGATCAGCACACACGACGCCGATGCGTGCACAGCCGACCCAGCTGCGGGACGCCGCACAGCGGACAAGGACGATCGCTTCGGGTCTCCCTCCCGGCAGGAGTCGAGGCGCTCGTGACCTCCGATTCCTGGCAGCAGCTCGCGGCATTGCGGAGGGAACTCTTCGCTCACCTCGACAAGGTTGCTCACGAGGACGCGCCAGGGGTTCCGACGTGCGAGGCGTTCGCGGACGCGCTCGACGACGCGGGGCTCGAGTGGGAGGACCACGATCGACAGGAGGGCCCGTGCGGAGATCGGGTCATCCTCCGTCACGTCGACCTCGGCGAAGCGGTCACCCATCGGCTCCTCATGTGGGAGTTCCCGTACAACGACGAGCCGTCGGGATGGCTCTGGGGTTGCGCACCGTCCACGCAGGCTCGGTTCCTGCGCGCACTCGAGTGGGCACAGCGTCATCCTGACGAGTGGTCGCCGCTGCTCATCCAGCATCCGGTGACGGAGCATGACCCACGGGGGCCACGACTCGACCGGTGAGTGCAGACCGGTGAGCACAGAGCGAGCGGCCGCCCGCACCGGGGACGTGGGGGGACGTTCCGGGGTGGGCGACCGCTCGCGGTCTGGGGGAGTGGCGGCTCAGGCGGTCCGGAACGACCCGGTCGCCGTGCGCAGCGACCCGGTCACGGTCCGCGTCGAGGCTGTCGACGTGCTCGGACGCCGGAACTGCGTGTCCACGAAGCGCCCGACGGTGCGGCCGATGCCGGTGCCGGTGTAGCTGCCGACGGGGCGCCAGGCGGCCTCGACCGCGTAGGCACCGAGCTCGTCACGCTGCTCGAGACCGGAGACGTAGGCGCCGCCGAGGGGGTTCTGTCGGTTCTGCACGGGTGCTCCTCGTCGTCGTGCCGCGGGTCACCGACCGTCGGACCGACGACCAGGACGCCGTCGGCTGATGACGACCACGCTACCCCGTTGTCTTGAACGATGCAAGACAACAGGGCCGCATCACGCGACGAGCTCGCAGAACGTCCGACCCTCGGCCGTCCAGCTCTGGCGGGCCTGCAGTCCCGCCGTCGCCGCGTGCTCGAGCAGCGCGTCGACGCCCACCTCGGCCCAGGGGAAGCCCTCGCTGCGGTTGCCGTCGCCGTCCGCCACGTGCGCGGTGAACGTCCGGTCGGCGGAGCGGTCGACGTGGGTCTCGACGACGACGCGACCGCCGTCGCGGACGATCTCCGCGCAGCGGGCGAGCAGTGCGACGGGGTCGCCGCCGATGCCGATGTTGCCGTCGATCACCAGTGCGGTGTCCCACCGGCCCTCGTCCGGGATCGGGTCGAAGACCGACCCCTGCACGGCGGTGCCGCCGGAGCGTCGTGCGATGGCGACGGCCTCGTCCGACACGTCGACGCCGAGCGCCGGGATGCCGAGGGCCTGCGCCGCGACGAGCATCCGCCCCGGGCCGCAGCCGATGTCGATGACGGGTCCGTCCGCGCCGTCGAGCAGTGAGCGGTCGACCCGGTCGGCCGCGGCGCTCCAGCGACCGACGTCCATCGTGACCTCGACGTCGGGGCGCTCGGGGTCGGTCAGTCGCAGGCGGCCGTCGGTGCGCAGGGCGCGGGCGTAGGGCTCGCCGCCACCTGCGCCGAACGTGATGGTGTCGTGCATCGTCATCGGGCGCCTCCGGTCGTCGTGGTCAGGGTGGTGGGTGCCTCGGCGCGGAAGGCCGCGGCGAAGCGGGAGTCCGGCGCGAGGGCGGCCACCTGCTCGGCGTCCGCGACGGTGTCGACGTCGAGGAGGCCGGGCAGCGTGCCGACCGACAGGCCGGCGTCGGTCAGGCGGGCGAGCTGCACGGCACCGGTGTCGTCCTGCGACATCGGGACGCCGCGGAGCAGGGCGCCGTCGGGCTCGCGCAGGTAGAGCGACCAGAAGCCGCCGTCGTCGGCCGGGCCGAACCAGGCGTCGCGGTCCGGGTCGTCGAACACCCGGGCGAGGTGCTCGGGCGTCGCCTGCGGGGTGTCCATGCCGACCAGCAGTGTCGGGCCGGTCATCGCGTCGAACATCGCACCGAGGCGCTCGTCGAGACCGCCGCCCACCTGGTGCAGCACGTCGAAGTCGTCGGTGCCCTCGGGCAGGACGACGCCGTCGTAGAGCAGGACGCGCCGCGACGCCGGGAGGGCCCGCACCGTCGCGATCGTGTCGGCGAGTGCGGCCGACGCGACGCGCGCGGCACCCTCCGGCGTCAGGGCCGGCGTGAGCCGGGTCTTGACCTTGCCTGGCAGGCACTCCTTTGCCACGACGACCACCGTGACGTCCGTCATGAACGTGCTCCTTCCGAGGACCCGGCCACGTCGCGGGCGGGACCGGGCGCCACGACGCGGGGCCGTGCCTCCCGTCCGTACTGGCGCAGCAGACGGGACATGTCGCGGACGGCGTTGACCGTGCCGCGGAGCGTGCCGGTGACCTTGCTGTCACCGACGCGCTGGGCGTACCCGATGTCGGACTCGTCGACCCGCCAGCCGGCGGCGTGCGCGGCCAGCACCATCTCGAGCGGGTAGCCGCTCCGACGGTCCTGCAGGTCGAGCGCGACGAGGTCGGCGCGGCGCATGACGCGCATCGGGCCGAGGTCGCGGAGCCGGTAGCCGGTGGCGCGGCGCATGAGCACGGCGAGCACGCGGTTCGCGAAGCGGGCGTGCGGCGCCCAGGCACCACGCGTGGTCGGGACGCGCCGACCGAGCGCGAGGTCGGTGCGGCCGTCGGCGACGCGCGCCACGAGGGCCGGCAGCTCGGCGGGGTCCATCGAGGCGTCGGCGTCGCAGAACGCGACGTACTCGGCGGTCGCGGCGGCGACGCCGGCGGCGCACGCCGAGCCGAAGCCCTTGACCGGTTCGGTGACGACGGTCGCGCCGTGCGCGCGCGCCACGTCGGCGGAGCCGTCGGTCGAGCCGTTGTCGACCACGATGGCGCGGTACCCCTCGGGCAGGCGCCCGATGACGCGGGGGAGCGCGTCCGCCTCGTCGAGGCAGGGCAGGATCACGTCGACGGTCATGGTGTCCATTCGGTGCGGTCCGTCGGATCGACGGGTGCCCGCGTCGGTCCCGCTCGCCTCGGCGGCGGCGGGGTCGTGGTCGTCGGAGGGCGGGCGGTCCATGTACTCGACGTAACACGAAGACACAGCCCGGGGTACAGGTTAGCCGTCCCCCGCCGGTCACTCCGTGCGCCCAGTGGATGCCGTGTCCCGCTTCCGGGGGACAGCCGGGAGGCCCGGATCGCCTCCGCACGACGGCGCACCCGGTCGGGTGGCCGGTCCTGGCGGGATCGTGGCGGCTCGCGCAGGCTGTGCCGAGTCTCAGCACGCAGCCGGCCGCGCGGACGCGGCCGGGAGTGCCCCGGCCGCGTCGGCGCCGTCAGCGCTGGACGGCGGCGCGGAGCGGGGCGGTCGCGAACGCGCGCATGCCCTGCTCGAAGTCCACCTGTGCCTGCCACCCGAGCTCGGCGCGGATGCGGTCCGACGACGCCGTCACGTGGCGGACGTCGCCGAGCCGGTACTCACCGGTGACGACGGGCTGCGGCCCGTCCGGTCCGGCGATCGCCGACGCCATGTCGCCGATCGTGTGCACGACACCCGAGCCGACGTTGTAGGCGCGGAAGGTCTCGGCGGGCAGTTCGGCGGTCGCGGCGATCGATGCCGCGTTCGCTCCGGCGACGTCGTCGACGTGCACGAAGTCGCGCCGCTGCCGGCCGTCCTCGAAGACCCGGGGTGCCTCGCCGCGGGCCAGCGCCGAGCGGAACAGCGAGGCGACCCCGGCGTACGGGGTGTTCGACGGCATGCCCGGGCCGTACACGTTGTGGTAGCGCAGGGCGATCGCGGTACCGCCGGTCGCGCGCGCCCACGACGACGCCAGGTGTTCCTGCGCGACCTTCGTCTGCGCGTACACGTTGCGGGGGTCGAGCGCGGCCGACTCGTCGATGAGGCCCGGGACGAGCGCCCGCCCGTCGGGGCCGATCGGGTCGAAGCGGCCGGCGTCGAGGTCCTCGCGGCGACGGGCCGGCGGTCGCACCGGTTCGCCGTCGGCGGTCTCGTACGCGCCCTCGCCGTAGACCACCATCGAGCTCGCGACCACGAGCCGGCCGATGCCGTGCCGGTCCATGCCCGCCAGGACGTGGGCGGTACCGGCGTCGTTCGACGAGACGTAGTCGGGGGCGTCCTGGAAGTCGACCCCGAGGCCGACCTTCGCCGCCTGGTGGCAGACGACGTCGACGCCGTCGAGCGCGGCCTCGAGGGCGACGCGATCGCGGACGTCGCCGTGGACGAAGGACAGACCCTGCTGCTCGTGGGCGCGGAGGACCTCGCCGGGGTCGCCGTGCACGTCGTCGCGCAGCGAGTCGAGGATGCGGACCTCGTGCCCCTCGGCGAGGGCGCGGCGGACGACCGCGGAGCCGATGAAGCCGGCGCCGCCGGTGACGAGCAGGCGGCTCATGCGCCGACCGCCTTGCGGAGCACGCTCTCGCTGGCCTCCGAGGGCACGAGCTCGCGGGGCGTCCAGTCGTCGGGCAGTGCGGCGACGACGTCGCCGATGGCGCGGACGATGACCTCGTTGGCGCGGGCCAGGCGCTCCATGACGGCGGCGTGGGTGACCGGGGCCTCGGCGGCCGTGGTCTCGTCCGCGCTGGGTGCCAGGCCGGCGTCGGCGTCGGTGACGTACGACAGGTTGACGGTGCCGATGCCGAGCTCCGCTGCGAGCGGGACCTCGGGCGTCATCGTCATGTTGATCGTGTGGCCGCCGGCCTCGCGCATCCACACCGACTCGGCGCGGGTCGAGAAGCGCGGACCCTGGATCACGACGCACGTGCCGGTCGGACGGAACGGCACGTCGAGCGCGGCGATGGCGTCGATCGCGGCGCGGCGGAGCACCGGGTCGAACGGGTCCGCGAATGACAGGTGCTGCACCTGGTCCTCGAAGAAGGTGTCGGCGCGACCCCACGTGCGGTCGATCAGCTGGTCCGTCACGACGAACGTGCCCGGCGCGTAGTCCGGGTGCAGGCCGCCCACGGCGCTCGACGAGACGATCGCACGGACGCCGAGCGAGCGGAGCGCCCAGACGTTCGCACGGTGGTTGATCAGGTGCGGCGCGACCGAGTGCTCGCGGCCGTGCCGGGTGAGGAACGCGACGCGCTTGCCCGACATCGTGCCGACCGTGATCGGGCTGGAGGTCGGACCGAACGGGGTCGCGACGTCGATCTCGTCGGCCGTGCCCTCCTCGAAGAGGCGGTAGAGGCCGGAGCCCCCGATCACCCCGATGCGAGCGGTCGTTCCGTCCACGGGCGGTTCGGTCGTGGTCACGTGGTCCTCCACAGGTCCTTCAGGATGTCCTCGGCGCGTGGTGCGCCCTGGATACGCTACTGACGCCCCTCCGGCAGTGACCGGGAGCGGGCATCCCCACGGGTTCGGAGGCACGGGTGCGCACGATCGGTCAGCATCGCGACGAGGTCGCCGCGCTCCTCGCACCCGCGCTCGCGCAGCGTGGTGCGGAGACGGTCGCGATCGACACCCTGGCGGACGGCGTCGGCGCCGGTCGGGGCCATCGTGTCCTCGCCGCCG
The DNA here is from genome assembly GCF_040685235.1 of Curtobacterium sp. NPDC089185. Taxonomy (NCBI): domain Bacteria; kingdom Bacillati; phylum Actinomycetota; class Actinomycetes; order Micrococcales; family Microbacteriaceae; genus Curtobacterium; species Curtobacterium sp. NPDC089185. Next base: position 21,857 of record NZ_JBFBHK010000014.1, on the reverse strand, counting down.
CGGTGACGGCGCCCGTGCCGTTGCCCGTGTTCGACAACAGCCAGATGGACGGGTTCGCCGTCCGCGCCGCCGAGTCCGGTCGGTCCGTCCGGGTGGTGGACCCGATCCCCGCCGGTGCCGTCCCCGTGCCGCTGGCCCCGGGGACCGCGGCGCCGATCATGACCGGCGCGCGCATCCCCGAGGGTGCCGACGCGGTCGTCCCGGTCGAGGAGACCGCCCCGGGCGCGTTCCCCGCGGCCCTGGCGCTCGCCGAGCTCACCGTGCCGGACGGCACGACCACGGGCACCTTCGTCCGGACGGTCGGCAGCGACGTGCGGCGCGGAGCGGAGCTCGCCCCGGCGGGCGCCCCCGTGACGCCGGCGCTGCTCGGGACGCTCGCCGCCGCCGGCATCGACGTGGTCGACGTGGTGCGGTCCGTGCGCGTGCTCGTCGTCTCGACGGGCAGCGAGCTGGCGGACGGTGGTGATCGCGGAGACGGGCACGGTGGGTCGGGTGCGACGATCCGCGACGCGAACGGCGTCGCACTGCGGGCGGCCCTGGCCGAGGTCGGTGCCGCGGCGCGGACCGTCCGGCTCACCGACGACGTCGACGCCTTCCTGCCCGCGCTCGAGGACGCCGTGGGGGAGTGGGCCGACCTCGTGCTCACCACCGGCGGGATCAGCGCCGGGGCGTACGAGGTCGTGCGCCAGACGCTCGAGCCGCTCGGCCTCGCCGTCACCCCGGTCGCGATGCAGCCCGGCGGCCCGCAGGCGCTCGGCCGGCTCCCGCTCGCTGGACGCCGGGTGCCCGTCGTCGCGTTCCCCGGCAACCCCGTCTCGGCGCTCGTCTCGTTCGAGGTCTTCCTGCGACCGGTGCTCGCGGCGGTCGTCGGCGCTCCCGACCGAGTGGCGCAGGAGCTCCCCGCGGCGGAGTCGGCGACCTCACCGGTCGGCAAGCACCAGGTGCGCCGCGGCACGGTCGTCGACGGCCGTGTGCACTTCGTCGGCGGGCCGAGCTCCCACCTGCTCGGGCACCTCGCCGCCGCGACCCACCTCGTCCACGTCCCGGTCGGCACCGACACCGTCGAGCCCGGGGACCCGCTGACCGTCTGGAGCCTGCGATGACCGACGACCCCACCACCCACTCGTCCAGCGCCGATCCGACCGACGCCGACCCGACCGGCGCCGGCCTCTCCCACGTCCGGTACGACGGGTCCGCCCACATGGTCGACGTGTCGGAGAAGGACGTCACCGCGCGCAGCGCCACGGCCACCGCCACCCTGGTGACCCGTGCCGACGTGGTCGAGCGGATCATCGACGGCTCGCTGCCGAAGGGCGAGGTCATCGGCACCGCCCGGATCGCGGCGATCATGGCGGTGAAGAAGACGTCCGACCTCGTGCCGCTGTGCCACCCGCTGCCGATCGCGGGCGTCGAGGTCGACATCACCGGGGCGGGCGACCGCGTGCACATCGAGGTCGCCGTCCGGACCACCTCGCGCACCGGCGTCGAGATGGAGGCGCTGACCGGCGCGAGCGTCGCCGCCCTGACCGTGTACGACATGGTGAAGGCCGTCGACCGTGCGGCCGTGATCACGGACGTCCGGGTGCTCGAGAAGCACGGCGGACGCTCCGGGGACTGGAGCGCTCGATGACGTCCGAACCGACCAGGGGCCGCGCCGGCGTGGTCGTCGTGTCCACGCAGGCGGCGACGGATGCCTCGCTCGACCGCACGGGCCCGACGATCGCCGCCTGGTTCCGCGAGCGGGGCTTCACGGTCGCCGAGCCGACGATCGTGCCGGACGGCGGCGCGATCGCCGAGACCGTCACCGCCGAGCTGCTCGCCGACGCGAGGGTCGTCGTGACCACGGGCGGGACCGGCGTCACCCCGACGGACCGGACGCCCGAGGCCGTCGCGCCCCTCATCGACCTGGAGCTCCCGGGTCTCGTCGAGGAGATCCGTCGGCGGGGCCTCGCCGGTGCCGGCCCGACGGCGCTCCTCACCCGAGGTGTCGCGGGCATCGCCGGCGGCCGCACGCTCGTGCTGACCCTGCCCGGTTCCCGCGGCGGGGTGGCCGACGGGCTCGCGGTGCTCGACGGCGTGCTCGACCACGTCCTCGCGCAGCTGCACGGCGCCGGGCACGCACCCCGGAGCGCGTCGTGAGCGGGGAACGCGTCGTCATCGCCGACGTGGTGGACCGGGTCATCACCGTCGACGAGGTCTCGGACGCCGTCGCCACCGACCGCGACGGCGCGGTCGTGACCTTCGCCGGGGTCGTCCGCGACCACGACGACGGCAAGGGCGTGACCGCACTCGATTACGAGCGGCACCCGAGCGCCGGCGACGTGATCGCCGAGGTCGCCCGGTCGATCGCCGTCGACCACCCCGAGGTCCGCATCGCCGTGCTGCACCGCGTCGGCGCGCTCGGCATCGGGGACGTGGCGCTCGCCGCCGCCGTCTCGTCGCCGCACCGGGCGGAGGCGTTCGCGGCGTGTGCAGCCCTGATCGACCTGGTGAAGGAGCGCACGCCGATCTGGAAGCGCCAGGAGTTCACGGACGGCACGGACGAGTGGGTGGCTGCGCTCTGACGGGACGGGGCTCCTGGTGGTTGGCTCGGACGCGATGACCACGGACGAAGTGACCGCCGCCGCGAACCGGTGGGCCCTGGCGGACGAGCGCGCACGAGCCGTCCTCGCCGCGGCCGAGCCGTCGTCGCGTCCACGCGCGGCGGCTCCCGTCCTCTGGGTGCTCGTCGCCTCGGCCGCCGTGGCCGTCGCCCTGGTCGTCCTCGCGGTCGTGCTCCCGTCCGGTGCGCCCGGCAGGTCGGTCACCACCACGGTCGTCATGGTCGCTGCACTGGCCGGCATGGTGGTGCAGGTCGTCGCATCGATCGTCGTCCGCCGACGCCGCGGTGTGCCCCCGGCTCCCGTGGTCGCACTGCTGCAGACCCGCGAGCGGCACGCCGTCCGCCAGGCCTTCCACCGCAGTCGACCGGTGCCGGAGGACCGTCGGCGGGTCGTGGACGCCGCTGCGACGCAGGCCGCAGCCGGGCAGGAACTCGTCGTGCTGTGCCTGTTCGCCGTGAGCAGCGTGGCGGGACTGACGACGGGGAGCGAGCTGTGGCCGATGTTCGCCGCCGCCGGCCTGCTCGCCGCTGGGTCGACTGTCGTGTCGGCCCGCGACGCCGTCGCCGCTCGACGCTGGCTCGCCGACCGCGTGATCGAGGCCCCGAGCCCGACGACCTGAGCCGGGCGACCTGAGCGACACCGCAGGAGACCGACGCAGGATCGTGATCCCGGCACCCGTTCAGGGCGTGGTCCCGCACTCGGCGGATCCATAGACTCCGGAACATGAGCGTTCTGCTGTACGGCGCGGGGATCGTGCTGCTCGTCTTCGCCCTGATCGACATCATCACGCGGGGCGACGACCAGGTCCGTGGGCTCCCGAAGTTCGCCTGGATCCTCATCTGCATCTTCCTGCCCCTGGTTGGCAGCATCGTGTGGTTCGCCGTCGGGCACGACTGGAGCGCGAACGACCGGAACCAGGGCCGCTACATCGAGCCGAACCGCCACGAGGACCGGTACGCCAGCATCGGCCACGCCCGCGCGGCGCACGGCGACAAGCGCGTGAACGGCACCGAGCAGGAGCTCGCCGAGCTCGAGCGGGAGATCGAGTACTGGGAGGCCCAGGCGCGGCTGCGCCGTGCGAAGGAGGCCGCCGGCGAGGGTGACCCGACCGCGGGCAGCTGATGCGTCGCGACTCGGACGAACCGATCTCCGACGCGACGTGGGAGACCGTGGCCGAGACCATCGCCGGACGGCCACTCGCCGCGGTGCGTCGGCGTCGGCAGCAGTGGCGGGTGGTCCTGGTCGTCCTGGTGATGGTCGCCGTCGTCGGTGGCGCCTTCGTCGGCTGGCGGCTCGGACCCGACATCGACTTCGACACTGAGCCGCGGGACGGCGCCTGGGGCACGGTGGGGGCAGTGTGCCTGCTCGCGTCCCTCGTGGCATGGGTCGTCGCGGTGGTCTGGTTGCTCCGCCGCAACGCGTTCCCACCGCTCGGGAACGACCCGACAGCGGGCCTCCGCACGCGCGAACGACGGGCGATCGACCGGATGGCACGCGGTGTCACGGTCTGGCCCGACGAACGGACCGACGTCCTCCGCGCTGTGGCGGAGCAGCGACGGCGGACCTCCACGCCGATCATCGCGTTCGCGCCCGGCTTCCTGCTCCTGTGGAGTGGGAACCTGCTGACGACCACCTGGTCGACGTTCACTGCGATCCAGGCCGTTGCGCTGGTCTTCTTCGCGGTCGTCCTCGCCCTGGCGCTGCGCTGGCGGGCCCAGTACCGGGCCTTCGTCGAGCGCAACCCGCCCCGCGCCGAGCGCGAGCCGGCGCCTGCGGGCTGAGCCGCGCCTCCCGGCCGGACCGAGAGCGGCCGTCCCGCGGTCGCGCACAACGCGGAGCACCTCGCGCCACCGAACTCCGTGGCGCGACGTGCCGACGCTTGTCCGAGAGCGCAGCGCACCACGGACCACCCGAACGCGCTCACGAACGCCCGGCCCCACCGCACCCCCGCGGTACCCGCACCCCGCCGCGCCGCCTACCCTTGACGGGTGGCTCATCTCCTCGGCGCCGAGAACGTGCATCTCGAGTTCCCCACCCGTGTCGTCTTCGACAGCGTCTCCCTCGGCCTCGACGAGGGTGACCGCATCGGCGTCGTCGGCCGGAACGGCGACGGCAAGTCGACCCTGCTCGCGCTGCTGGCCCAGCGCCTCGAACCGGACGCCGGCCGCGTCACGCACCGCCGCGGGCTGACCGTCGGGTACCTCGACCAGCGCGACGTCCTGCCCGCGGGCGCGACCGTCGGCAGCATCGTCGTCGGCGAGCTCGAGGAGCACGAGTGGGCCGGCGACCCGAAGATCCGCGACGTCATCGGCGGTCTCGTGTCGGACATCCCCTGGGACGCCGTCGTCGACGACCTGTCCGGTGGGCAGCGCCGCCGGATCGCGCTCGCGAAGCTGCTCGTCGGTGACTGGGACGTGCTGTTCCTCGACGAGCCGACGAACCACCTCGACGTCGAGGGCATCCAGTGGCTCGCCGACCACATCAACCGCCGGTGGTCGTCGAACCAGGGCGGCATGGTGGTCGTCACGCACGACCGGTGGTTCCTCGACGCGGTGTCGACCGACACGTGGGAGGTGCACGACGGCGTCGTCGAGCCCTTCGAGGGCGGCTACGCGGCGTACATCCTGCAGCGCGTCGAGCGTGACCGGCAGGCGGCCACGATCGAGCAGCGCCGCCAGAACCTGGCCCGCAAGGAGCTCGCCTGGCTCCGCCGCGGCGCTCCGGCCCGCACGAGCAAGCCGAAGTTCCGCATCGACGCCGCGAACGCGCTCATCGACGACGTCCCCCCGATCCGGGACACCGTCGCGCTGTCGCAGACGGCGACCGCGCGACTGGGCAAGGACGTCGTCGACCTGCTCGACATCGGCGTCTCGTTCGGCGACGCCGTGATCCTGCGCGACGTCGAGTGGCGCATCGCGCCGGGGGAGCGCACCGGCATCCTCGGCCCGAACGGCGCGGGCAAGTCGACGCTCCTCAACCTGGTGTCCGGCAAGCTCCAGCCGACGAGCGGCCGCGTCAAGACGGGCAAGACCGTGCAGGTCGCCGTGCTCGACCAGCAGCTCGCCGACCTCGCGCAGTTCGCGGACGACCGCGTCCGCGAGGTCGTCGCCCGCAAGAAGACGAGCTACGTCGCGGACGGCAAGGAGATGACGCCGTCACAGCTGCTCGAGCGGCTCGGCTTCACGTCGGAGCAGCTGTCGACGCCCGTCAAGGACCTGTCCGGCGGGCAGAAGCGACGGCTGCAGCTCATGCTCATCCTGCTCGACGAGCCGAACGTGCTCATCCTCGACGAGCCCACGAACGACCTCGACACCGACATGCTCGCCGCGATGGAGGACCTGCTCGACACCTGGCCGGGCACCCTGCTCGTCGTGTCGCACGACCGGTACCTGCTCGAGCGCGTGACCGACCAGCAGTACGCCGTGCTCGGCGGGCACCTCCGGCACCTGCCCGGCGGGGTCGACGAGTACATGCGGCTGCGTGCGTCGGGTTCCGTCCCGCAGACGGCTGCTGCGGCTGCCGCCGCGACGGCCGGGAGGCCCGACACCGTCGGCGGGACCGCCTCGGCCGGTCCCGTGGCCGGGTCCACCGCAGCCCCCGCCTCCTCGCTCTCGGGTGCGGACCGGCGGACGGCCGAGAAGGAGATGTCCGCGCTCGACCGGAAGATCGCGAAGGTCGGCGCGGACCGGAAGAAGCTGCTCGACGCGTTCGCCGCGCACGACCAGTCCGACTACGCCGGGCTCGGGGCGCTGCAGACGCAGCTCGCCGGGCTCGAGGCCGAGGTCGAGCAGCTCGAGGAGCGGTGGCTCGAGGTGGCGGAGCTGCTCGGGGTGTAGTCGGGCCCGGTCTGGTGGTCGAGCGGCGTGGTCAGGCGCCGTGGCAACCGATCTCGCTCGCGTCGTGCCCGGTGCCGATGCCGGTCCCGAAGGCGATCGGTTCGGTGACCGTGTGCAGTCGTCCGAGCCCGTCCTGGGTGGTGACGACCACGCCTCTGACGAACCCCGCGGTCCGGTCCGGGTCGAGCACGATCCGACCGCTGACGTTCAGGTCGCCGTGCGGCCGGACGACGACACCGCTGCCGACCGGGACGGTGCGACCGTACTCGGCGGGCTGATCAGGGTCCTCGGTGATGATCACGCCGGGCGACGACGTCCGGGGGTGCGGGGCGAGTGCGAGGTGCTCGAGCCGCACGCCCTCGATCGTGGCGATGCGGACGGTGCGGACGCGGACGTCGTGGTCGGTCTCGTTCTGGAGGTCGGTCATGAACCACGCTGCCGCCACGGCCGAGCCCTCGGGGTAGGTGCCGCACACGCCGCCGCCGGTGGTGCTCGTCGACAGGCCCTGCGTCGGCACGGTCTCGACCACGAGCCCCGCGGCGAGGACCAGTGCTCCGATGACGCTCGCTCCGACGACGGCCCGCCCCTTGTCCATGCCGCAACCGTAGGGGAGTCAGTGCCCGCCGCGCGCCCCCTCTTCGCGTGCGGTGGTCTCCGCGTCCGCGGCGGTGTCGTGGTCGGGCCGCACCTCGGCCGGATCCCCCTCGCCGGGGTTCGCCACGACCTCCCACAGGTGCCCGTCCGGGTCCTGGAAGAAGCCGGACCACATGCCCCACGGGCGCGTGTACGGTGCCGCGAGCATCGTCGCACCGGCCGCCCGCGCCCGGTCGAGGAACGCCTGCGCTGCCTCCTGCGACGGCTCGAAGTGCCCGATCGTCGTGCTCGGCGCGGTCGCCAGGTCGACGCCGGAGTCCTTCCGCATGTCCTCGCGGCCGTACACGCTGACGATCAGGCCGTCGTCGAGGGTGAACATCGCCGTGGTGCCGCCCGCCGCGTTCTCGGTCGCGGGGTACTCGGTGCCGATGATCCCGCTGCCCTCGATGCCGAGCAGGGCGCGGTAGAAGGCTGCCGATCGTCCGACGTCGGCCACGGCGAGGGTGATCGCGTGCATGCCGCGCACGCTACGCCGGGCCGGCTGCCCTCAGTCGCCGAGGCCGAGGATGAGGCGACGGAGCAGCGCGGCGAGCTGGCCCTGCTCGTCGTCGGACACCCCGGTCAGGATCGCCCGCTCGGCGCTGAGCAGGTCGGCGATCGCCGCGTCGACGGCCGCGCGCCCGCTCGCCGTCAGGGACACGAGGATGCCCCGGCCGTCGCGCGGGTCGGTCCGGCGGCTGACGAGTCCGCGTGAGGCCAGCCGATCCACCCGGTTCGTCATGGTGCCGCTCGACACCAGCGTCTGCTGCAGCAGCGTCTTCGGGCTGAGCTCGTACGGCTCGCCCGCACGCCGGAGCGCCGACAGGACGTCGAACTCCCACGGCTCGACGTCGCTCGCGTCGAACGCGGCCCGGCGGGCCCGGTCGAGGTGCCGTGCGAGTCGGTCGACGCGCGACAGGACCTCGAGCGGACCGAAGTCCAGGTCGCCGCGCTCCCGGCCCCACGCCGTGACGATCCGGTCGACCTCGTCCTGCTGCGGCATCCCTCCATCTTGGCCGAACCGGTGCCGCGCGGCCAGCCTCGACGGCATGGGAGGATGGAGGGGCATCCCATCGGGGTGCGTTCCGCCTTGGTGTAACGGCAGCACGACGGCCTTTGGTGCCGTTAGGTCCGGGTTCGAATCCTGGAGGCGGAGCGGTCGGCTGTCGGAGCGGGGAGCCGCCGTGGCTACGGCAGCATCTGCTGGAACAGCGCCGCAGCGCGCACCACGCCGAAGACCGTGCCGACGGCGCCGACCACCAGGTACGTCCACAGCGGCCACATCGGCCGACCCGGTGCCACCTTCCGCACGACGACGAACCGCCCGATCACGTAGACGATCGTGGCCAGGAACGCCCAGGGCCAGGGGAAGGGCCGGACGACACCACGCCGTCGGAGCGCACGGTGGTCGAGGAACGCGAGCAGCACGGCCGCCCCGTAGAGGAGCAGCCCGCCGACCTGCAGGACGAAGTAGCCGACGGTGTAGACCGATGCCGGGTCGAGCGCCTGCAGGCCATCCGGGCCGATGGTCCGGAACCGGAGCTCCGGCCTGTAGGCGAACTGGAGCAGCACGACGAGGACCGGCTGGAGTGCCAGCAACCAGATCGGGAGGGTGTCCGTCGCCACTCCGTCCGGGATCCGGGGACGCTGCACCGGTCCGGCGGGCGGATTGACGTGCTGCGTCCAGGCGGCGCCGTCCCACCAGCGGTTCCCGGGCTGTCCGGACGGGTCCGGGTACCAGCCGGGCGGCGTCGTGGTCGACATCGGATCCCCTCGTGCATCGGCGGGAGCAGCGTGCCCCACACCGTCCGAACCTAGTGGTCAGGAGTCCGCGCCGCTCGAGCCCCTCGCCACCAACCGGACGGGGTTGCGGATCCGTCCGCGCCGCACCCGCCCCTCGATGCTCTCGACGAGTGCCTCCGCAGCCAGCCGTCCGAGCTCCTGCAGGTTCATGTCCACGCTGGTCAGGTGCGGCCGAGCGCCCTCGACCAGGATGTCCCAGTTGTCGAACCCGACGACGGCGACGTCGTCCGGGATCCTCCGCCCGGACTCACGGACCGCGTCCATGACCCCGCGGGCGATGTGGTCGCTCCCCGCGACGACCGCGTCGACGTCGGGGTGTGCCGCGAGGAGCCGGCCGGCCGCCTGCCGTCCCCAGGACTCGTCCCAGGCACCGAACACCAGGCCTGGGTTGCCGACGAGCTCGAGACCGTGGTCCTCCATCGCGGCGGCGGCCCCGCGCAGGCGGTCCCGGGCTGCCGCGTAGGTGTCCTCGCCGTTGACGATCGCGATGCGTCGGCGACCGGCGGCGACCAGGTGCTCGACGGCGATCCGCCCCGCCAGTTCGTTGTCCGGCTCGAAGGACAGGTCCTGTTCGTCGGTCGAGGGGGCGTAGACGTAGACGACCGGGACGTCCGGCTTCGCCTGCATCGGCGGCCGGGGGTTCGTCGTGCGGCCCACGACCAGCACGCCGTCGACCCGCCGGGTCAGCAGGGACTGCAGCTGCAGCTGTTCCCGGAGCGCGCTGTCGCGGGCGTCGGCGAGCAGGACGCTCAGCGACCCGGCGCCGAACGCGTCCTCGGCGCCGAGCAGGATCGGCAGCACGAACCGGTTGTCGAGGTCGCTCGTGAGCATGCCGATGGTGTTCGTGGACGCGCGGTTCAGGGCACGGGCGAACGGGTTCGGCGTGAACGAGAGTGCAGCGGCGGCGGCGAGGACGGCCTCTCGAGAACGGGCGCTCACGTGCGCCCGACCGTTGAGCGCCTTGGACGCGGTCGCGACGGAGACGCCGGCTGCGCGCGCGACGTCGGCCAGCGTCGTGGTCTCGGCCGTGGCCCCGGTGCGGTGATCGTCGTCGTCCATGTGCCCCTCCGAAACCAGTTTACGAAAGTTCTTGACACTGCGGCAAGGGTCCTCGTACATTGCTCCCGAAACCGGTTTCGGTCCTGCTCGACGAAGAGTTCCTCCTGGGGAGGTGCGCTCGCCGGGACGGACGTTGCCGGACCCGAACGGCGATCACGTCGCATTCAGAGAGGAACCCGTGATCATGCGCACCAAGACTGTTGTCCGCATCGGCGCGCTGGTGGCAGCAGCCAGCGTCGTCGCCGGTCTCACCGGATGTTCTGCCCAGTCCTCCGGCTCCGGTTCGTCCGACGCCGCGAAGGGCACGTACACCTTCTGGGACCCGTACCCCCAGTACGACGCCTCGTCGGACTGGGGCAAGCTCATCGCCCAGTGTGGCAAGGACGCCGGCGTCACCGTCAAGCGCACCGGCTACGACACGTCCGACCTGACGAACAAGGCGCTGCTCGCCGGCCAGCAGGGCAAGTCGCCCGACGTGCTGCTCGTCGACAACCCGGTCGTCTCGACCCTCGCCCAGGCCGGCATCCTGACCGACACCGCGACGAGCGGGCTCGAGACCGGCGACATCGCGCAGAACATCCTCGGCGCCGGGGTCGTCGACGGCAAGACGTACGGTGTCCCGATCGGCGCGAACACCCTGGCGCTGTACTACAACCCCAAGGTGCTGCAGGCGGCGGGCGTCGACCCCTCGTCCGTCAAGGACTGGGACTCGCTGACCGCGGCACTCGCGAAGGTGAAGGCGGCGGGCAAGAAGGGCATCACCTTCTCCGGCATCAACACCGAGGAGGGCTCGTTCCAGTTCCTCCCGTGGTTCTGGGGCGCCGACGCCGACCTGACCAAGCTCGACTCCGCGAAGGCCGAGGAGGCGCTGAACCTCTGGAAGGGCTGGATCGACGAGGGGTACGCCCCGAACTCGGTGATCCAGAACACCCAGACGACCAGCTGGCAGGAGTTCCAGTCGGGCGACTTCGCCTTCGGTGAGAACGGCACCTGGCAGAAGGACGCGGCGAAGCAGATGGGCGCCGGCGTCATCACGATCCCGGCGAAGGACGGCGGAGCCGCCCCGGTGCCGACCGGCGGCGAGTTCTTCACGATCCCGGTGCAGCAGGACGACGCCCGCTACGCGACCACGAAGAAGATCGTCGAGTGCCTTTCCTCTGGTGACAACGTCGTGAAGACGGACAACACGCTGAACTACGTCGCCGCGTCGAAGGACCTCCAGCAGCAGCAGCTGTCCGGCAACGCCGACCTGAAGACCTGGGTCGAGGCCGTCGGTGCCGCCCGCGCGCGCACCGGGGACGACCTCGGCGTGAAGTACCCGGTCATCTCCGAGCAGCTCTGGACGGCCGTGCAGAAGGCCGAGTCCGGCTCGGCGTCGCCGTCCGACGCCCTGCAGTCCGCCCAGCAGGCCGTCGACGAGAAGCTGCAGAAGTAGCCGACGGCGGCACCAGCACCACCACCACCCGCACCACCGAACGGAAGCCGACACGACCATGACGACCGACACGACGTCACTGCGACCGTCGGCTGCGCGTCCCCGGGCCGAGGACACCAGCTCCTCGGCCCGGAGCCGCCGCGCACACGCGCAGCGGAGAGCGCAGCTCACGGCCTGGGCGTTCCTCGCCCCGGTGGCCCTGTACCTCGTGCTCTTCTACGCGTACCCGCTCTGGAAGAACATCGAGCTGAGCCTCAAGCACTACACGGTGGCGTCCTTCGTCTCCGGCAACGCCCCCTTCGTCGGCCTGCAGAACTTCGTCGACGTGTTCTCGAGCGCGACCTTCGCCCCGGCGATCTGGCACACGGCCGTCTTCGTGCTCGTGTCGATCGCCGTGCAGTTCGCCCTCGGGCTCGCCCTCGCGGTGTTCTTCCACGAGAACTTCCCCCTGTCGGGCCTGCTCCGCGCACTGTTCCTCGTGCCGTGGCTCCTGCCGCTGCTCGTGTCCGCGAGCACGTGGTCGTGGATGATGAACAGCGACTCGGGCATCGTGAACGCGTTCCTCGAAGCGGTCGGCATCGGACAGATCAACTGGCTGACGAGCCCGGAGTGGTCGCTCTTCGCCGTCCTCGTCGCGAACATCTGGATCGGCATCCCGTTCAACCTCGTGATCATGTACTCCGGCCTGCAGGGCATCCCGGGGGAGCTCTACGAGGCGGCGTCCCTGGACGGGGCGAACGGCTGGCAGCGCTTCTGGCGGATCACCTTCCCGCTGCTCCGTCCGGTCACGGCGATCACCCTGCTGCTCGGCTTCGTCTACACGCTCAAGGTCTTCGACATCATCTGGATCATGACGAAGGGCGGCCCGTCCGGCTCGTCCACCACCCTCGCCATCTGGTCCTACCAACTGGGTTTCGGATCGCTCCTGCCCGACTTCAGCTCCGCCGCGACCGTGGGCAACGTGCTCATCGTCATCGCCCTGGTCGTCGGCCTGATCTACGCGCGCGTGCAGCGCCGACTGGAGGTGTGAGGTGGCCACCACGACCGTCACCCGAGCCGTGACGACCCGGAGCACCCGCGGCCGACAGCGGGCCACGGGCACACCGCCCGCGGCGAAGCGCTGGTGGCGGACCGCCCTCGGCGTCGTCCTCACCGCCGTGATGCTGTTCCCCGTCTACTGGATGGTGAACGTCTCGCTCACCCGCGACCAGGACATGCGCAAGAGCCCGCCGAACCTGATCCCGATCGACGGCACCCTGCACGGGTACAGCACCGTGCTCGGCCAGCAGCTGCCGTTCCTCGGCACGAGCCTGCTCGTCGGCCTCGGCACGGTCGTGCTGACGCTCGCCCTGTCGGCCCCGGCCGCGTACTCGCTCGCGAAGCTGGGCCCCCGGGGCGGCGGCGCGATGAGCTTCGTGCTCCTCATCGCGCAGATGATCCCCGCGATCATCATGGCGATGGGCTTCTACACGATCTACGTGCAGCTCGGGATCCTCGACACCGTGTGGGGGCTCATCCTCGCCGACTCGACGATCGCGGTGCCCTTCGGCGTGCTCATCTTCACGGCGTTCATGCGGGGGATCCCGGACGAACTCCTCAACGCGGCCCGCATCGACGGCGCGAGCACCTGGCGCACCTTCACGTCCGTCGTCATGCCCGTCAGCCGCAACTCGATCGTGACGGTCTCGCTCTTCAGCTTCCTGTGGGCCTGGTCGGACTTCCTGTTCGCCAACACCCTCGACGGCGGCGGGGACGCGAAGCCGATCACCCTCGGCATCTACGCCTACATCGGCAACAACAACCAGGAGTGGAACTCGATCATGGCCACCGCCGTGGTCGCGTCGATCCCCGCCGCGGTGCTCCTCGTCCTCGCCCAGCGCTACGTCGCCGCCGGTGTCACCGCCGGCGCCGTGAAGGACTGACGCACCCGCACCCCACGTCCCAGGAGGACATCGTGACCATCACCCACACCACCGTCCCGGCCGGTCCCGTCGTGCCCTCGACCGGTGCGCTCCGCCCCCTGCCGCTCGGCGACCTGCGCCTGACCGGCGGCTACTGGGCCGACTGGCAGCAGCGGAACGCGGACACCGTGATCCGGCACTGCGAGACCTGGATGGAGCGCATCGGCTGGACCGGGAACTTCGACGCCGCGGCGACCGGAGCGCCGTTCGACCACGCCGGCATCGAGTTCGTCGACTCCGAGGTCTACAAGCTGCTCGAGGCCATGGCCTGGCAGCTCGGCGTGCAGCACGACGACGACCTGGCCGAGCGCTACGACCGGCTGGTCGACCGGGTCGCCGGGGCGCAGGACGCCGACGGGTACCTCCACACGAGCTTCGGTCGCCCCTGGCAGCGGCCCCGGTGGTCCGACCTGGAGTGGGGCCACGAGCTCTACTCGATGGGGCACCTGCTGCAGGCCGCGGTCGCGCGGCTGCGCACCGCCGGTGGCGGACGGCTCGTCGACGTGGCGGTCCGCGTCGCCGACCACCTGGTCGACGTGTTCGGGACGGGCGGACGGGAGGCGGTGTGCGGGCACCCCGAGATCGAGCCGGCCCTCGTGGAACTCGGCCGGGCGACCGGCGACCACCGGTACGTCGACCTGGCGCGGACGTTCGTGGAGCGTCGCGGGCACGGGCTGCTCGCGCCGATCGAGTACGGCCAGGAGTACTTCCAGGACGACGTCCCCGTCCGGGACGCCGAGGTCCTGCGCGGACACGCCGTCCGGGCGCTCTACCTGGCGGCGGGTGCGGTGGACGTCGCGGTCGAGACCGGTGACGCCGAGCTGCTGCGCGCGGTCGAGACGCAGTGGGCGAACACGGTCGCCAAGCGCACCTACCTGACCGGCGCGATGGGCGCCCACCACCAGGACGAGGCGTTCGGTGCCGACTACGAGCTGCCGCCGGACCGCGAGTACGGCGAGACGTGCGCGGCGATCGCGTCGAACATGCTCTCGTGGCGGCTGCTGCTCGAGACGGGGGAGTCGAAGTACGCCGACCTGATCGAGCGCACGCTGTACAACGCGGTGATGGTCGCCCCGCGCGAGGACGGCCGGGCCTTCTTCTACGCGAACACCATGCACCAGCGCGTCGAGGGCACCGTGCCGCCGGAGGACGAGGTGCTCCGGCGCGCCCTGTCGAGCCTGCGTGCCCCGTGGTTCGAGGTGTCGTGCTGCCCGACGAACCTGTCGCGCACGATCGCCAGCGTGCAGTCCGTGTTCGCGACCGTGAGCGACGACGGCCTGCAGCTGCACCAGTACGGCGACTACGAGGTCGACACCGTCGTCGGCGACGGCACCCGGGCGGCGTTCTCGGTGCGCTCCGACTGGCCGCACGGCGGCCGGGTCGAGGTCGTCGCGACCGCTGACTCGGACGGCCCGGTCGCCCTCCGACTGCGGGTACCGTCCTGGTCTTCGGGAGCCACCCTCGACGTGGCTGGCCAGGCGGTACCCGTGGTGGGCGACACCGTCACCGTGACCCGGGTCTTCGCCGCGGGTGACCGCGTCGTCCTCGACGTGCCCGTCCGTGCGCGGATCACCGTGCCGGACGCCCGGATCGACGCGGTGCGCGGCACCGTCGCGGTCGAGCGCGGCCCCCTGGTCTACGCGCTCGAGTCCACCGACCTGGGCGCCGACGTGCGTGACGTCACGGTGCCGACCGGTGTCGAGCCCGTGGACGGCGGTGTCGACGACGTGCGCATCGCGGTCCGGGTGCACCCGACGCCGGAGCCGGACGCGCTGCCGTACCGGAGCGCCGACGGCACGACCGACCACGAGACCGACCGCGCCGCGGACGGTGCTGCCGGCGACGGCCGGACCGTCCGCCTGGTG
Organism: Curtobacterium sp. NPDC089185; assembly: GCF_040685235.1. NCBI lineage: Bacteria > Bacillati > Actinomycetota > Actinomycetes > Micrococcales > Microbacteriaceae > Curtobacterium > Curtobacterium sp. NPDC089185. The sequence goes on along the minus strand of NZ_JBFBHK010000014.1, from coordinate 6,662 downwards.
CCCTACGCGTCCTGGGGCAACCGCGGTCCCTCGACCATGCGGGTCTTCCTGCCCGTCGGGTAGGTGCGCTGCGGACGGGAGGCGAGCCGCGCCTCCCGTCCGCCGCGGACCCGGCCACCCGCCGAGCGGGCCGAGAGGAGGAGCGATGACGCTCGACCACACCGAGCGGCCGACGATCTACGACGTGGCGCTCGTCGCCGGGGTGTCGCACCAGACGGTGTCCCGCGTCCTGAACTGCCCGGAGACGGTGCGACCGGTGAACCGCCACCGCGTCCTCGCGGTCATCGCCTACCTGGGCTACGAGCGGAACGCCGAGGCGGAGCGCCTCGGCCGGCTCCACAAGCACCCCGCCGACAGCGCGGAGTGACCACACCACCGCACCGGGACCACCACCCGGTGCACCACGAGGAGGAAGCAATGACGCATCTTCGAACACCGATCCGGTCCGAGCGCCGCCGTGGCCGTCCACGCCGTGCCGCAGCGGTCCTCTCCGCACTCGCCGTCGCCGGGACGGCCGTGTTCGGCTTCGGGTCGGCGACGCCGGCCTTCGCCGCCGGCAACACGCTGACGGTCGACGTCGGGACCACCGTCCGCCCGGTCACCCACGTCGCCGCCGGCGGCCTGTACGGCGTCGACACGGGCAGCACCCCGCCGCTGAGCCAGCTCTACCCGCTGCACGTCAACACCTTCACCCAGCCGCCGCCCGGCACCCAGCAGCTCGGCAACGGTGCGACGCACCCCTGCTGCGACGGCCTGCAGGTCGCGGACAAGATCACGGCCGCCGGCGGTCAGCAGTACCTCCGGCTCCCCGACGTCTTCAGCACGTTCCCCTACAACTGGGTCAGCTGGCCCGACTGGGAGTCGAAGATCAAGACGATGATCTCGGCCCGGGTGAACGCCACGAGCACCACGAACATCGCCGGGTACGAGATCTGGAACGAGCCGGACGCCAACTGGACGACCAGCACGAAGAACGACCCGAACGCCGGCAGCTACCTCGACATGTGGACCCGCACCTACCGGGACATCCGCGCGATCGACACGCTGACCCCGATCATCGGTCCGGGTGCCAGTGCGTACGACCACTCCTTCATGCAGTCGTTCATGACGAACGCGAAGAACACGAACACGCTGCCCGCCATCGCGGTGTGGCACGAGCTCGGCGACTTCAGCTACCAGGACGTCCAGGCACACGTGGCGGACTTCCGGTCCATCGAGGACTCCCTCGGGCTGCCGCACATCCCGATCTCGATCAACGAGTACGCGTCGCCCGGCCAGGTCGACCAACCGAGCATCGGCGTGCACTACATGGCCGCGTTCGAGCGGGCCGGCATCCACGACGCCGAGCGGGCCTACTGGTACGAGGCCGGCACGATGGACGGGCTCCTGTACAACAACCTGCCCACGGCGTCCTACTGGGCCTACAAGTGGTACGGCGACCAGTCCGGCAACGTCGTCCGGACCGTCCCGCAGTCGTACCTGGACGGCGTCGCGTCCTACGACGCGAGCCGGAAGCAGGTGAACGTCGTCTTCGGCGGCGACAGCGGCTCGAACACCGTGCAGGCGAACGGGCTCGCGGGGCTCGGCAGCCAGGTGAGCGTGCGGCTCTCGTCGACGAACACCACGGGGCGCACGACGAACCAGGCCGCTCCGAACCTCGTCTCCACGACGACGTACTCCGTGGTGAACGGCTCGATCACCGTCCCCGTCGCGAACATGGACGCGGTCGCGGCGTACCAGCTCCTGATCACGCCGACGTCCGGGACCCCCGCGTACCAGCAGACGTACGAGGCCGAGAACGCGACCGTCGTCAACGCGAGCCCGCTGTCGTCGTCCACCGCGTCGAACGGCGGGTACGTCGGACGCATCGACGGGACCGGTGACGTCCGGACGGACAGCTTCGTGGACTTCCTCGTCGACGTGCCGACGGCCAAGGCCTACACGATGACCGTCAAGTACGCGAACGCCACGGGTGCGACCGCGACGCAGGGGCTCGCCTACAACGGTGGCGGGTTCTCCACCGTGAGCTACCCGCCGACCACGTCCGGCTGGGGGAACCCCACCGGCAGTGTCGACGTCACGGTGCAGCTCAAGGCCGGCTACAACGTGATCCGCCTGGCCAAGGGATCGCCGAACTACGGCGGTGGCACCGGGTACGCGGAGCTCGACAGCATCCGCCTGCAGTAGACCCAGACCAGGACGAGCCCGTTCCGTGCGCGGAACGGGCTCGTCCTGCTGCCCGGACCGGACGGGCCAGGTCGACCTGCAGCGCGCGTCTCGTGCACGGACGGCGCGTTCCGTCCATCGGTGACGACGGCATGCACGACTCGCGCAAACCGGTTGCGCGATTCGAGCAGGAATGTCAGGATGGCCTCCTCGCTCGATCGGCGGAGGATGCACCAGGTCTGATGCGCACCGCTCCCGGCGAGGACCGTTCACCGCAGAACTGCACCAGACCGCTGGTGCCCACCGTCAGAGTCGACCGGAGGACCCCGCATGCACGACCCCGATGGCCGCTTGCGAGCCCGGACCGACGGAGGAGCCGAGGCGCTCCTGCCGACACCGACGGTGCAGTGCCACGCGGCGAACCTCGCCTTCCTGCCCGGGGGAGACCTCGCGTGCGTGTGGTTCGGTGGCACCCAGGAGGGCGTCTCCGACATCTCCGTCCACCTCTCGCGGCTGCCCGCGGGGACGGACCGCTGGCTCGAACCCGTCCAGCTGAGCTCCGACCCTGCGCGTTCCGAGCAGAACCCGATCCTCTTCACGGCGCCGGACGGTGCCGTCTGGCTGCTGTACACCGCGCAGGTCGCCGGGAACCAGGACACCTCCGAGGTGCGGCGCCGGGTCTCCCGCGACGGCGGCGTGACCTGGGGTGAGCCGTCCCCCTTGCTCGGTGCCGACGCACCGGTCGGTGTCTTCGTGCGGCAGACGCCCGTCGTGCTCGAGGGCGGTCGGATCCTGCTGCCGGTGTTCAACTGCCGGACGGTACCCGGCGAGAAGTGGGTCGGCAACGACGACACCGCATCGGTCTGGTACTCCGACGACGGCGGCGAGACCTGGTCCGAGGTCGCCGTGCCCGAGTCGAGCGGCTGCGTGCACATGGACATCGTGCCGCGTGCGGACGGCGTCCTCTGGGCGTGCTTCCGCTCTCGCTGGGCCGACCACGTGTACGAGTCGTGGTCGACGGACGGCGGCATGACCTGGGCGCCCTGTCGTCCGACCGACCTGCCGAACAACAACTCGTCGATCCAGGCGCGCACCCTCGATGCCGACGGCCGGATCGCGATGGTGATGAACCACGCGAGCAAGGCCGACGCGACGAGCCGCAGGGTCTCGCTGTACGACGAGATCGACGACGACGGGATCGCGGCCGACCAGGCCGACGGTGGTCCCCGGGTCGCCGAACCCGCGCTCGACGCCGACGGGCCCAGTGCGTTCTGGGGTGCGCCACGTGCTCCGATGACGCTCGTGGTGTCGACCCCGGACGGGCGGTCCTGGCCGACCGCCTACGACATCGAGAACGGCGACGGGTACTGCCTCTCGAACAACAGCCGCGACGGCCTCAACCGCGAGCTGTCCTACCCCTCGGTGCTCCCCGACCCGGCCGGGGGACTGCACATCGCCTACACGTGGCACCGCAAGGCGATCAAGCACGTGCACCTCGGCGCCGACGTCCTCGCGGGGATCGTGTCGACGTCGTCCACCTCCGCCGGTCCGGACCTCTCTGCGAAGGAGCAGCGAGCATGACCCTCCCCATGGTCTTCGCACTCGCGATCACCGTCTTCATGATCGTGCTGATCATGATCGACCGCCTGCCGTTCGGTGTCCCGCCGTTGATCGCCTGTCTCCTGATGGTCGTGTTCAACGTCGTGCCGATCAACGTCGCGTTCAGCGGCTTCGCGAACGCGACCATCATCATGCTGGCGTCGTTCATGGCGGTGATCGCCGCGTTGCAGAAGACCGACCTCGTCTCGGGCTTCAAACGGATGATCACGAGACTCGGGACGAAGGGCGGGTTCCGGGCCTACGTCCTCATCATCGTGTTCGTCATGCTGGGCTGCAGCATCTTCGGCACGGGCTCCACCGCCTACTACGTCCTGGTGATCGGGCTGCTCTCGACGCTCGCCTACAACAAGAAGCTGCCGCCGTCGAAGGTCCTCATGCCGGCCGGCTTCGCGGCGAACCACCCCATGCTCCCGTTCAACGTGGCGCTGCAGTACGGCATCGTCGTCGCGGTGCTGGAGGCGACCGGCGTGCGGGAGAACATCGACCTCGTCCGGTTCTCGATCGTGAACCTCGTGCTCAGCCTCGGGTTCCTCGTCTGGTGCCTCATCGCGTACCGCCTGCTGCCCGACCACCCGATCACCGACGAGGAGTCCGACCCGCAGCGGGCGGCCGAGGCGCAGGAGCCGGCCACGGTCGGCGCGCGCAGCACCGCTGCCGGAACCGGCCCGGGCACGACCGGCCCGGGCGCGACCGACTCGGCGACCCCCGGTCCGCACGCCGCCGAGGCGAACGCCACCGCGATCGCCTCGTCGAGCGCGACCGCCACGGTGACCGCGCCGACGCTGGACCGTCGGAAGCAGCTGGCGACCTACGCCTGCTTCGTCCTCGCGATCGCCGGCATGATCTCGTACAGCTACATCGGCGATGCGGGCTACGCGATCACGGGCCTCTCGGTGGCGCTGCTGCTGATCATGAAGGTCCTCGACTTCACCGAGATCCGCGACGCCATCAGCCAGCCGATCATCATCATGTCCGCCGGCGTGATCGGCATCGCCGAGGCGCTCGGCGCGACCGGCCTCACGAAGCTCGTCGGCGAGTCCGTCGCCGGACTGCTCGGCGGCAACGTCAGTCCGTTCCTGCTGGTGTTCGGGTTCTGCGTCCTGACGAGCGTGCTCGCGACCCTCACGGGATCGACGATCGGCACGGTGTACGTGTTCGCGCCGCTGGCCATCGCGACCTGCGTCAGCCTGGGGCTGGACCCCGCGGCCGCGGCCGTCGCCATCGTCATCTCCGGGTGGAACGGTCACTTCCTGCCGATCGACGGGCTCCCCGCGATGGTGATGGGCGTCGGCAGGTACTCGCTCCTGCAGTTCTGGAAGTTCACCATCCCGATGTACTTCATCCGCCTGCTGGCCCTGACGGCCGGCGCCCTCCTGCTCTTCCCGATGTGACGAACCCGACGTGACGAACCCGATGTGACGGAGCCACCCGACGTGCAGAACACCTTCCAGCTCGCCCACGTGGGCATCAACAACCCCGACGCAGCAGCAGCGCAGGAACTGTGCGACCTCTTCTGCCTCATGTTCAACCTCGACCCCCGCCAGGGGAAGAAGTCCGAGTTCGCCGGCACGTTCTTCGAGTGCGTCCGGTCGCAGTACCTCGGGACGCACGGCCACATCGGGATGTCGACCGACGACCTGGAGGCAGCGGTCGAGGAACTCACCGCGAAGGGCTTCGGCTTCGACCAGGAGACCGCCGCACACTTCGAGGACGGACGGCTGCAGAACATCTACCTGGCGGGGGAGTTCGGCGGCTTCGCGGTCCACGTGATGCAGCAACCCCGTCCCTGACCCACCACCAGACCGCCTGCCCCCCCCAGCCGACAAGGAGCACCTGCAGTGACAACCACGATCAGCGGCAGCATCCACGCGCTCGTCACCCCGTTCCACGACGACGAGTCGCTCGACCTCGACCAGATGCGGCTCCACACCGACCGCGCCGTCCGGGCGGGCGCCGACGGCGTCTTCTGCCTCGGTACCAACGGCGAGTTCTTCCAGCAGACCGAGGACGAACGGCTCGCCGTGCTCGAGGCGGTCGTCGACGCCACCGCGGGCCGGGTCCCGGTGTACGGCGGCGCCGGTGCCGTCGGGACGAAGGAGACGGTCCGCATCGCCCGACGCATGCAGGCGGCGGGCGCCGACGTGCTCTCCGTCATCACCCCGTACTTCGCCGCGGCGTCCCAGGACGAGCTGTACCGGCACTTCGCGGTCGTCGCCGAGGCCGTCGACGTCCCCGTGCTCGTCTACAACATCCCCGCGCGGACCGGGAACACCATCAGCCCGGCGACCGTCGCCCGCCTGGCGGAGATCGACAACATCGCGGGCGTGAAGGACTCGTCGGGCAACTTCGACGCGATCCTGCAGCTGATCGAGCTGACCGATCCCGAGCACTTCGCGGTGCTCGCGGGCACCGACTCGCTGGTCCTGCCGACGCTGCAGGCCGGGGGCGCGGGCGGCATCACCGCCGTCGCGAACGTCTACCCGCGGACCATGGTCGAGATCACCCGGAAGTGGGCGGCGGGCGACCTCGAGGGGGCCCGAGCGGCGCAGGCGTCCATCCGCCCGCTGCGCAACCTGTTCGCGCTCGGCAACCCGAACACGATCGTCAAGGCGGCGACCAACGCCGCCGGCGAGCCCGTGGGGCCGTGCCGCGCGCCGTTCAACCTGCTGAGCGAGGCGGCGCTCGAGAAGATCGCGGACACGGTGCGCGCCGACCAGGCGGCGGGACTGGGCTGAGCGGTTCACAACCGACCCCGGGACGGACTGGAGGGGGGGGGGGGGGGGGGCCCCCCCCCCCCCCCCGGGGGGGGGGGGGGCCGCCCCGCGGGGGGTGGGGGGCGGGGGGGGGCGGGCGCCGCCGCCCCCCCGCGCACGCGC
>NZ_JBFBHK010000013.1:0-67345 GCF_040685235.1 Curtobacterium sp. NPDC089185 | reverse complement strand
GGCGCCCAGGCGGCGGTCGCCTCGGCGCTCGGCACGCTGGCCATCTGGGGCGACGTGCTCACGGCGACCGGTGCGGCGACCATGGTGGCGGCCCTCCCGTCCGTCACGCCGTCGGACCGTCAGCCGCGCACGCGACGTCGGCGACGCACCGTCAGCACGACCCCGCCTGCGGCGAGCAGTCCCGCGGCCAGCAGCGCCAGCGGCAGCAGGTCCGCACCCGTCCACGCGAGGGCACCGTCACGGCCCCCGGCTGCGTCCGAGCCCGGGGCAGCCCCCGCTCCGTCGGCACCCGCCGCCGGACCGGACCCGCCGGGCGAGCCGCCTCCCGGCGTCGCACCGGGCGTCGGGGTCGGCGTTGCACCCGGCCCGGACGCCGCGGGCGTCACCGTGAACGCCGCCCGGGCGAGCACCGTGTCACCCACCGACGCCGTCACCGTGACCCGGCCGGACGCGGTGGCCGGCACCGTCAGCTCGGCCGAGAACGCGCCGGCCGCGTCGGTGTGCGCGGTGGCGCCACCGAGGTCCGGCGTGGTGGCGAGCGCCACGTCGGTGTCGGCCGGGAAGCCCGCACCCGTCACGGTCTGCACGGCACCCGCGGCGACCTGCGGGTCCGCGACCCGGAGCGTCGGGGTCGCGGCTGCCTCGCTGCTGAACCGCACGACCGTGTGCTCGGTCACGGACCGCTCGTCGACCGGCACGCTGATCGTGCGCGTGGCGGCGTCGTAGTTCCACGCCGTGTCGGCGACCGGACGGCCGTCGACGGTCACGGTGCGCGGACGGTCCGCGTCGCGGAAGGTCGCGGTCCACGAACGGTCCTGCACCTGGCCCGTGAACGTGCCGTCCACCGGGGCGATGTCGAGCGTGCCGCCGGTCGCCTGCTGCGTGTAGCGGACGGCCGTGGAGGCACTGCTCGCCGCCGCCTTCCCGCGCACGTCCGCCGTGCTGGTCGCGCCCTCACCGGCGTCCTCGTACAGGTCGAAGGCGCCGTCCGCGCCGGTCGCCACCGTCAGGGTGACGGCGTCGAGCGGTGCCGCGTCGTTCGCGACGTGGTGCGAGCGGGTCGGGACGATCCCACCGCTCTTCACGAACACGGGCATGCTGTCGAGTCCGGTCGTCACGTCGGCGGTGGTGCCACCGGCGTAGGTCTTCCCCGTGAACCAGTCGGTCCAGGAGCTGCCGGCCGGGAACCACACCGAGCGGGTGGCGGTGCCGGTGTCCGCGTCGTTCGCGGTCGTGACCGGGGCGACGAGGACGTCCGCGCCGTACAGGTACTCGGAGCCGGCCTGGGCGTAGGACTGCTGCGCCTCGGGGTACTGCAGGTAGAGCGGTTGCAGGATCGGGGTGCCGGTCGCCGTCGCCTGGGCGGCGAGGGTGTACGTCAGGGGGAGCAGGTCCTCGCGGAGGTTCAGGAACTGCTTCGCCGACGCGTTCGCGGCGGCCGGGTACTGCCAGGGCAGCCGGTCGCTGTGGTTGCTGTGCAGGCGGTCGATCGGCTGGAAGGTCCCGAGCTGCACCCAGCGGGCGTAGAGGTCCTCGGGCAGCTGGGTCGTGCCCGGCTCGGCGCCCTCGATGCCGTACTGCGCACCGTTGTGACCGCCGATGTCGTGGCTGATCGACGCGAGGCCGGTCGCTGCGGACTCACCCGGGGTGTACCCGACCTCGGCCGCGAGCATGTCCCACGACGACGTGGTGTCGCCGGTGAAGTGCACCGTGGTGCGCTTGTCCGCCCACGGCCCGGTCGGGACCGCCTGCGGGTTGCCGTAGCCGCCCGCGGTCAGCGAGCCGTACGCCCGAGAGAACGCCAGGCCGCGGCCGCCGAGGGCCTCGTTCGTCGCCTTCGCGTACTGCTGGTTGATGAAGGCGTCGGGGGTGACGCCGTTCGCCGAGTACTTCGAGTTCTCGCTGCAGCACCAGTCGAGCCACCACATGTCGACGCCCTCGGGCTGCATCGACGTGTGCAGGTCGAAGTAGGCCTTGAGCTGGTCGGGGTCCGACCAGTCGAACAGGTAGCGGTCGCCGTCGCCCTTCGTGAGCTTCCCCTTCGCGGTGACCTGCGCCTGCGCGAACTTCGGGTCCTTGCTCGAGATCGACGGGTGGATGTTCAGGGTGTTGTGGATGCCCTCGGCGTGCCAGTCGGCGAGCAGCCCGGTCATGTCCGGGATGCGGGCCGGGTCGACCGACCAGCCGTCCCACTTGCTGTCGCCCTCGTTCGTCGTGCTGCCGGTCTTGTAGTCCGTGTCGATCGCCATGACGTCGACCGGGACCCCCTCGTCGCGGAAGCGCTTCGCGATCGCCAGGTAGTCGGCCTGCGAGCGGTCGTAGTACTCGGAGTACCAGACGCCGTACGCCCAGCGGGGGAGGAGCTTCGTCGGTCCGGTCAGGACCGCGAGCTCCTGGAGTGCGTGGCGGTAGTCGGAGCCGTAGCCGAAGACGTAGCCGTCCTGGTACGGCTTCCCGCCGTGGTCACCGGCGGGGGTGACGGTGTCCGTCGTCGGGTCGTACCCGGCCGAGGCGCTGTCGTCGAGGAGCGACCAACCGTCCTGGTACAGCAGGCCCGGGTTGGTCTTGACGGACCCGTTCGCGGTGTCGAGGTCGCGGCGGTACCCGCCGAGCGGGGCGTGCGCCGCGAGCACCGGCGATGCGGTGTCGACGACGGCCACCGTGTCGAAGTTGACGTTGCAGTTCGCCGCGACGGTCGGGCAGCCGATCACCACGTCGTTCGTCCCCGCGGCGAGGTGCACCGGGACGGACACCGTGTTCCAGTCGTCCCAGCCGCTCGTCCTCGGCAGCTCGGCCGTGGTCGCCGCCTGGCCCGCGGGCGCGGCGGTCAGCGTCGGGACGGTCGCGGAGCCGTTGGCGTAGCGGACCTGGAGGACGTGGTCGCCGGCCGTCGGGACGCCGGTGACGTGCACGGTCAGCTGGGCGCCGCTGCGCTCGAACCCGGCGACGAAGCCGGTGCCGGCGAAGCCGTTGTGGTTCGTGGCCGTGTCCGCGGGAGCGGTCAACGCCGCGTCCTCGGCCTGGCAGACGACCCCGAAGGCGCAGTCCTGCCCACCGGCGGCGGTCGACGGCGCCGGGTAGGCGGCGCCGCTCGGCACGAGGGCCAGGCTGTCGACGTTCACCTGCCCGGAGTCGCCTGCGGTCCGCTCGATGCGGACGGTGTGCGTGCCGGCGGTCAGGTCGAGTGCCGCGGCCGTGGTGGTCCGCCAGTCGTCCCAGTCCGCACCCGGGGCGAGGCTGATCGTCTGCGCAGTCCCGCCGTCGACGGTGACGGTGAGCGTCCGGGTGGCGACCTTGCCGTCGCCGCCCTGGCTGTTCGCGTAGCGGAGGGCGAGGTCGTACGAGCCGGTCGTCGACGCGGTGGTGGTGAAGGACACCGCGTTGCCGACGGACTCGAAGCCCGCGGCGAACCCGGCGCCGGTGTAGCCGCCGTGGTCGGTGGCGAGCGAGAGGCCGCTGAGCCCGAGCGCCTCGGCCTCGCACAGCGTCCCGATCGTGCAGGACGGGGTCGGCTTCGTGACCCACGGCGTCCCGGTGACGTGCTGCCCCGACGGCAGGGTCAGGCTGGTCTGCAGGGTGTCCTGCGTGAACGGGCCCGAGCCCTCCTCGTACCGGACCTGCATCGCCCCGGTGTCGATGGTCAGCCAGCCGTCCTGCTCGGTCTTCGTGAACCGTGTCGGCGCGAAGTCGTCGCGGCCGACGACGTTGAACGTGCTGCCGTCGGTGAACCGCGAGTCCCCGGCGTACTCGGTCCGGATCAGGGTGGGGGAGAGCACCTCGAACCGGGCCTGGCCGGACACGACGGTGCGGGCGGCCGCGGGGTCCGCGGCGGCGGGGAGCGCCGTGAGGCCGAGCATGCTCAGCGCGGTCGCGGCGACGAGGGCCGAGGACAGCGCACGGCGCTGCCCTCGGGAACGGACGGGGTTGGCGCGCAAGTGTGCTCCTCGTGGACGACGTCGTCCATCGGGCCGTTCGACGGCCGTGACCACGGTCGCCCGGTTCGGCGGCCGCGTTTACAACGCTGGAAACCATACGGCGTCCGTGGCCCCCGGGGAAGGGGCACGGCTGCACGAGTGGTACGGCAGGGCGACGGTTCTCCGGCGACCGACCGGCGGGGTCTGTCGGTCCCGCGGAGTGGTCGAGCCGAGACGAGCAGGCAAGCGCCCGGGTCGCAGCCGCGTCGGCCGTCGCTGATCGGCCATCGGCACTGGCCCGGACGTGCTCCGTCGCGTATGATCTGTTTAATCGTTTAAGCATCGTTCGCCGATGCTCACGACCGCCATCTCAGCAACGACGCTCGGAAGGAACCGCTCCACCATGCGCACCACCAGACCATCCCCACGACGACGGCGCACGGTCGCCGCCGCACTCGGCGCCCTCGCACTCGTCACGGGCAGCCTCTTCGCCACGACGTTCGGCGTCGGCACCGCCTCCGCCGCCACGAACGGCCCCTGCGACACCTACGGCGGCGCGGGTACCGCGTGCGTCGCCGCGTACAGCTCCACCCGGGCGCTCTTCGCCGCCTACAACGGGCCGCTCTACCAGGTGCAGCGCGCCTCGGACGGGGCGACCACCGACGTCGGGCTCCTCGCCGCGGGCGGGTACGCGAACGCCGCGACGCAGGACGCCTTCTGCTCCGGCACGACGTGCACGATCCCGAAGATCTACGACCAGACCAGCAACCACAACGACCTGACGGTCGCCGGCGCCGGGGACGCGGGACCCGCGAACCACGCCGCCGACGCCGCTGCGCTGCCGGTCACGGTCGCCGGGCACAAGGCCTACGGCGTGTTCATGCCGCAGCAGGTCGCCTACCGGATCTCGAGCACGGTCGCCAAGGGCACCGCGCGCGGGGCCAGTCCGGAGTCGATGTACGAGGTCGCGAGCGGCACGAACGTCAACCACGGCTGCTGCTCCGACTTCGGCAACGTCGAGACCCAGGCGAAGGACACCGGCAAGGGGCACATGGACGCCCTGAACCTGTCGATGCTCAACGGCAAGGGCAGCGCGGGCCGCGGGCCCTGGGTGCAGGCCGACATCGAGAACGGCGTCTACGAGGGGAAGACGGCGATCAACACGGCGAACACCGGCAACGCGAGCAAGTTCGTCACCGCGCTCCTCAAGAACGACGGCGTCGCGAACTTCGCGCTGAAGGGCGGTGACTCGCAGGGCGGCTCGCTGTCGAAGTGGTACGAGGGTGCGCTGCCGACGGACAGGGACGCCGACGGTCAGGGCTACACGCCGATGAAGCTCGAGGGCTCGATCGTGCTCGGCGCGGGCGGCGACAACTCGAACCGCGGCATGCAGTCGTTCTTCGAGGGCGTGATGACCACCGGGTACTCGACCGACGCTGCGGACGACGCGGTGCAGGCGAACATCGTCGCGCAGGGCTACCAGGGTGTCTCGACGGGTGGGGGACCCGGCGCGTTCACCACCGGCCCCGGCGGCAAGTGCATCGACGTCGCCGGTGACGACACCGGCGGCAACACCGCGGTCGTGCAGCTCTACGACTGCCGGACCCTCGCCGCCGACCAGCACTGGCTCGGCAGCGTGTACGGAGTGCACACGCTGAGCACGCTCGGACGGTGCCTGGACGCGAACGGCAACGGCACGGCGAACGGCACCCAGGTCGAGCTCTACGACTGCAACGGCGTCGGCGGGCAGCAGTGGATCGTGCAGCCCGACGGGTCGATCAAGAACCCGCAGTCCGGTCGGTGCCTCGACGATCCGTCCGGCAACACCGCGAACGGCACCGCGCTGCAGCTCTACGACTGCAACGGCAACGCCGCGCAGAAGTTCGTCGCGGCGGTGCCGATCGGCACGATCGGCGGCAAGTGCGTCGACGTGGCGGGCAACGACCTGCAGCAGAACGGGCAGCAGGTGCAGGTGTTCGACTGCCAGACCCTGCTGACCGACGAGCAGACGACGGACCAGCAGTGGGCGTACAACGCGAACGACCACACGATCCGCACGCTCGGGCGCTGCCTGGACCTCGACGGCAACGCGACGGCGAACGGCACGCACCTCGAGCTGTACACGTGCAACGGGGTCGGTGGGCAGCAGTGGGTGCCGCAGGCGAACGGCTCGGTACTGAACCCGCAGTCCGGTCGGTGCCTCGACGTCCCGTCGGGCAACACCGCGAACCAGACGCCGCTGCAGCTGTACGACTGCAACGGCCAGGCGCCGCAGGTGTTCCGCTTTAACTGATCCAGGTGCCGGACGGGAGGCGCGGGGCGGTCCCGCCACGCGCCTCCCGTCCGGCCGCACAACAACACTTGCTCAATCGATTCAGCAGGTGCAGACTGTCCGCAGCGGTTAATCGATAAAACAACCGCCCCGTCCACTCCGAGGAGGCGCCCCGTGTCCAAGTCCGTGACCCTGAAGGACGTCGCCGCCGCGGTCGGGGTGACCTCGGCCGCCGCGAGCATGGCACTCTCCGGTCACGAGCGGATCAGCGAGAAGACACGGGCCGCCGTCAAGCAGGCTGCCGACGAACTCGGCTACGTGCCGAGCTCGGCCGGACGGGCCCTGCGCAGTCAGCGTGCCGACGCGGTCGCCCTCATCGTGCCGAACTCGTCGACGCACGTGTTCGGCCACCTGTACTTCATGCACGTGCTCACCGGCATGTCGACCGCGGCGAACGCCCACGACGCCCAGGTGATCGTCTCCACGAACGCCGACACGTCCTCGGGTGGTGTCGCGTACGAGCGGGTGATGCGGTCCCGGACCGCCGACGGTGCGATCGTCACCAGCGCCGCGATCGACGACGACCACGTGCAGACCCTGGTCGCGAGCGGGTTGCCCGTGGTCCTCATCGGCAACTACCCGCACCTGGAACGTGCCGTGTCGGTCGGCATCGACGACGTCACCGCGACCGAACGGCTCGTCGAGCACCTGGTCACCGTGCACGGCCGACGTCGGCTCCTGCACGTGACCGGCACGCTCGACCACCAGACCGGCATCGACCGGCGCGACGGGTTCCTCCGGGCCGCGGACACGCACGGACTGTCCGACGTCGCCGTCGTCGAGGGCGACCTGTCCGAGGCGTCCGGCGCCGCGGCGGTCGAGCAGGTCCTGGCGTCCGGCGCCGAGCACGACGGCATCGTCTTCGCCAACGACGACATGGCCGTCGGGGGCCTGCGGGTCCTGCGCCGAGCAGGCATCCGAGTACCCGACGACGTCTCCGTGGTCGGGTTCGACGACTTCGGACTCGCCCGGGTCACCACCCCGGGCATCACCACCGTGCGGGTGCCGGCCGAGGAGATGGGGCGCATCGCCACCGAGCGCCTCTTCGACCTGGTCGACCGTCGCACCCCCAGCACGACGGGGCAGCACACCGAGCTGCCCGTCGAGGTCGTCCTCCGCGGTTCCTGCGGCTGCGACGACGACGCGAGGTCCCCCGCCCCCTGAGCTCATCCTCTCCCCATCCACCACAGCGCACCGTCCGACACCGAACACCGACCCGCGCACCCCTGCGACGCAAAGGAGCGTTACAACGATGAAGCACACGCGCACGACCCTCGCGGTCGTCTCCGGGGCCGCCGCCCTCGCCCTCGTCCTGACCGGCTGCTCGGCCGGGGGATCCGCGAGCACGAACGGCCCCGTCACCCTGAAGGTCTGGACCGGCTTCACCGGCGGCGACCGCCCCGGCTACGCCACCATCGTGCAGGACTTCGAGAAGGCCCACCCGAAGATCAAGGTCGACATGACCGTCCAGCCCTGGGACACCATCCAGCAGAAGCTGCCGTCCGCGTGGCTCACCGGACAGGGCCCCGACGTCGCCGCGGTCAGCTCGGACCCGAACGCCGTCGCGCAGTACGTGAAGACGAACTCGGTGCTGCCCATCACGATGACCGGCAGCGGTGACAGCAAGATCAACACCGCGCAGTTCGCCCCCGGGACGGTCGACGAGTTCACCTACGACGGCAAGCTCTACGGCGTCCCCGCGAACTTCGCGACGCTGAGCCTGTACTACAACAAGAAGCTCTTCCAGGAAGCCGGCATCGCGAACCCGCCGACGACCGTCCAGGAGATGGCGGCCGACGCGAAGCAGCTCACCACCGGTGGGAAGTACGGCATCGCGCTCGCCGACAACCAGACCATCCAGATGTGGCCGGTCCTGCAGTGGCTCGAGGGCGGCGACATCGTCACGGGCAAGGGCTGCAGCGCCGTCCAGACGAGCGCGTCGAAGCAGGGCCTCGAGACCTGGGGTGACCTGGTGGCGAAGGACGGGGTCAGCCCGGTCGGGCTCACCGGTGCCGAAGCCGACTCGCTGTTCTCCGCCGGCAAGGCCGCGATGGAGATCAACGGACCGTGGGCCGCGTCCGGGTACGAGAGCGCCGGGATCGACCTCGGCATCGTGAAGGTCCCGGTCGGCGTCGACGGCAAGTCGAGCACGCTCGGGTCGATCGCGCCGCTGTCGATCTCGGCGAAGACGAAGTACCCGGAGCAGGCGCAGCAGTTCCTGGCCTACTGGACGTCGAAGACCGCGCAGCAGAAGTTCTCGCTGCAGACCGGCTTCCCGCCGCTCCGCACCGACCTGACCGACGACGCGAAGCTGCAGGCCGACCCGACGGTGTCGGTGTTCGCGAGCCAGGTCGGCGACGCCCGGCTGTACCTGCCGCACGTCGAGAACGCCACGAAGGTCGACTCCGACGCCTACGTGCCGATGATCGGCAAGATCACCCGCGGCACCTCGGTCGCCGACGCGACGAAGGAGGCCGCGTCGACCATCGACGGCCTGACGGGTTGCAGCAAGTGACCGACCAACTCCTCGGGTCGGCCCCGTCACGCGGTGCGCGTGACGGGGCCCCCGCCTCCGCCACCGGCCGGGAGGCGCGCCCCACCCGCCGTCGAGCGCGCCGCTTCCAGCCGGCCTGGCTCTTCATGGCGCCGTCACTGCTCATCCTCGGCGTGTTCGTCCTGTTCCCGATCCTCCGGTCGCTGTACTACTCGTTCTTCGACTGGACGGTGGGCGCCGCATCGCAGCAGTTCGTCGGCCTCGGGAACTACGTGCAGCTCACCCGCGACCCGCAGTTCTGGAACGCGCTGCGCGTGACGCTCGAGTACACGGTCGTCTCCGTCGTCCTGCTCGTGGTGCTCGGCTTCGTGGCCGCGCTCCTGCTGCAGCGGGACACCCTGCTCAACCGGATCGTCCGGTCGGTGTTCTTCTTCCCGACCATCGTGTCGCTCGTCACGATCGGCCTGGTCTGGAAGTTCCTGCTCGACCCCGACATCGGGCTCGTCGGCGGCCTGACCGCACTGTTCGGGCTCCCGAGCGTCGCCTGGCTGCAGTCCACCTCGCTCGCCCTGCCGACCGTGATCCTCGTGTCGGTGTGGAAGAGCATCGGCTTCGCGATGATCCTGTTCATCGCCGGGCTCAAGGGCGTCCCCGCAGAACGGTACGAGGCGGCCGAGCTCGACGGCGCGAACCGCTGGCAGACGACCTGGCGCATCACGCTGCCGAGCATCCGCCCGACCCTGCTCTTCACGTCGATGATCCTGACGATCCAGTCGTTCCAGGTCTTCGACCTCGTCTACGTGATGACCGGCGGCGGACCCGTGTTCGCCACCGACTCGCTCGTGAACCTGCTCTACCGCGACGGCTTCGTCGACTACCAGACCGGCTACGCGTCGGCCATCTCCTGGGTCCTCTTCGTGATCATCATGCTCATCTCGCTCCTGCAGCTCCGACTGTTCCGCTACGACGATGTCGACTGACGCGCTCACCCGGCGACCGCCCGTGGCGGAGCCGACCCGTGCCTCCCGGCCGGACCCCGACCGACGCGCCCGGCGACACGGTCGTCGGAGCGGCCTCGTCGTCACCGGCTCCGTCCTGAAGTGGGTGTACCTCGGCATCGGGCTGGTGTTCGCGCTCGTGCCGTTCGTCTGGATGGTGAGCGGGTCGTTCCGGTCCGAGGCCGACCTGTTCGGCCACCCCGCCTCGCTGTTCCCGACGAGCATCACGCTGCACGGGTACCAGGGGGTGTGGTCGCAACTGCCGTTCCTGCGGTTGCTGCTCAACTCGTTCGTGTTCACCGTCGTCACGACCGTGCTGACGCTGCTCTTCGACTCGATGTGCGCGTACGCACTGGCCCGCATGCGGTTCGTCGGGCGGAACGTGGCGTTCGTGCTCGTCATCGCGACGCTCATGGTGCCGTTCCAGGTGACGCTCATCCCGGTGTTCGTCGAGCTGTTCCACCTCGGCTGGTTGAACACCTACCAGGGGCTGATCATCCCGCGGGCGACGAGCGCGTTCGGGATCTTCCTGTTCCGGCAGTTCTTCATCGACATCCCGCCGGAGCTCGACGAGGCGGCGCGCATCGACGGCGCCGGGCACTGGCGGATCTACTGGCAGGTGATCCTGCCGCTGGCGAAGCCCGCGATCGCGACCGTCGCCGTGCTCAACGGCATGGCCCTGTGGAACGACCTGCTCTGGCCGCTCGTCGTGAGCACGTCGAACGACATGCTGACGCTGCCCGCCGGACTGACGCTGTTCGGCGGGGCGCACGTGACCGACCACGCGGTCCTGCTCGCCGGTGCGGTGATCTCGCTGCTGCCGATCGCCGTCGGGTTCTTCTTCGCGCAGAAGTACTTCGTCGCCGGTGTCGCCACCTCGGGGCTGAAGTGACCGGCCCGTCCGCCTTCGCCCGCGGCACGTTCACCTGGGCGCTCGGCATCGAGGACACCTGCGTGCACCCGCCGGCCCGGTTCGCGATGGCGCCGCTCGACGAGCACGCGCTGACCGGGCACGACCGAGCGTGGCGGAGCGACCTCGACGCGGTCCGTGACCTCGGCGCCACGGCGCTGCGGTACGGCGTCGACTGGCCCCGTGTGCACCTCGGACCCGGCCGCTTCGACTGGTCGGAGCTCGACGAGCGCCTGCCGCACGCCGCGGCCGGCGGGGTGACGGTCATCGCCGACCTGGTGCACTACGGCACACCGACGTGGCTCGACGACTCGTTCGCCGACCCGCGGTACCCGGCGGTCGTGGCCGAGTTCGCGGAGGCCTTCGCCCGGCGGTACGCCGGTGTGGTCGACCACGTCACCCCCCTCAACGAACCGATCACGACGGCCTCGTTCGCCGGGCTGCGGGGCGTGTGGCCCCCGGGCCTCACCGGGTGGGACGGGTGGACCCGGGTGGTGCTCGGCATCGTCGACGGCATCCAGCGGACCGTCCGCGCCGTCCGGGCGGCGAACCCGCAGGCCGTGATCGTGCACGTCGAGGCGAGCACGCTCGTCCGACCGGTGGACGGCGGCACCGCGGTGGTGGCGGAGGCAGCCCTGCTCGAGCTGCTCGGGACCGTCCCGACCGACCTGGTGCTCGGACGGGTCACGGCAGAGCACCCCGCGCACGACTGGCTCCTCGACCACGGGGCGACACCCACCGCGCTGCGGGCGCTGGTGGAGGGCGCGGTCGCCGTCGACCTGCTCGGCGTGAACTACTACCCGGACCTCACGCCGCGGCAGCTCACGGTCGAGGACGGCCGGGTCGTCCAGCACGCGCACGACCGGTGGACCGCCGGGCTCGTCGAGGCCCTCCGTCGGTTCGACGACCGGTACGGGATCCCCATGGTCGTCACCGAGACCTCGATCGAGGGCGACGACGACCGTCGCTCGGCCTGGGTCGCGGACGCAGCCGACGCGGTGCGCGGGCTCGTGGCGGACGGCGTCGACCTGCGCGGGTTCACCTGGTGGCCGCTCTTCGACTTCGTCGACTGGTCGTACGCGGCGGGTGGGCGGAACGTCGAGGAGTTCGTGCTGCCGGCGGACGTCGTGGCCGACCGCGCGGCGAGCGACCGGAAGACGCCGTACCTGCGCCGCATGGGGCTCGTCCGGCTCGAGGAGGCGGCGGACGGAACGCTCGACCGCGTGCCGACCCCGGCGGCGGAGCGGTTCCGGGAGCGGGCGACGGCCGAGGTCGGAGCGGCACGGACCCCGTGACCGGCTGACCCTCGGTGCGACCGCCGCGCTCGCCGTGGGTGCGGCATGATGCTCGGTGACCGGTTCCGCGTGGCACCGGCCGAGGACGGCGGTGGACGCACCGCCCCTGACGAGGGAGTCGAGATGGGGACCGTGTTCAGCGAGGCGGAACGCGCCGCGATGCAGCAGGCCGCCGACGAGCGCCGGGCGACGAGGGGTCTGAAGGGTGCGGCGAAGCGGGACGCCGAACGCGAGGCCTGCACCGTCGCCATCGAACAGCTGACCGGCTTCGACCGGACCCTGGCCTCCCGGTTCCACGTCCTGGTGACGGAGGTCGCGCCGCACCTCGAACCGAAGACCTGGTACGGCTTCCCGTCGTACGCCCGGGACGGCAAGGTGGTGACGTTCGTGCAGCCGGCCGCGAAGTTCGGGTCCCGGTACGCCACGGTCGGGTTCCAGCAGGACGCGGCGCTCGACGACGGCGCGATGTGGGCCACCTCGTACGCGGTCGTCGAGTGGACCGACGACGTCGAGGAACGGCTCCGCGACCTCGTCCGCCGGGCCGCGGGCTCCGACCCGGGCGAGGACCGGTGACGGCGGTCGGCTCCGGTCGGGGCGGCGACCGGTGACGGCGGTCGACGAGGGCCTGCTGTACGACCTGTGCAGCCGCGCGCGGATCGTGCAGGTGCGGTCTGTGTCGTCGGAGGCCGGCCTGCGCGGGCTGACGGACCTGGTCCGACGCGCGACGGGGTGCACGGACACGTACTCCCACGAGCGCGTCGCCGCGATGATCGAGTCCGCCCCGCGACCCGTCGGGTTCCGGTACGGAGCGGCGCGTGTCGAGGCCGTCAGCACCGCCCGGACGACCCCGCCGGAGTCGTGGTCCGAGGACGAGCGGCACGACCACCGGGCCGCGCAGGACGCGTTGCTCCGCGCGGTGGGGCGGGACTCCGGCGAGCCCGTCGCCGGACCACTGGGGATCGCGCGGAACGTCGTGGAGCAGCTCCTGCTCCGCTGGTTCTAGCGCTCGCACCGCCGCAGCCGTCCAGCCGCCCCGGTCCCGCTCCGCCTACTCGTACCGGAGCGCCGCCACCGGGGCTGCCCGGACGGCCCGTGCGGCCGGACCGAGCGCGGCGGCGAGCCCGGTCGCCGACGCCCCGACGAGCACGACGACCACCAGCCACCCCGGCACGACGGGGGCGATGAGCGTGGCACCCTTCGTGGCCCCGAGCAGCGTGTACGCCCCCGCCCAGCCGTAGGCCGTGCCGAGCAGGACGCCGAGCACGACGGCCACGGCGATGGTGATCGCCGTCTCGACGAGCACGAGCGCGCGGACCTGCTGCCGGGTCGCGCCCACCACCCGGAGCAGGCCGAGCTCACGGCCGCGCTGCGCGATCGTCAGCGCGGTGACCGCGACCACGCCGGCGGCGGCGATGACCCCGGCAGCGCCGACGAGACCGGTGAACATGACCGCCAGCTGGTCGAACTGCTCCTCGATGCCGCGGTAGTACTCCGGGTCGCCGGCGGCCTGCTGCGAGAGCATGCTCGCGTACGTCGCGAAGCCCACCGCGAACGTCGCCATGAGCGTGACGGCGATGAGCAGGCCGACGGTCGCACGGGCGGTCCGCCTCGGTGCACGCAGGGAGTTGCGCGCGGCCATGGCGGGGACGACCGAGCGGGCGGTCGCGGCAGCCACCAGGCGGAGGACGGCGGGCAGCAGGACCGGCGACGCGACGACGACCCCGGTGAACGACAGGGCACCGCAGCCCACGGCGAGCAGCAGCGCGTCGACGGTCGACGCCCCGAGGACGACGGCGACGCCGAGTCCCGTGGCGCCCGACAGGAAGAGCGCCGCGGCGGTGACCGTGCGTCCCACGGACCGGGTCGTGCCGGGCGGCGGCTCGACACCGGACTCGAGCGCGCGCAGCGGCGGGATGGCGAGGACCGCCCGCGAACCGATGCGGAACGCGAGCGTGGTGATCGCGGCGACGAGCAGCCCGACCGGCAGGAGTGCCGGCGGCGCGAGCACGCCGAGCGGCGGGAGCGTCCCGGCCGCGGCAGCGACGGCGAGGGCGGCGTCGGCGACGAGCGTGCCGAGCACGGTCCCGACGACGGCACCGACGAGTCCGCTGACCAGACCGGTCCGGGTGACCTGCCGGCGGAGCCGGGCGCCGGTCGCGCCGAGCAGGCGCTGCAGGGCGAGGGACCGGGTCTGGCCGGCGATCACGGTCGCGCAGGTGTTCGACGCGACGACGGCGCTGACGTACAGCGCGACCCCGATGAACACCCACGCCACGACGGGCAGGATGAGGGCGACCGTGGCGCTCGACCCGGTGCGGTCCCCGAGCTCGACGATCCGCCGTGCGGCCGCCGCCCCGGTCACCACCAGGGCGCCGAGCCCGGCGGACAGCGCGGCGACCGAGACGGTGGCGGGGTCCTCGACGAGGAGCCGGAACGGGAGGCGGTGGTCGCCTCGCCGACGCCGGCCGCGGTGACGGGGCATGCTCAGGACCCGCCGTCGCCCGGGTTCGGCGTCCACGCGACCCAGCGGTCGCCCTTCGCGGTCATCGACCACCCGCCGCACTGCAGCACGGACGTCGCCTCGTAGACGTCGGGTGCGCCGTCGGCGTCCATGGTCGGCGCCGACTTCCGCGGGGTGGTCCGGCAGCCGTCCGCGGTCACGCCGGCACGGCTCGTGAAGACCAGCGTCGTCGGTGCGGTGTCGGAGGGACCGCCGCCGGTGCCCGTCACGGAGGTGATGGCCGTCGCGTCGTCCGGCAGCCACGCGGGAGCGGACTCCAGGTCGGCGCGGCTGGACGCCTCGGAGGTCAGGCGGTCGTGCGCGGCGTCGCCGAGGGCGGAGCAGCCGGTCAGGGCGACCGCGGCGAGCGCGAGCGCGCCGACGGTCAGGACGGTCGTGGTGGTGCGGGGCATGTCGGGCCTTTCGTGGTGTGTGCTCTGATCACAGCGGACCGCGCCGGCGCGGGGATCGTCTCAGAGGAGGACCGTCGTGCTCCTGCGGGATGACATCGGCGGACCGTGCTACTCGAACATCGACGCGACCGCCGCGTACGGGTCGCCGTCGACGACGTGTGCGGACCGCCGCGCGGGCCAGTGCGTCGTACCGTCGTCCGACCAGCACGGCACGACGTGGAAGTGCAGGTGCGGCACGCTCTGCCCGGCGTCGGCGCCGGAGGCCTGCAGCAGGACGGTGCCGGTCGCGTCGAGGGCGCCCCGCATCGCGCGGGCCACCCGTCGCGCGAGCGCCGTGCACGCGGCGAGCGAGGTGGGGTCGGCGCTCAGCAGGTCCGCGGTGTGCGCGACCGGCACCACGAGGGTGTGCCCGGGGGCGAGGGCCGAGTCGGGCAGGGGTGCGAACGCGACCGCGTGCTCCTCGCGCTCGACCCACGTCGCGGGGGTGCTGCCGTCGATGATGCGGCAGAACGGGCAGGTGTCCATCGGCCCAGTCTGGGGCAGTGGGGGACAGCGACCGCACATCCTGCGGACCGCGGGGAGGGGTCGGCCTAGCGTGGGATCGTCATGGCAGCCGAACACCGCAGATCCGTCGAGCCCGATGGGGCTCCCACCGTCGCGCACCACACCGCGCACCACGCCGCGACCGCCGAGCACCCCGAGGTGGAGCAGGCCGAGCAGCACCCCACCGAGCAGTCGACCACCGAGCAGTCGTCCACCCAGCAGTCGTCCACCCAGCAGGAGCCTGCCGACCGGCGCGGCGGCCCTGGGGGTGGCGGCGACGAGCCGGACCCGAACCGCTGGAAGGCGCTCGTCATCTGCCTGCTCGGCGGCGGCATCGTGCTGCTCGACGTGTCGATCGTCAACGTCGCACTGCAGTCGATCTCGAGCGGCCTGCCCGGCGCCTCGCCCGAGGCCGTGCAGTGGATCCTGTCCGGCTACGCCCTGGCGTTCGGCCTGCTGCTCGTCCCCGGCGGTCGTCTCGGCGACGCTTCGGGCCGACGGCGGATGTTCGTCATCGGCGTCGGACTGTTCACGGTCGCGAGTGCGCTCTGCGGGTTCGCCCCGAACGGGCTCGTCCTGGTGATCGCCCGCCTCGTGCAGGGCTTCGCGGGCGGTCTGCTCACACCCCAGGTGACAGCGCTCATCCAGCAGCTGTTCCGCGGCAAGGAGCGCGGCACCGCGTTCGGGCTGTTCGGTGCCACCGTCGGCATCGCGACCGCGATCGGCCCCCTGATCGGCGGGCTGCTCATCACCGCGTTCGGCACCGAGAACGGCTGGCGCTTCGTCTTCTTCGTGAACCTGCCCGTGGGACTCGTCACGATCCTCCTGGCCTTCCGCTACCTGCCCGCCGCGGCGACGAAGGAACGCGGTCGCCGGCACGACTTCGACCCGGTCGGCATCGTGCTGCTCGGTGCCGCGGTGGTCGCCCTGCTGCTGCCGTTCGTGCAGTCGGAGCAGTGGAAGAGCAACGCGAAGTGGTGGCTGGTCGTCGCCGCAGTCGTGTTCGCCGTCCTGTTCGTGCTCTGGGAGCGCCGCTACGGCCGGACGAAGGAGCCGGTCATCGACCTCGGGCTCTTCCGCCGTCGGTCGTTCTCGCTCGGCGTCGGCCTGGCCACGGTCTACTTCGCCGGCTTCACCCCGCTGTTCTTCGTCCTGACGCTCGCGCTGCAGTCCGGCCTGCACTACTCGGCGCTGCTCGCCGGCCTGGCCTCGGTGCCCTTCGCGATCGGTTCCGGCGTCGCCTCGACGATCGGTGGACGGGTCGTGCACCGATTCGGCCGGCAGCTCATCGTCGTCGGCACGGTCCTGGTCCTCATCGGGCTCGGCGGTGTCGTGTGGGTGGTCGCGAACCACTACGGACCGAACCTCGGCTGGTGGCTGGTGCTGCCGCTCCTGGTCGGGGGCATCGGCTCCGGGCTCACGATCTCGCCGAACCAGACGCTCACGCTCTCCGAGGTCCCGGTGGAGCAGGGCGGCTCGGCCGGCGGTCTCATCCAGGTCGGCGCCCGCGTCGGGTCGGCGATCGGCATCGCGGCGGTCGGCAGCGTCTTCTACTCGGCGCTCGCGAGCACGAAGGGCGACTACGCGCAGGGGCTGCCGCTGGGGCTCGGGGTGTCCCTGGCGTTCGTCGCGGCCGCGCTCGTGGCGGGCATCGTCGACGTCGTGGTCGGCAAGGTCCGGCACACGGAGGCGACCGTCTGACCAGCCGTCAGTCCGCAGTCGGGAGGCGGTACTTGAACCCCACGTGCGAGTCGACGAACCCGAGCCGCCGGTAGAACCGGTGCGCGTCGACGCGCGCGGCGTCCGAGGTCAGCTGGACGAGGGACGCCCCGAGCTCGGGCGCCGCGCGGTCGACGACCCAGCGCATCAGCCCGCCGCCGATCCCGAGGGACCGACGGCTGCTGGCCACGCGGACCGCCTCGACCAGCAGCCGGGTGCTGCCGCGACGGGCCATGCCGGGAATGCGTGTCAGCTGCAGGGTCGCGACGACGGAGCCGTCGGCGTCGACCGCGACGAGGAGGTCGTTACCGGGGTCGCGGATGACCTCGTCGAGCGCCGACGCGTACGCCCCGACGTCGTCCGTGGCCGCCGTGTCACCGCGTCCGGCACTCACCGGGTCGTCGGCGAGCAGCCGCACGATGGCACCCAGGTCGTCCGACGTGGCGCGACGCAGGACCGTCGCCCGGTCGGGGACCTCGAGCGGGGCGGGGAGACTGAGGTGTTCGATCACGGTGACCAGTCTGGTCGGCGACCGGGTCCGGCGCTCCCGACGAGCGACGTCCCGCCGGCGCACCGGTAGCCTGCCCGGATGCGCTCCCGCCTCCGCCGACAGACGCCCGCGCTCGTGCTGGCCGCCCTCGCCGTCTGCGCGGTCGTCGTCGCCGTGCTGGCCGAGCGGACCGCGTGGCCGCTCGCACCCGCGTTCCCGTGGGCGCACTCCGGCGACTTCGCGCTCGTCGCGACGCGCAGCCAGTTCGACGCGGCGCAGGCCGCCCGGGTGGTGGCCTGGTGCTCGGCGGCGCTCGCCGGGGTGCTCGTCCTGGCGTCCGTGGTCGCCGCCCTGGCGCGCCGCCGTCGGTCCTGACCGCAGGGCCGTCACGGCGACCCGGTGGCGGACGGGAGGCGCGGCGCCGGCCCGGCACCGCGCCTCCCGTCCGTCGCGTCGCCCCCTCTGTCAGGCCAGCTGGCCGGACGGCGGGCGCGCGTCATCCCGCAGGATGATCCGCGGGGTGCTCCGCGCCCCCTAGGTTTCGGACAGCGGGGGCGTGTCCCCGCGGCCGAGCCAGGGAAGGCACCGTGACCCGACACACGAAGCGATCGTCCGCGATCCGATCCGCCACTGTCCTCGCGGTGACCGCCGTCCTGACGTGCGTGCTCGCCGCGCCCGCCCATGCCGCCCCCGCGGTCGCGGCGGTGGTCGCCCCCGTGGCGGAGGGCGACGACTGGAGCGTGACCCCCTCCGCAGGCGGCTACGACGTCACGCTCAACCTCGACGCACCGCTGCCGATCCGGGCCGCGGCGCCCGTGCTCCTGGTCGACGGACACGACGTGGGCGTCGGCCGGACGAGCCTCGACCAACGACGGGTGACCGTGACCACCACCGACCCCGCGGTGGCCCGGGCCGACGACGTGTCGCTCGCGTGGACGAGCGACGTCGACCCGTCCGCGCCGTCGGGCACACCGAACGCCCCGCAGGCCGCGCCGTCCGGGACCCCTGCGCCGTCCGACGCTCCTGCGCCGAGCGACGCGGATCCCGCAGCGGCCGGCCCGTACACGGTGGCGCGCGCCGACTACGACCTCGGCGACCAGGTGGAGACCCTGCGCGGCTTCGGGGGCAACCGCAAAGGCGAGATGCGCGCCGCGGTGTTCCTGCCGGAGGACGCCCCGGGGAAGCGTCCGGTGGTCGTGTTCCTGCACGGCCGGCACGAGGCCTGCGTGGGCGGGACCCCGAGCAACGCCGGGTGGCCGTGCGGCCGTCGGCAGACCGAGATCCCGAGCTACCGCGGCTACGACGCCGCCGCGACCGCGCTGGCGAGCAACGGCTACGTCGTCGTCTCGGTCTCCGCGAACGCGATCAACGCGCTCGACGGCACGTACGCCGACGACGGCGGAGCTCTCGCCCGCGGGCAGCTCGTGCTCGACCACCTCGACCTGCTCCGCCGTGCGGACGCCGGCCACGAGCCGCGCCTGTCACCGCTGCTCGTCGGCAGGCTCGACCTCGGCGACGTCGGACTCATGGGGCACTCGCGCGGTGGCGACGGCGTCGTCCGCGCCGCCCTGCTCAACGAGCAGCGCGCGCAGCCGTTCGGCATCAGGGCCGTGATGCCCCTCGCGCCGACGGACTTCGGGCGGACGACCCTGCCCGACACGGACACCGCCGTCGTCCTGCCGTACTGCGACGGTGACGTGTCCGACCTGCAGGGCCAGCACTTCTTCGACGACTCCCGTACCGCGTTCGGGGACGACGTACTCCGTTCGTCGATCCTCGTGATGGGCGCGAACCACAACTTCTTCAACACCACGTGGACGCCGGGGAAGTACCCGCTGGCCTCGTCGGACGACTGGTGGGACGACACCGACCCGGTGTGCGGGACGTCGTCGTCGACCAGCACCCGTCTGTCCGCCGATGCGCAGTCCGCCGTCGGCACGAGCCTGGTCAGCGGGTTCTTCCGACTGACGCTCGGCGGCGAGCAGCAGTTCCTGCCGTACTTCGACGGCAGCGGACGGCAGCCGGCAGCACTCGGGTCGGCCGACCTCCGGGTCAGCGCGTCGCTGCCCGGCGCGAGCCGCCGCGACCTCGCGCTGTTCGCCGCCGCTGACCGGGCGGTCACGACGACCGGCCAGGTCACCGCGACGACGTGCGCCAGCGCCACGGACGTGCAGGCGAAGCCGGCACTGCCCGCCTGTGTCGCGTCGTCGTCGAACGCACCCGACTTCACGCCGGCCTGGCTCGCACCGGCCGTACCCGCCACCCCCTCGCTGCACGTCGTCCCGACCCGGACCCCGACCGGCGGCCAGGTGCACGTCGCGGTGCCCGCCGACCGCGGCGACCTGTCCGGGTTCTCGGCACTGTCCGTCCGGATCGCACCGGACGACGGATCGCGCACGAACGCCGACGTCACGCTGCGCGTGCGGGACGCCGCCGGGCACGTCGCGTCGCAGCGGCTCGCCGACGTCAGCCGTTCCGGGCAGCGGCTGCCCGGGTCACGGAACGCCCCGCGGAAGACCTTGCTCCAGCAGGCGCAGGTCCCGCTCACCGCCTTCACCGGCGTCGACCTGACCGCGGTGCGCGAGGTCACGGTCGACGTCCCCGCGGGCAACGGCGGCGTGTTGCTCAGCGACCTGTCGGTGCTCCCGGCGTCGTCCGTCGGGCACCCCGCCGTGGTCGACCGTCCGACGGTCCGGATCGCCGACCGCACCGTCGATGAGGGTTCCGGCCGGGGCACCGTCCGCGCCGCCGTCGTGCTCTCGCGCCCCGCGCAGCAGACCACGACCGCGTACTTCGACCTGTCCGAGGTGTACGACGAGCACCTCACCCCGACCATGCAGCCCGTGGTGTTCCGACCGGGGGAGGTCTGCAGGGCGGTGAGCGTGCCGCTGCTCGGCGACCGTCGCCCGTCCACCGCGCCGACGACCGGCTACCCGATGACCGTGAGCAACACCCAGGGCGGCGCCGTGCTCGGCGACGGGGTCGGCACGCTGACCGTCCGCGAGGACGACGGCGTCCGTGACGACCGTGGTCGCACCGTCGCCTCGGCCGTCCCCGTGGGCACGGCCGGTGACGCCTGCGCCGAGGCCACCGCGGCCCCGACCACCGTGGGGACGAGTGCAGCGACCGTGCAGCGCGGGAAGCGGGTGACCTTCAGCGCCTCGGGCTTCCGCGCCGGCGAGTCCGTGCTGTTCCGGGTCGACCAGGGCGTCGCCGGTCGTGTGACGTCGGACGGTCGTGGTCGGGTGTCCCTCGCCTGGACGGTCTCGGCGTCGACGGCGGTCGGGAAGCACGCGGTCTCCGTGTCGGGTGCGGGGTCGAAGCGCGTCGGGTCCGGTAGCTTCGCGGTGCAGAGGTGACCCGGGCCGTCCCCGGGACCGGCGGAGGGGGCAGCATGGACGACGTGTCGGAGCAGCGTGGAGCGGGGCGGCCGACGGTCGTGACCGTCGCGGTCGCGATCTGGTGGACGGTGCTCGCCGTGCGGGCCGTGCTCGTCGTCGTCGGGATCGTCCGGCTCGACCGCGAGGACCCCGCAATCCTGCCGGCCGGGCTGGTCGGCGCGGTGCTCGGGATCGGCTTCTGCGCGCTGCTCGCGTGGGGCGCGCTGCGCACGGCGCGTGGCTCCGGGACCGCCCGGTTCTGGCTCGCGCTGGTCAGCGCCTTCGCGGTGCTCAACCTGGTGATCGCCGTCTTCTTCGCGGAGCCCAGCTGGACGATGATCGAGCCGCTCGCCCTCGGCGTCGCCGCGGTCCTGACCTACCTGCCCTCGGCCCGCCCGTGGTTCCCGAAGGCCGAGCGTCGGCCGCGCCGGGTCGAACCGCGGACGATCGGGTGGGACCCGCAGACCGGGGAGCGGATCACGGAACAGCACGGGAGCGACGGCAGGGGCTGACCCGTCTGCCCGGTGACGGTCCGACACGCCGGACCGGGAACCCGTCGGCAGTCTGCGGACACCACCTGACATGAACCAGATCACGGGGGACCGGGCCGACTGGGCCCTGAGCCTCGCGGGCGACGGGCAGGCCTTCGGCAGGGTCTTCGACCGGCATGCCGCGAGGCTCCGGCGGCACGCGGTCGGCCTCGTTCCGACCTCGGCGGTCGCCGACGCGGACGACGTCGTCGCGATGACGTTCCTCGAGGCGTGGCGCCGCCGGGACACCGTCCGTTTCGTCGACGACTCCCTGCTGCCGTGGCTCCTCGTGACGGCGACGAACACGGCGCACAACGTCACCCGGTCGACTCGTCGGCACCGTGCCTTCCTCGGCCGGTTCCCCATGCCCGAACCGGCGCCGGACCCCGCAGAGCAGTTCTCCGACGGCGGCGCGGTCGCCGCGATGGGTCGGCTCTCGCTCGACGACCAGCGCGTCCTGACGCTCTGTGTGCTCGAGGGGCTCGGCGAACGCGAGGCAGCCGCCGTCCTCGGCGTGCGGCCCGGGACGGTGAAGTCCCGACTCCACCGGGCGAAGGCCCGGCTCCACCAGCGGTACACAGCCACAGCGGAACCCCTCGGAGGCGCACTGTGAACGACGACTTCTCCCCACGCCTGACCGCGATGCGCGATGCGCTCGTCGCCGAGGTCGACCGGACCGGCGCTGCCGGCACCACTCCGGTCCGGCGCCGACGCCCGACCCGGGCCACGGTGCTGGCCGTCCTCGCGGCGTTCGTGGTCGGTGGCGGGCTCACCGGCGGCTTGACCGCGGCCGCGCTCCCCGGAGCAGACCCGGACGCCGCCGTCGAGAGCCAGCTGGCGACATCCGCGCGCTACCAGGTGGAGGAGAGCAACCACGCGACGGTGCTCGGGACCCCGACCTTCCTCGTCACGCACGGCGACCGGACCATCACGCTGGATGACCGACCGCGCGGTGCCGACGCGATCACGGTGTCGTGGACGTGCCTGGACCGGGCGGACCTCAGGGTGGCGGTCGACGGGACGCGCGTGGATGTCGGCGACCCGTGCCTGCCCTCGACCGAGGACGTCGACCGCACGTCGTGGAGCATGACCCCCGTGGATGGCTCCGGCAACAGCACGGTCACGCTGTCGGGCTCCGGGCCGGCGCACTACGCCGTCTGGGTGTCGTGGGTGCAGCGGGCGACGATCGCCGAGCCGTCCCCGCAGCAGGCCGCCGAGACCGCCGACGGGGTCGTCACGCTGCAGGAGTACACGACGGCGTTCAACCGACTGCAGGCGTGCATGGCGCAGGCGGGGCACCCGATGGGTGAGGTCCCGCTCACGTACTCCGCTGACGGGCTCTGGAGCTCGACGCCGGGCGGCGACGGACCCTGGTACCAGTACGGCATCGCCTCGGAGAGCGTGGAGGCGTTCGATACCCAGTGCTACCCGCGGGAGTTCGACGACGTCGACACGATCTGGCAGGGCGAGCACCCGATGCCGTACGAGCCACCCGTGGATCCGGCGCTGCGCGACTGACCGGCCGGCACCGCAACGGACGGGAGGCGCGGTGCCAGCTGGCACCGCGCCTCCCGTCCGACGGTCAGACCGTCCGTCGCCCGTTGCGACATTGCACTCGTCGAACGACAGCTGTTCTGTCGCACCATGCTCGTGCATCGGATGCGTGCGCATGATGCGACAAGTCCGCTGTCGAACGACAGCGGTCATGTCGCAGGACGCGTGCCGGACGGGCCGGCCTGCCCGCGCCTCACACCCCCGCGGGCACCGCCACCCGCGTCAACCGCACCGGCACCGCCTTCGACACCGGCGTGTTGCTGCCCTTCGCCGCGCTGTCGAGCGGCACGAGCACGTTCGCCTCCGGGAAGTACGCGGCCGCGCAGCCCCGGGCGCTCGGGTACGCCACGACGCGGTAGTCCCGCAGCACCCGCTCGACGTCGTCGTCCCACACCGTCGCGACGTCGACCCGGTCGCCGTCCTGCAGCCCGAGCTCGGTGAGGTCGTCCGGGTTCACGAAGACGACGTGCCGCCCCTTCTTGATGCCCCGGTACCGGTCGTTCAGGCTGTAGATCGTGGTGTTGTACTGGTCGTGGGCGCGCAGCGTCTGCAGCAGCAGGGTGCCCTCGGGGCGCTCGACGTGCTCCAGCTCGTTGACGGTGATCATCGCCTTGCCGGTCTTCGTGGCGAAGGTCCGCGAGTCGCGGGGACCGTTCGGCAGGACGAAGCCCTCCTTGCTCGCGGCACGGCGGGAGTAGTCCTCGAAGCCGGGGACGACGTGGCTGATGTGGTCGCGGATGACGTCGTAGTCGTCACGCATGCCCTGCCAGTCGACGGCCACGCGGTCGCCGAGCGTGGCCTTCGCCAGCTCGCAGACGATCGCGACCTCGGACAGCAGGCCCGGGGCGACCGGCGGCACCTGGCCGTGGCTGCCGTGCACGGAGCAGACGGTGTCCTCGACGGAGACGAACTGCGGGCCCGCGGCCTGCACGTCGATCTCGGTGCGGCCCATCGTGGGCAGGATCAGGGCTTCGTCGCCGACCACGGCGTGCGAGCGGTTGAGCTTCGTCGACACCTGCACGGTCATCTCGGTGCCGCGGAACGCCGCCTCGGCGAGCTTCGAGTCCGAGATGGCGGCGACGAGGTTGCCGCCCATCCCCATCCAGAACTTGATCTCGCCGCGCTGCATCGCCTTGATGCCCTTGAGCGCATCGACCCCGTGCTCGCGCGGCGGCTCGAAGTGGAACTCCTTCGCCAGTGCGTCGAGGAACGAGTCGGGCATCTGCTCCCAGATGCCCATCGTGCGGTCGCCCTGCACGTTGCTGTGCCCGCGGATCGGCGAGGCGCCGGCGCCCGGACGGCCGATGTTCCCGCGGAGGAGCAGGAGGTTGATGATCTCCTTGATCGTGTCGACGGCCTTGGTGTGCTGCGTGATGCCCATCGCCCACGTGATGATCGTCCGCTCGGAGCGCATGTAGCGCTCGGCGAGCTCGTCGATCTCCTCGAGGGTGAGCCCGGTCGCGCGCACGACCTCGTCGTCGTCCACCTGCAGGACGTGCTCGACGAACGCCTCGTACCCGCTGGTGTGCTCGGCGATGAAGGCGTGGTCGACGACGGTGCCGGGGGCGGCGAGCTCGGCCTGCACGACGCGCTTCGACAGCGCCTGCAGCAGCGCCATGTCGCCGCCGAGCCGGATCTGCACGAACTGGTCGGCGATCTCGGTCCCGCGGCCGACGATGCCCCGGACCTTCTGCGGGTTCTTGTAGCGCTTCAGGCTCGACTCGGGCAGCGGGTTCACGGCGACGATCTCGGCGCCGTTCTCCTTGGCGTCCTCGAGCGCGGTGAGCATCCGGGGGTGGTTCGTGCCGGGGTTCTGGCCCATCACGATGATGAGCTCGGTCTCCTCGAAGTCGTCGTACGCGATGGTCGACTTGCCGATGCCGACGACCTCGGCCATCGCCAGGCTCGTCGACTCGTGGCACATGTTCGAGCAGTCGGGCAGGTTGTTCGTGCCGAAGGCCCGGACGAACAGCTGGTAGACGAAGGCCGCCTCGTTCGAGGTGCGCCCGGACGTGTAG
Organism: Curtobacterium sp. NPDC089185; assembly: GCF_040685235.1. Taxonomy (NCBI): domain Bacteria; kingdom Bacillati; phylum Actinomycetota; class Actinomycetes; order Micrococcales; family Microbacteriaceae; genus Curtobacterium; species Curtobacterium sp. NPDC089185. Next base: position 42,255 of record NZ_JBFBHK010000013.1, on the reverse strand, counting down.
AACGAGGCCTGGTCGGGGGAGTCGAGCCCGTTCAGCTTGTCGGCGATGATCCGGAACGCCCGCTCCCAGCTGACCGGCTCGTAGTGGTCCTTGCCCGCGGGCTTCCAGACCGGCTCGGTGATGCGGCCCTGCATGCCGAGCCAGTACTCGGTCTTGTCGGCGAGGTCGTCGACCGAGTGCTCCGCCCAGAACGACCGCGGCACGAGCACCGGGGTGGCCTCCCACACGACCGCCTTGGCGCCGTTCTCGCAGAACTCGGCGGTCTTGCGCTTGTCCGGGTCCGGCCAGGCGCAGCTCATGCAGTCGAACCCGCCCTTCTGGTTCAGGTTCAGCATGAGCTTGGCGGTGCGCGCGACGCCGAGCTGCTCGATCGCCGGGGTCATCGAGTGCAGGACACCGGGGACGCCGGCCGCCCACTCCTTCGGCTCGCCGACCGTCATCTCGGCGTCGGTCACGTCGTCCTTCGGAGGCTGTTCGGTCACGGTGCGCTCACTGTCTCTCGCTGGGGCTCTGCGGTGCGGGCGGGCTCGACGATCCGCTCCGGTCGGCTGTAGACGACCATGCTCTGGCCGCGCAGGAAGCCGACGATCGTGATGCCGACCTCCTTCGCCAGGTCGACGGCGAGCGACGACGGTGCGGACACCGCGGCGAGCACCGGGATCCCGGCCATCGACGCCTTCTGCGTCAGCTCGAAGCTCGCCCGCCCGGAGACCATGAGGACGGTGCCGCTGAGGGGCAGCCGTCCCTCCTTCACCGCCCAGCCCACGACCTTGTCGACGGCGTTGTGCCGCCCGACGTCCTCGCGGAGGACGAGCATGCGCCCGGTCCGGCCGTCGAACAGGGCCGCCGCGTGCAGGCCGCCGGTCTTCTCGAAGACGTCCTGGGCCTCGCGGAGCCGGTCCGGGAACGTCGCGAGGAGGCCCGGATCGAGCACGAGGTCGTCGTGCTGCACCGCGTGCTGCGAGGTGGTCCGGACGGCGTCGATGCTCGCCTTGCCGCACAGGCCGCAGGAGCTCGTCGTGTAGAAGGCCCGCTCGAGGCTCGGGTCCGGCGCGGGGACGCCCGCGGCCAGCGTCACGTCGAGCACGTTGTACGTGTTCAGGCCCTCGTCGGTCGCGCCGGCGCAGTACCGCGCGGCGGCGAAGTCGTCACCGCGGGCGATGACGCCCTCGGACACCAGGAACCCGGCGGCGAGGTCGATGTCGTTGCCCGGGGTCCGCATGGTGATCGCGAGCGAGTTGCCGCCGACGCGGATCTCGAGCGGTTCCTCGACCGCCAGCAGGTCGTCGCGCACGGAGCGCGACGTCGCGACCGTGATGCGGGTGACGCGCTTCCGCGCGGTGATCCGGCTCATGGTCCGGGTCTACCATCCACGTCCGACTGCCGCCAGGGCGGTGCGGATCTCGCCGTCCTGCCTGTCCCGGTCCTCAGGTCCACGGCAGTCGGACGGGAGGCACGGCATCGCCCGCCACGCGGCCCCCGGACCCGACGACCAGCAGACCGTCCGCGTCGGCCAGGCCGCGCAGCATCGCCGACGTCTGGTGGGACGCCGGCACGGCACCGTCGGGCGTCGCCCGGTACGCGAGCACCAGTCCTCCCGGACGGTCGTTCGGCACGTCGACCGCCAGTCGGACCGACCCGGTCGGCTCGAGCGGGCGTCCGAGCAGCCCCGCGACGAGCGGCCCGCCGAGCAGCACGAGGCCGACCATCGCGGCCATCGGGTTGCCGGGCAGGCAGAGGTACAGGGTGGCGCCCCGGCGGGCGAGGAGCATCGGGCGTCCGGGGCGCACGTCCACCCGGTCGACGAGGAGCTCGGCGCCGATGCGGTCGAGCGCACCGCGGACGTGGTCGGTCGACGACCCCGCCGTGCCGCCGGTGGTCACGACGAGGCGCTCGCGGGCGGTGTCCAGGACCCGGGCGGTGTGGTCGGCGTCGTCGGACACCCGCTCGGTGGCCACCGGCTCGGCGCCGAACGAGCGGAGCACCGCGGGCAGCGTGTGCGTGAAGACGTCGCGGACCTGCCCCGGGCGCGGCACGCCGCTGCCGACGATCTCGTCCCCGAGCACCGCCACCCGGGCGGTCGGGGCGGGCGCGACGAGCACGTCGTCGACGCCGGAGGCCGCGGCCAGTGCTGCGCGCGGCGGGGTGAGCACCGTGCCGCCGGCGAAGAGCACCTGCCCGAGCGCGACCTCCTCGCCCGCCGGTCGGACGTGGCGACGCGTCGAGGGCGTGTGCCGGACGAGGAACCCTGAGTGGTCGACCGCGGCGTCCTCGGAGCGGACCACGGCGTCGGTGCCCGGCGGCACGGGGGCCCCGGTCGTGATCGGCCGAGCGTGCCCGGGCGTCAGGCGTTCGTCCGACGGCACCGCACCGGCGACGATGGCCGCCCCGAGCACCCACGGGCCGTCACCGGCGACCGCCCAGCCGTCCATGGCGGCACCGTCGTGCCCGGGGACCGCGCCCGGTGCGAGCAGGTCGCCGACGAGCGTCCGTCCGAGCGCACCGGCCAGGTCGAGCCGCACCGGACCGGCACCGAGGTCCCGGACGGCGGTGTCCGCGGCGAGCCGACCGCCCTGCCGGTGGGCCTCGGCGCGGGCGTCGTCCCAGGGGAGCAGGACCGCCGTCACCGGGCGTCGGGCTCGGAGGACCCGGAGGGTTCGGGGGATGCGGAGGGCTCGGAGGATGCGGGGGCCTCGCCGCTGGCCAGGGCCAGGCGCGTGGCGGTCGCCGCGGCGTCGCTGACGTCGGCGCTCGACCCGCCCCGGAGGCCCGCGGCGTACCCGACCAGGAAGGTGGTGAGCGGGGCGGCCGGACGGGCGACCCCGTGCGCGGCGTCGCGGGCGAGGTCGAGCACGACGTCGCGGTCGAGCGTGAAGTCCTCGGGGAACCCGAGCGCCTCGGCGAGCTCGGCGGTCCATGCGGCGAGGACGTCGTCAGTGGTCATGCGGTCAGTCAAGCAGCCCCGACCCGTCGGTGACCCGCCTGGCATCGGCCGGTTCGTCCACGTCCGCACAGAGTCCGGCATCCAGCGGGACCTCGACGATCCTGAGGTCCGCGGTCAGCCGCCGGACCGCCGCACCGTCGGGGTCGCCGAGCGCCCGGACCGCCGCGTGCAGCGCGTCCGAGCGGTACAGGGCGAGCAGCGGTTGCCGGCGCCCGCCCTCGTCGACCGCGACGAGCCCGTCGGCGTCGTCACCCGCGTCGTCGGCCGCGCCGAGCAGCTGCGCGACGGCGGCCTCGGGGCGGACCAGGTCGCACGCGAGCACGAGCGTCCACGGTGCCGGGTCGGCGACGGCGGCGAGGCCCGCGGCGATCGCGGCGACCGGTCCGCCGAAGGGCGGGTCCTCGCGGGCGTGGACGACCCCGTCGGGGGCCGAGCGCCCGTCACGGAGCCCGACGAGCACGACCGTCGCTGCCCGTCCGGCCGCGGCGACCGCGTGGTCCGACAGTGTCAGGCCCCCCGAGACGAGCGCCGTCTTGTCGGCCCCACCCATGCGCGACGCCCGCCCGCCGGCGAGCAGGACGGCGTCGTGCGCCACGCTCACCGTCCCGGCCATGCCTGCACCCTAGCCACGGCGGCCCGCAACCGACGGCCCGAGCGGGACCACGGGGTCAGGAGCAGCGCTCCAGCGTGGAGGCCGACCCGCCCCTGCTCTGCCATGGCTGCGACTGCCCCAGGGCGGACCCCCACCGCTGCACCACCCGGCACCCGAGGTCCGTGGCGGCCTGGCGAACGGGGTCGGTCGGAGGCGTCCCGGCCGCGACGACCAGGAGGCGGGTGCGACCCGACCGCACGAGGGACTCGACCTGCGCCGTGGTGAACACCGGCACCTGCCCGGAGAACCCGCCGTCCGTCAGGACCTCGTCCCCGGTGGCACCGATGACGTCCGCGGCGAGCCGCCAGGAGTCGGTGAGGAAGAGCGGTGCGCCGTCCCGGCCGCCCCCGTCACGCCGTGCAGCGGCGACGAGCTCCCGGTCCTCGCCGGGCAGGGTCGTCTGTCCGCCCCACGGGTCCGGCGCGGAGACCGAGAAGCCGGTGGTGTCCGTGTGCCCCGGTCCGCGGCCGACCGGCGAGCGGCCGACCGGCGAGCGGCCGATGGCGAGCGCCCGTGTCGGGGCCCCACCGGAACGGGCGAACGCCCCTTGCGCGACCCCGACCGAGGCGTCCGACCCGCTGCCGTCCCGGGACGCGTCGAGCACCTGCAGCGAGAAGCACGCGGGCCCCAGCACCACGGCGGCGACGAGCAGGCCGGCGGCGGTCCTCCGGCTGCCGGCGACCCGCGTCGAGGGCGCACCCGCCGCCCGGCGCCACCGCACGAGGAGCGCGACGAGGGCGGCCACCGTGGCACCGACGGCGAGGACGGCGAGGAGCGTCGGCTCCGAGGACGCGCGCGCGAGCCACGCCCACCACGCGCCCTGGACGACGAGCAACGCGACGGGCACCAGCCGCAGCCGGCGGTCGGGTGCGTCGACGAGCCGGGCGGCGCTCCACCACCCGAGCGCCGCGAGGGCCGCGAGCTGGACGCCGATGCCGGCGACGTACGCGGTGTGCGGGAGGGTGAGGGCGGACAGCACCACGAACCCGGTGCCCAGCCACACGACCAGGGTGAGGAACGTGGCGGTGGGGACCCGGGCCTCCCGGACGGTGCGCCCCGGCCACCAGCGGACCGCACCCACGACGATGCCGGTGAGCGCCGCGGGCCACGACCAGCCGACCTGCGACGCGTAGCGCGGTGTGACGAGCTGCAGCAGGGAGTGACCGGGCCGGTGCCCGGCGACGGCACGCCACGCATCCGCGGCGTGGGCCGAGGCGTGCCCGAGCGCGCCGACCGCACCGGGCCACGCGCCGGGCAGGAACCGGTCGACGCCGTTGTAGCCGAACACCATCGCGAAGACGCTGTCGTCGGTCGACCCGTCGACGTACGGGTGGTCCGCCGTCGGCAGCAGCGCGACGACCACCGACCAGCCGAGGCTCGCGACGACCGTCGCGCCGACGAGCACCGCGACGTGCCCGACGGCGCGGCGCCGGCGCGGCCCGGGACCGGTGGTGGCGAGGACCGTGCCGAGCACCAGCGCGGGCAGCACCATCCACGCCTGCAGCATCTTCGCCTGGAAGCCGACGCCGACGGCCAGTCCCGCCAGGAGCAGCGGCCACCACGTCCGGGTGAGCGCGGCCCGCTGCCACCAGACCAGGGCGACGGCCAGGGCCGCCGTGAGCAGGCCGTCCTCCATCGGGTGCCCGAACATCGACACGAAGATCGGGGTCCCGGCGGCCAGGGCGGCCGCGACCAGGCCGGCACGGGCGCCGAGCCACCGGAGCACGACGACCGAGACCGCGAGGGTGGTGACGGCCCCCTCGACGACCTGCGGCAGCGCGAGCGAGGCCGTGGACATGCCGAACAGGTGGATGCTGATCGCCTGGGGGACCGCGAAGCCCGCGAGCTTGTCGAGCGTGACGGTCGCGCCCGGGTCGAACGAGCCGGACATCAACGCGGGCAGGGACTCCGACATCGACCGCGCAGCGGCCGCGTAGAAGGACAGGTCGCCGCCGCGCCCGAGGTTCCAGCTCGAGAGCACCGCGCCGAGCACCACGATCGCGGCGAGCGTGGCACGCTCCCCGCGGGTCTGCCGCCACCAGCGGGCGGGGTCGTTCGTCGTCATGCGGCGAGCGTCCCGCCGGAGTCGATGGAGGAGCCGTGCACGGGGAGGCCCGGTACCGCGGGTTCGTTCAGGTGCGGTACCGGGTGCTGGTGCGGGTCGCGGTCGCCGGACGATCTGCACTCGGGGCTGGGCAACCGGCCGAGCACCCGCTATGTTCGGCCGCACAACAAATCCTGGACAGACGATGACGTCGTAAGGAGCACCATGACCGGAGCGACCACGAGCACGGGCGGGTCCCCGCAGCAGGCCGTCGCACACCGCACGGGCGAGACGGTCCTGACCGTCGTCGACCACCACGGGACGCCGCTGGCGGACACCGAGGTCACCGTCGAGCAGACCCGCCACGACTTCGGTTTCGGCAACATCGGCTTCGACTTCCTCGAGCTGGCGAACGGTGAACTGACCGGGAGCGCGGCCGCCGCCGCCGAGCACCTCGCCGACCTGTACACCGACGTCTTCACCACCGCGACGCTGCCGTTCTACTGGGGTCGCTTCGAGCCCGAGCGCGGCCGACCCGACACCGCCCGGCTCCGGCGCACCGCCGAGTGGTTCCGCGACCGCGGTGTCGCGCTCAAGGGGCACCCGCTCGTCTGGCACACCGTGCAGCCGGACTGGCTGCTCGGTCTGCCCCTCGACGAGGTCGAGCGGCTGCAGCGCGAGCGCATCCGCCGCGAGGTCGGCGAGTTCGCGGGGCTCGTCGACACCTGGGACGCCATCAACGAGGTCGTCATCATGCCGGTGTTCGACAACGGCGACAACGCGATCACCCCGCTCGCCCGGGCGAAGGGGCGCATCCCGACGATCCGGATGGCCTTCGAGGAGGCGCGCGCGACCAACCCGCACGCGACCCTGCTGCTCAACGACTTCGACCTGTCGAGCGCGTACGAGTGCCTGATCGAGGGCGTGCTCGAGGCCGGCGTGCAGATCGACGCCATCGGGCTGCAGACCCACATGCACCAGGGGTACTGGGGCGAGGAGACGATGCTCGCGATGGTCGACCGGTTCGCCCGCTACGGGTTGCCGCTGCACCTGACCGAGACGTCGCTCGTGTCGGGTGACCTCATGCCCGCGCACATCGTGGACCTCAACGACCACCAGGTCCCCTCGTGGCCGTCGACGCCCGAGGGTGAGGCCCGGCAGGCCGACGAGGTCGAGCGGCACTACCGGAGCCTGGTCGGGCACCCGGCGGTCGAGTCGGTCACGTACTGGGGGATCACCGACGCGGGCGCGTGGCTCGGGGCACCGATCGGCCTGGTGCGCGCGGACGGGTCGCCGAAGCCGTCCTACGAGGCGCTGCGGCGGTTGGTGAAGGACGAGTGGTGGACGGCGCCGACCGTGCTGCGCACGGACGAGCGGGGCCGGGTGTCGGTGCGGGGGTTCCGGGGGGAGTACCGGGCGGACGTGCGTGGTGCGTCGACGGCGTTCGCCGTCGGTCGTGCACCGGGGCAGCAGGAACTGGTCGCGCCCGCCGGGTGAGCGGACGGCGGACGGGAGGCGCGGGGCGGGGCCGCCACGCGCCTCCCGTCCGTCGGGTACCGGGTCCTGACTGCGCGATACGTACCGGACCGGTCGTACCGGGCCGCCGCCGCGCTACGCTGCTGCCACCCACCACCGGCGGCCGTCGACGAGCGCCCCGAGGACAGCGACGTCCTCCCTCCGCGCGAGCGGCCACGTGTCTGCAAGGAAGCAGGTCAGCGTGTCCTCATCCATCAACTCGTCAGCCGGGAGGACCCGCACGGCGGGTCGCGCGCTCGGCATCGTCGCGGTCGTCGGCGCCGCGGCACTCGGCGTCGTCGGCCCGGCGCAGCTCGCCGTCGCGGCACCGCTCATGCCGCCGCCCACCGACCTCGGTCCGAACGTCCTCGTCTTCTCGCCCGACATGCCCCAGGCCGACATCCAGGCGAAGGTCGACGCCGTCCACGACCGGCAGGTCGACGACGAGATGGGCACCGGCCGGTACGCGCTGCTGTTCCGGCCCGGCGTCTACGGTTCGGCGTCCGACCCGCTCGACGTCCGCGTCGGGTACAACACCGAGGTCGACGGCCTCGGGCAGGACCCATCTGGTGTCACGATCAACGGCGGCGTCACCGCGACGGGTCGCAACGGCAGCGGCTCGCTCGACACCTTCTGGCGGTCGGTGTCGAACCTCACGATCAAGGTCGTGCCGACCGCGGACGCCTGCCACACCGGCAACGAGATGTGGGCGGTGTCCCAGGCCGCGCCGATGCGGCGGGTGGACGTGAAGGACTACACGACGTTCATGCCGTACTGCGAGAGCCCGAACTACGCCAGCGGGGGCTTCGTCGCCGACTCCCGGCTCGAGGGCGGGGCGCTCAACGGGTCCCAGCAGCAGTTCTACGTCCGCAACACGGACCTGGGTGCCGGCTGGTCGAACGGCGTCTGGAACCAGGTGTTCTCCGGCGACCTGAACGCCCCGGCGCAGTCGTTCCCGGTGCCGCCGTACACGACGCTCACCGCGACCCCGGTCTCCCGCGAGAAGCCGTACCTGTACGTCGATGCCGCGGGTGCCTACCGGGTCTTCGTCCCGAGTGCGCGGACGAACTCGGTCGGCACGAGTTGGGCGGACGGGCACACGGCCGGTACCTCGCTGCCGATGAGCAGCTTCTTCGTGGCACACCCGGGTGACCCGATCGCGCGGATCAACTCCGCGCTCGCGCAGGGGAAGAACCTGCTGATGACCCCCGGTGTGTACGACGTCGCGCAGAGCATCGCGATCAAGCGGGCCGACACCGTGGTGCTCGGACTCGGCCTGGCGACCCTCACGGCGCAGAACGGCGCCGTACCGATGACGGTCGCCGACGTGCGTGGGGTCGACATCGCCGGCCTCACCTTCGACGCCGGGACCGTGGACTCGCCGACCCTGCTGCGCATCGGAAGCGGCCACGACAAGGGCGGTCCGCACGTCGCCAGTGCCGCCGACCCGACCGCGCTGCAGGACGTCTTCTTCCGTATCGGCGGCCCGCACGTCGGCAAGGCGACGACGAGCCTCGAGGTGAACTCGGACCACACGATCCTCGACGACGTCTGGGCCTGGCGCGCCGACCACGGGGTCCCCGGATCCGTCGGATGGACCGTGAACACCGCCGACACGGGAGTCGTCGTGAACGGCGACGACGTCACCGCAACCGGGCTGTTCGTCGAGCACTACCAGAGGTACAACGTGGTGTGGAACGGCGAGCGCGGACGGACCGTGTTCTTCCAGAACGAGCTACCGTACGACGCACCCGACCAGGCTGCGTGGCGCCACGGGAAGGTCGACGGCTGGGCCGCGTACAAGGTGGCGGACTCGGTCAGGACCCACGAAGCGTGGGGCCTCGGCAGCTACATCTACACGAACGTCGACCCGAGCCTCCACGCGACGCAGTCGTTCGAGGTGCCGGACCGACCGGGTGTCGTCATGCACGACCTGACGACGGTCGCCCTCAACACGAACGCGGGGACGATCGACCACGTGATCAACGGCGAGGGGACCGCCGCGACCGGGGCGGTGTCGGGACAGCCGCAGACCGTGACGACCTACACGAACGGAGTGGCGCAGTAGCCGGCGGCCGACGGGCCTGACACGACGGCCCCCGGGAACTCCTCGGGGGTCGTCGCTCGTGTCGACGCCCGCCGGCGGTCCGGCCCGGGCGGACGGACCGGCGGTCGATCACTCGAAAGCGCACACGACCGCCCCGGAACGGCCACGCGAGGTGCAGGGTCGGTACCGGAGCATCCGCCCCGTCACGAACCCGAGCCGTGGCGGGGTCGACGCGCTCGCAGTCGGGAGGCGCGTGGCGGGCCCGCCACGCGCCTCCCGTCCGTCCGTCAGGGGCAGCCGGTCTCGTGGGTCTCGTAGACGACGAACTGCCGCTGCCCGGCGACGAGCCAGGTCGCGTACGGCACGTGTTCGCGCACGGTCCAGCGGTTGCCCGGGCGGTACCGCTGCATCTGTCGCGGTGTCGCGTCGGTCACGACGACGCAGGCCGGGGTGTCGGAGAACTTGGCCTCGAAGCCCCAGCCCGGCTCGAAGGCGTTGCGGTTGACGACGCCACCGGCCGCGTGCATCCCGACCCACTCGAAGCCGGCGTCCACCCGCGACGCCGGGAACCCGGCTGCGACCGCGCGCTCCCCGGCTCGCCAGCGGGCGATGTCGTAGGAGAACGCGTTCAGGGTGATGCCGGCGGACAGGGTCCCGACGACCACGGTCAGGCAGGCCGCGGTCAGCGTCGTCAGCGCGCGGGGGAGCCGTCGCGGGAGCCGTCGGGGTGACCGGACCGCGCGGTCCCCGGCCTCGGCACGGCGTCGCGCGCCGGGGAGGAGGCAGCCGGCGAGGACGAAGGGCAGCACCGCGATCAGGTACCGGCCGTAGGACTGCTGGGGGGTGGCGAAGACGAGGAGCGTCCCGACGACGGCGAACACGGTGTACGACGTCAGGACCGGCAGGCGGAGGGGGGTCCGGGTGCGCTCGGCCCAGCACGCGGCGAGCAGTGCGCCCGCGACGATGGACACGACGGCCACGACCTGCCAGACCTCGGGCGCGAACACGACGCGACCGGGCGGCACCGCGTCGGCGTACGCCCCACCGCTGGACAGGTAGTTCGGCAGGAAGAAGCGCCCGGCGCCGTTCCGGTGCAGGGACCACAGGCCGACGCCGACGACGACGACGATCGCGGTCGCGCCCCGCCAGCGCCACTGCCAGGGACGAGCGAACAGGAGTGCGGCCGGCGCGCCCACGAGGGCGAGCTCGAAGTACCCGCGGGCGGCCTGCGAGGCGGTCTCGACCAGTGCGTGCCGCCGCAGGCCGAACTCGGCCGGATCGCTGTTCGGCAGGTGGCTGAACCAGACCAGGTAGAGGGCGAACACGGCCGTCAGGCCCACCGCGACGCCCAGGACGAGGACGGGCCGCGTTCGCACCACGCGTCGGGGAGCGCTCCGTCTGGTCGCGAGGAGGAACGCGAGGGCGACGGCCGCCGGTGCTGCGATCGCCTGCAGGCGCACGGTGCACCCCCACAGGCCGATCAGCATCGCGACGACGAACAGCCAGGGCGAGTCGCGTTCGAGTGCCCGCGTGCCGACGAGCACCGTGACGCCGGCGAGCGCGAGGGCGGGGATGTCGCCCATGAACGACGTGCTGAGCAGGGCGTACCCGGGCCAGAGCGCGACGACGATCGTCGCGACCCCGGCACGGGCCGCACCGAGACGAGGGAGCAGGAGCTCGTGCACGCTCGTCAGGAAGACGAGCGAGCAGACCGCGATGAACAGCTGCTGCGCGACGATCGACCGGGCGAGGGGTCCGAGCGGCACGACCTGGCCGAGGAGGGTCGATCGGTTCCAGCCGACGAGCTCGACGCGACCGGTCCTGCCGAAGGTCTCGGCGATCCGGCTGTACGCCCAGCCGTCGTTGTGGGGGATCGCGAGGTTGCCGCTCAGCGCAGCGACCGTCACCGGCAGGAGCACGCCGATCAGGACCGCGAGTCCGAGCAGGGGTCGGTCGGCGGTCCATCGAGCCGCTCGGCGCACGGTGGGTCTCCCAGGTCTCTCGGTCGCTCGATCGCTCGGCGAGGGGCGCAGGCAGGCCCCCGACGACGGTACCCGTTCCCGGGCGGTGCGACGGACCCGTGGGCGCGCGTCAGTCGAGGTCGAGCGTGCGGCCGAACGTCCGGGTGACGGGCGGGCCGGCGAGCACCGCGGCGAGGGCGTTCGCCGCGCCCTCGGGGGTCGCACGCCAGGCGACGTACGCGTCGTGGTCGCCGGCCGTCGTCCACCGCTCGAGCACCACGGCACGGTGCTGGTCGGCGTCGTCGACCAGCACCTCGAGCGACTCGTTGCCGGGGAAGCCTGCCGTCTGGGCGAGGGTCTCGCGGACCGCCGCGTCGATGGCGTCCTGGTCGACGTCGTCGCGGAACTGGACCTCGAGGAAGACCGTCTGGGTCACGGGTGCACCTTTCGTCTGCGGCGGCCGCACCTCGGCCACCCGTCGAGCCAACCGCCGGGCACCCGTCCGTGTTCCGAGCCGGTCCCGCCGCCCTCGTCCGAGACCGGTGTGACAAAAAGCTTCCGGAGGAAGGTTTTGCGTGCTACCGTCCTCTTCACCTAGCACCGCTAGGTATTCAGAGGGCCCCCGCCCCCGATGACTCGAGGAGGAGTCATGTCGACACCGACGTCGAAGGAAGAACCGCAGTCCGGTCTCGCCGGTACCGCGAACCCGCCGGTCACCGCCGCCGCCGGAGCGACGAGCTCCGACCCCGCCGCCGCATCGCGTGCGTTCTCGGTCGAGGGCCTCACCCAGTCGGTCAGCACCATGCGCGTCGGTGCCGGCTACCTGTGGGCGCTCAGCCTCGCCCAGTTCGGCCTGTTCGCCGCACTGCTCACCCCGGTCTTCGTGAGCATGTCGATCAAGGCGACGCAGCTCAACCCGGACAGCCCCGAGACGATCGTCGGCTCGGTCCTGCCGTTCGGTGCCCTCGGCGCACTGCTCGCGAACCCCCTCGCCGGAGCGCTCTCCGACCGCACCCGCACCCGCTGGGGCCGCCGCCGGCCCTGGATGGTCGCCGGTGTCGTCGTCTTCGTCGTCGCCCTCGCCTGGCTGGCGTTCTCGCCGGACGTGCTGCAGCTCACGCTCGCGTGGGTCCTCGCCCAGGTCGCCGCGAACGCGGTCCTCGCGACGCTGACGGCGAGCTTCGCCGACAACGTGCCCGAGTTCCAGCGCGGCAAGGCGTCGAGCGTCATCGCCCTCGCGCAGAACACCGCCATCCTCGCCGGCCTCTACCTGGCCGTGTACCTGGTCGGGAACCTGCCGGTCCTCTTCATCGCCCCGGGCGTCCTGGCGATCGTCGTGATCCTGGTCTACGCGTTCGTCGCCCGCGACGACCTGCCGTCGACCACGAAGCCCTTCAGCTGGTTCACCCTGATCGCCTCGTTCTGGACGAACCCGATCAAGAACCCCGACTTCGGGCTCGCCTGGTGGGGCCGCTTCCTCATCACCTTCGGCACGTTCATGTTCACGACGTACCGACTCCTCTACATGCAGGAGCACCTGGGCATCGAGAGCCTGCAGGAGGCCACGGCGACCGTCGCGTTCGGTGTGCTCCTGTACACGGTCGCCCTGCTCGTCAGCGCCGCAGTCTCCGGCTGGGTCTCGGACCGCGTGCGCCGCCGCAAGGTGTTCGTCTGGGGCTCGACGGCCCTCACCGCGGTCGGCCTCGTGATCCTCGCCCACATCGACACCGTCGGCGGGTTCTACTTCGCCGAGATCGTCCTCGGGTTCGCCTACGGCATCTACGCCGCCATCGACACCGCGCTCGTCGTCGACGTGCTGCCCGACCCGGAGCGTCCCGGCAAGGACCTCGGCGTCATCAACATCGCCAACGCCCTGCCGCAGTCGCTCGCCCCGGCGGTCGGCCTGTTCCTGCTCGGCATCGGCGGCGGCCAGAACTACACCCTCATGCTCTGGGGTGCCGGCGTCGCCGTGCTCCTCGGTGCGCTCGTCATCCTCCCGATCAAGAAGGTCCGGTGACCCCCGTGCGCCCCACCGTCTCCCTGCAGCTCTACACGGTCAACGCCGCGCTGGAGCCCGACCTCGACGCCGGCGTCGCCCGGCTCGCCGCGATCGGCTTCGACACCGTCGAGGCGTTCGCCTTCGTCGACCGGGCCCCGCAGCTGAAGCAGGCCTTCGACGCGCACGGCATCAGCGCGAAGACCGGTCACGCCTTCCTGGTCGAGGAGTCCGTCCCGCTGCCGGACGGCACCTCGATGACCGCGCCGTCGCACGCCGACACCTTCGCCGCGGCGCAGGTACTCGGCATCGAGATCGTCATCGACCCGTTCGTCGGACCCGCCGCCTGGACCACCCGCGAGGGCGTCGAACGTGTCGCCGCTCGCCTGAACGCCGCTGCGGAGGAAGCCGCCGCCCACGGCATGCGCGTCGGCTACCACAACCACGACCACGAGCTCCGCCCGCACATCGACGGCAAGCCCGCGCTGCAGGTGCTCGCCGAGCTGCTCGACCCCCGCGTCGTGCTCGAGCTCGACCTGTACTGGGCGACCGCCGCCGGCATCGACGTGGTCGCGTTCGTCCAGGAGCTCGGGGACCGCATCGTCGCCGTGCACGTCAAGGACGGGCCGATGCGCGACGGGATCTCCACCGCACAGGTGCCGACCGACCAGACCCCGGCCGGCCAGGGTGACGTCCGCCTGGCCGACGCGCTCGCCGCGGCCCCGGCCCTCGAGTACGCCGTCATCGAGTTCGACGGCTTCGACGGCGACGTCTTCGACGGTGTCGAGCAGTCCTACCGGTGGCTGCGCGCCACCCTCGCCGGATCCGACGAGACGGCCGCGACCGAGGTGTCCGCATGACCCGCACCGGCCGCGTCGGCGTCGGCTTCATCGGCGCCGGCATGATCAGCGAGCAGTACCTGACCAACCTCACCACGTTCCCCGACGTCGAGGTCGTCCGGATCGGCGACATCGACACGGAGCGTGCCGCAGCATCGGCCGCGAAGTGGGGCGTCGCGGCCTCCGGCACCGGTGACGAGGTCCTCGCCGACCCCGACGTCGAGATCGTCGTCAACCTGACGTTGCCCGCCACCCACGTCGAGGTCTCGACGGCCGCACTCCGTGCCGGCAAGCACGTGTGGAGCGAGAAGCCGATCGGTGTCGACCGTGCCAGTGCGGCCGGCCTGGTGGCGCTCGCCGACGAACTCGGCCTCAAGCTCGGAATCGCGCCCGACACGGTGCTCGGCACCGGCTGGCAGACCGCCAAGCGCGCGATCGAGGCAGGCGCGATCGGCACGCCCCTGACCGCCGTCACGAGCTTCCAGTGGCAGGGGCCCGACGTGTTCCACCCGAACGCGTCCTTCCTCTACGCCAAGGGTGCCGGGCCGCTGTTCGACATGGGCCCGTACTACTTCACGGCGCTCGTGCACCTGCTCGGCCCCGTCGAGTCGGTGGTCGCGACGGGCACGAGGTCCCGCGACACCCGCCAGCTCGTGGTCGGCCCGAACGCCGGTCAGGAGTTCCCGGTCGAGGTGCCCACGCACCTCTCCGTCCTGACGTCCTTCGAGCAGGGCGGCAACGCCCAGTCGCTGCTGTCGTTCGACACCCCGCTGTTCCGGCACGGCGTCTTCGAGGTGAACGGCACCGAGGGCACCATCGTGCTCCCGGACCCGAACACCTTCGGCGGCGGGCACCCGATCCGGATCGCTCGACCGCTGGGTGCGGACGTGTCGTTCCCGTTCGAGCAGGAGTGGGAGACGCTGTCCGACGAGGAGCCCACGGTCGGCCGCGGGCTCGGCATCCTCGACATGGCGCGGGCCATCCGCGGGGGCGGCTCGCACATCGCCACGGGCGAGGTCGGCTACCACGTGCTCGACACGATGGTCGCGGTCGAGGAGTCGGTCGAGCGCCGGGCGTTCGTGCCCGTCGAGTCGACGGTCGCGCCGATCGCGTCGCTGCCCGAGGACTTCGACCCGCTCGCGGCGACCCTGGAGGGTGCGTCCGCCGCGGTGTAGGTGACCGGGCGACGGACGGGAGGCTCGGTGCCGGCTGGCACCGGGTCTCCCGTCCGTCGTGTGGCCGGTCCCGCGCGTCCCTGCCGGGAGTCCGGTCAGGAGCCGGCGCCGGCCGAGGGCGTCGAGGCCGGGGTCGCCCCGGGGACGTCCGGCGGTGTGTTCGTGTGGCGCTCCGCGTACTTCTCGGTGTTGAGCGCGGTGATGTCGCCCGGCGTGCACGGCGTCTGCAGTTGCAGCGTCGACCCGTGCTCGGTGGTCCCGAACTCGACGAAGAACCCGTCGTCGAGCGACCGCGTTGCTGGGTAGCGCAGGCGCTGGCCCGGCGCGTCGCCGGTGATGGCGGCACGCACGGGCTGCCATCCGAGCGCTGTCCAGCGACGTTCCAGGTCGTCGAGCACCCTGGTCCGCTCCGCCCCGGTCGTCGCCGGGCCGTAGCGATTGATCACCCACTGCACCCCACGAGTCCCGCATGCACGCGCAGCTGTGTCCGACGCGAGCCACCCCGACCCGACGACGTCCTGCGACGATTCGACCTCGGCGTTCATCGTCCGCCAGACCTTCTTTGCGGCGTCCTGATCAGTTCCAGACACGGCGGGCTCCTTCGGTACGGGGGCGGACGAACAGGCTGTCAGTGCGACGATCCCGGCGCACACGGCGACGGCGGGCAGGATCGTGGCTCCACGGAGATTCACGGAAGCTTCTTCCCGTCCGGGGTGTACCCGAGACTCGTGTAGGCAGTGTTGCGGATGGAGGACGTCTCGGCGTCGAGGTAACCACGCTCGGTGACGGGGTTGCCCGCCAGAGCAGCCTCGGTCGCAGGCGTCGCGCCGTGCCCGTCCGAGCCTGGCAGATCATCGCCGTCGACGCGCTCGTCGTTGGACGAGAACGTCCGGGCTCCCCAGGCGTCCGAACCGGGGTTGAGCGGGTGCGTGCTCGGAAGGGGCAGCACCAGGGTCCTGTTCGAGGCGAAGGGGTTCGCCTCGCTGATCGGTTGGTCGCCGCCGAAGCCGGGTTTCGGCACTTCGATGGCCCCACGGCCGACATTCGCCGTGAAGTCCGACTTCGCCTGCGATGCCCAGACATGCCCTTCGGGCACCGACACAGCACCGACGTTTGGAACGCGCGGGTCCACACCCGCCGACGCGAGCAGGACGAGGTTGTCGACCGGAGTGTGTGCCGCGGCCAACGTCGCGGTGGTCGTGCCGTACGAGTGCGCTACGACCGAGAGGTGCTCGCCGTGGGGCCATCCGCGTGCGGCGGCCACTCCGTCGAGGAAGTCGCCGAGGTGGCGTGCGCCGGCTTCGGCCTTGGTGGAGCGCAGTACTTCGGTCGACAAGGGCATGGCAGGCGCCTCGTAACCGAGCCATGCGACCGTCGCGACATCGCGGCTCGCACCCGTCTGCTGCGCGACTTTGCGTTGCTCGTTGTAGAGGTTCTCCGCTCCGCCCGTCCAGGCCTCCATGCTGCCCGCGACCGAGCTTCCCATCCCGGGGACGTCGACGGTGACGTTGGTCGCCGTGTCCATGTTCCCCACGGCCACCGCAGCGAGTGGCGGATGCCCTAGGGTCAGCGCGATGATCGTGCGCGGCGCTGCAGCCGTGGACGCGAGGAGGGTTCGCTTCAGTGCTTCGAGCGCCCCGACCCGCTCGGCGAGCGCCGCGTACTCCTGCCTTTCCGCGACCGAGAGCGGTTCTGCTCTCGCGACTCGAGCCGACAGTTCCTCGTACCTCGCACGTGCCCTGGGAAGCTCGACCTCGAGCGTGTGCCGGTTCGCTAGACCACGGTCGGCGTAGAGCACGCCGTTCAGGTTGCCGACCACCGCCGACAGCCCGGTGATCAGCGCCGTACGCTCGTCGGCGCTGAGCGCGTTCCACCACCCCTTCACCGTCTCTGCGTCGGGCGGAGCGTCGAGCAGGCGTCTTGCTCGGTCCGGGTGCTCGGCAGCCCACTGCTCGAGTGCCTGCGGCCCCCGAGCCGCGAGCTCCTTGAGCAACGGCAGCCGGAGAGCGTCACCGAAGTTCCGTGCGACGCGGCCGAAGTCGGTCATCACTAGTGGTGGCGCGATCATCCCGCCCCCGAGCCCGGGCAGGAACGGTGAGCCGTCCCCGACCTGGGAGCGGATGACTCTGGTCAGGTCGTCCTGCGCCTGCTCCCACTCGGCGCGGAGACGTCGAGCGCGGGTGTGGAGGTCGTCGTTGTCGGCGCGGTACTCGTGCGGGACCGCGTCGTCCGAGTCGGACGCTGCGACACGAGCTCGGAGCTCTTCGATGTCCGCGAGCAGTGCACGTCGGCGCTTCCGTACCGTCGCGACCTCGACGGCGAAGGCCTCGAGTGCGGCGGAGACCGCGGCCCCGGCCGAGGCCAGGTCGCTTGCGGTCCTGCCGACGGCGTCCATGGCCCTCGGCAGGGCGTCGGTCGCGCCCGGGGAACGAAGGACCGACCCGATGCCTGCCCAGGCCCTGGTTGCATCACCGGCGGCTGACCGCACGCCTGCCGTCGCGCTCAGCAGTGCGCTGGCACCATCGCTCACGTTTCCCGCCGTGGGACTGACGGCCGGTAGCGCCGAGGCATCGATCAAGGTCGCGCTCATCGTGGCTCAGCTCCGGGAACGCCGTCGCCGTGCCTGGTGGCCGCGGCGACCCGATCCGCCATCTCGCTGTCTGCTGTCGCAAAGGCGTTTGCGGCGCCGGTCGCTGCGGTGACCGCGTCGACGACTCCGCGGACTGCTGCCGGTGCATCGCCCTGGCGTGAGGTGCGGAAGGACTGCGCGGCTGTCGATGCGTCGGTCCCGCTCAGTGACGCCACAACTGCGCGCATCGCGCTGTCGACGTCGAGTGCGGCGGCTTGCATCGTCGTTCCGGCCTGTGCAGCTCGCCTGACGACCGCTTCCGCCCCCGCAATGTCGACGTTCCAACCCTGTGCCATCGGCCCCCCTCGGTCATTCAGCAGGCTAACGGCCCGTCTCCACCGACGCACGAATCTCGTACATCGCTGTGGAGAACCGTGACGCAGCGACGCATGTCGTCAGGGTCGACGAAGCGCAGGACGACGGCGTCGGGGCGCCGGGACACGACGACGCCCCCGCCGCTGCTGCGACGGGGGCGTCCGGTGACCCCTGATCCCGTGGTGGCCACCGCTCTCGTGACGGACCGTCCAGCACCGACGGAACGTCGACGGGTCAGCGCGCGGTACGACCGGCGCGGGGGAGGACCAGGCCGAGCACGATCATCGCGACGGCGAGGAAGGCGTGCAGCACGTTGTCGGCGCTGTTCAGCGGCACGAAGTTCGCCGCGCCGGCCATGTTCGCGACGAACAGGCCGAAGACGAACAGCACGGCGTAGATGATGCCGCCGATGAGGAGGTAGGAGCGGGACCCACCGGCGGTGCGTGCGGCGAGCAGACCGACGATGCCGAAGAGCAGGTGCACGATGTTGTGGAGCGCCGAGACCTGGAACAGGCCGAGGAGCATCGCCATCGACCCGTTGCCGGCGAACGACATGGTACCCATGTCCATCGTCAGGCCCGGGATGAAGCCCGCGATGCCGACGATCAGGAAGACCACCCCGAACAGGAGCGCGCCCTTCTGCGTCAGCGTCGAGCCGTAACCGGTGGTGCGTGTTGCTGCGTTGCTGGTCATGATGCCAGTCCTTCCGAATGTGTCGCCTGACGACGTTCCCGGGCCACCGCGCGATGGTGGTGGCGTCGTCTCTCAGGTCTTTCGTAGCAGTTGTCCAGCCGGATTGGTCAGATCTGATCCGACTTCGTCCCCCTCGTCACGCAATCCGGCGTCCTCCTCGGGGATGAGGCGCGGTCTCCACCCGTGGGGGGACGCGCTCCGGCCGGACGCGGCAATAGCGTTGCCGTCGTGATCGAGATCGAGCATCTGTCCAAGCGCTACGGCGCCAAGACCGCCGTCGACGACGTGTCCTTCGTCGTCCGTCCCGGCATCGTGACCGGCTTCCTCGGGCCGAACGGTGCCGGCAAGTCCACGACCATGCGGATGATCATGGGCCTCGACACCCCCTCCGCGGGGAGCGTCCGGGTGAACGGGCAGGACTACCGCTCGTTCCGCGACCCGCTCCGCCAGGTCGGTGCCCTGCTCGAGGCGAAGGCCGTCCACTCCGGACGCAGTGCCTTCAACCACCTGCTCTCGCTGGCGGCCACGCACGGCATCCCGAAGTCCCGGGTGCACACGGTGATCGAGCTCACCGGGCTCGAGTCGGTCGCGAAGAAGCGCGTCGGGGGCTTCTCCCTCGGCATGGGGCAGCGGCTCGGCATCGCGGCGGCACTGCTCGGCGACCCGAAGACCCTGATCCTCGACGAGCCGGTCAACGGCCTCGACCCGGACGGCGTCGTGTGGGTCCGCCAGCTCGCGCGGCACCTGGCGTCGGAGGGGCGCACGGTGTTCCTCTCCAGCCACCTGATGAGCGAGATGGCCCAGACGGCCGACCGCGTCGTGGTGCTCGGCCGGGGCAAGGTCCTCGCCGACGCCCCGATCGCCGAGTTCGTCGCCGGCAGCGGCCAGGGTGGGGCAGCGCGGACGCTGGTGCGCACGCCGCACCCGGACCAGCTCTTCACCGCGGTCGGGTCGGCGGCGACCTCGATCACCCCGCGCGAGGACGGTGCCTTCGTGGTCGTCGGCCCCGACGCCCAGCAGATCGGCACCGTCGCGGCGCAGACCGGCGCGGTGCTCCACGAACTCACCCCGATGGGTGCGAGCCTCGAGGAGGCGTACATGGCCCTCACGAAGGACGAGGTCGAGTACCAGGCGGAGGTCACCCGATGAGCGCCGCGACGACCACCGCGATGCCCGGCCGGGTCGGGCTCGGCGCCGGCCGACTGGTCCGCAGCGAGTGGATCAAGTTCCGCAGCATCCGTTCCACGTTCTGGTGCTACGCCATCATCGTCGCGCTGACGATCGGGCTCGGGGCGCTCATCGGCCTCAACGCACCGGTCATCGGTCTGCCCGATGGTGCCGAGGTGACCCAGGAGGTCGCGAACCGCCAGATCGTCATGCTCAGCACCTCGTCCGTCGGGTTCACCGTCCTGGTGGCGGCCGTGCTCGGCGTGCTCATCATCACGGGCGAGTACGGCACCGGTCAGATCCGGTCGACCTTCACCGCCGACCCGCGCCGCACCGGTGCGGTCCTGGCCAAGGCGGTCGTCCTGGCCGTGGCCACCTTCGTGGTCAGTGCGGTCGCGACCTGGATCGGGGTGGCGCTGGTGGCGCTGTTCCAGGCGGACAAGGGCGTGCACGCCGACCTCGCCGACCCGTCGGTCTTCATGCCGATCCTCGGGTCGTCCGTGTTCGTGACGCTCATCGCCCTGCTAGCGTTCGGCATCGGACTGCTCGTGCGGTCGAGCGCCGGCGGCATCGCGATCGCCCTCGGCGTGCTCCTCGTGCTCCCGATCGTGCTGCAGCTCGTCGCCAGCCTGGTGAACCAGCAGTGGCTGCTCGACGTCTCGCGGTTCCTGCCCGACCAGGCGGGCGGTCAGCTGTACACGTACGAGTCGTCCGGTACCCAGCAGACCGAGGGCGTCGTCCTGGACGGCTGGGCCGGCTTCGGCGTCCTCGCCGCCTGGGTCGTCGCGCTGGGCGCGCTCGCGCTCGCGACGGTCAAGCGGCGCGACGTCTGACGCGACGACCCGACGGACGGGAGGCCCGGTGCCAGCTGGCACCGGGCCTCCCGTCCGTTCCGTGGTCCCGTCCGTTCCGTGGTCCAGCCCGGTGTCAGGCTGCCCGGGTGAACAGCGCGCGCAGCGCGCGCCCGAGCCGACCCCCACGTTCCGGCCGGTCGACGACCTGCACGGTTCGCGTCGGCATCCGGAACGCGAGGTCGTGCAGCATGTTCCGCTTCGACCCGTCCCAGTTCGCGAAGAGGTACGAGCCGCCGATGAACGACATGCTCCGCACGGGGGTGCGCTTCCACGAGTCGGCGGCGACGTAGTAGCCGGCGTGGCCCGCGTGGATGTGGTCGATGACGGTGTCGACGTCGACGACGCCGGTCGTGGTGACGACGGCGGTGATGCCCGTGCGGTCGCGGGCGACGTACTCGATGAGGTGTTCGGTCACGGCGTGCTCTGATCTGGTCTGCTCGACCCGGGCCCTCGGGTGTCAGGGCGTCGGGGAATGACTGGAACCGCCCTTGCTTCCGGCTGCATGGTACGCCTCGCCCGGGCGTCCATCCAGGGCACGGTGCGCCCGGTGGACGGACATCCGGAGAGCGCGGCGAGCATCCTGGTCCCATGCGCACCACCAGCACCGTCCGCACCACCGGTCTCCTCGTCCTCGCGATCGCCGGCACCGTCGCGCTCGCCGGGTGCACCGGTGGTGCCGGCTCCGACCCGACCGCCACCGTGACGCGGACCGTGGCGGCCTCGCCGACGACCGCGACCGGGGCGGGGTCGTCGTCCACCCCGTCGACGACCCCGTCGTCCACCCCGACGTGCGGTCCCGCCGACGGTGCCGCTGCGGCTGCGGGACCGATCGCCGACCTGCCGGTGCCGGCCGGGCTCGAGGGCGCTCGATGGGACGCGTCCCGTGCCGACACCACGGCGTACGACGGGTGCGCCGCGCTCTCGGCGGTGACGGTCTCGGTGGTCGACGCCACCGCCAGCTCGCCGGTCGCGGTCCTGCTCTTCCACGACGGCACCTACCTCGGCACCGCCACGAAGGAGCAGTACGCCTTCGTGCCGGGTGTCACGCGCACCGCGCCGGACGCCCTCCGGGTCGAGTACCGCTACGCGATGCCCGCGGACAGCAACGCCGACCCGACCGGTCGCGCGACTGCGACCTACACGTGGGACGACGGCGCCGGTCGCGTCGAGATGACCGGCGACGTCCCGCCGACGCCCTGACGATCAGGGTCGCAGGGACCGCAGCACCCGTCGGAGCGTGTCGAGCTTCGGCTGGCCCGCCTCGAACGGCCGCCCGAGGGCGGACCGCGGCTGCAGCACCACCGCCCCGTCGGTCGTCGTGAGCCAGAGCCCGTAGTCCACGCGACGGCCGCGGTCGTCCTTCGTCGCCAGGTCGATCCGCTCGATGCTCGACCACGGGATGGTCATCACCGGGTCGGGCGAGACCGCGGTCCAGCCGAGCAGCCCCGAGCGGTCGACGGTGAACAGGGTGATCCGCCGGTCGGGCAGGTCCTGCGGTGCGCTGATGCCGCGTGCGCTGACCGGCAGGTGCAACGCCGGCTGCCCGTGCCGGTGGGCGTGTGCGAGGGCTCGCCGGTCCTGCCGGGTGTCCCGCCACGCGCTGATCGGCACGACGACGCAGAACACGGCGCCGAGCAACGGCACGATGACGACGACCGACACCCGACCGACGGACGCGATCGCGTCCGCGTGCAGCGCCTCGACCACCAGCACGCCGACCGAGAGGGCGAGCAGACCCACTGCTCCGAGCACGAACGGCCGGAGCGGCGGGACCACCCCGTCCCGCAGCCGCTGCACCCACGGGGACGACTCGACCTGCACCGCGCCATCCTGCCCGTGCCCCCTGGACGCACCGCGGTGGGATGCTGGTCGTCATGCCCCTGTCCCGCCCGGCGGTCGTCGCCGCCCTGCCCGGTGTCGCGCTCGCCGTCGTGATCGGCCTCGCCGCGACCCTGGTCGGCCGCGCCGTCCCCGTCGTGGGCGGGCCGGTGCCGGCCGTCCTGCTCGGGGCGGTGGTCGGGTGGCTCGTGCGGCGTCGGCGGCAGGAGGACGGCGGTGCGGCGGACCTCGGCGGGCTCCAGCCGGGCGTGAAGTTCGCGTCGAGTCGGGTGCTGCAGGCCGCGGTCGTCCTGCTCGGGGCGCAGCTCTCGATCGGCGAGGTCCTGCGCATCGGCGGCGAGACCCTCCCCGTGATGCTGACCACCCTCGTGGTGTGCCTGGTCGCCGCGTGGGGGATCGGACGGCTGCTCCGGGTCTCGAGCACGCTCCGCACGCTCATCGGCGTCGGGACCGGGATCTGCGGCGCCTCGGCGATCGCGGCGGTCACGCCCGTGGTCGGTGCCGCCAGCGCCGAGGTCGCCTACGCCCTGTCGACGATCTTCCTCTGCAACATCGCAGCGGTGTTCGTCTTCCCCCTGGTCGGACACGCGCTCGGGCTGTCGCAGCACGCCTTCGGCGTCTTCGCCGGCACCGCCGTGAACGACACCTCCTCCGTCGTCGCCACGGCCACGATCTACGGGCGCCAGGCGACCGACACCGCGGTCGTCGTCAAGCTGGTCCGGACCCTCATGATCATCCCGATCGTCGTCGGGCTCGCCGGTCTGGAGGCCCGCCGCACCGCCCGCTCGCAGCCCGCCTCCGTCGACGGCTCGGGTCGCGCCGGGGGCGTCCGCGTGTTCCGGTTGGTGCCGTGGTTCCTGGTCGGCTTCCTCGTCGTGGTGCTGCTCCGGACCGTCGGGGTCCTGCCGGCGTCGGTGGCCCCGGCGTTCTCCACCGCGGCCACCTTCCTCATCACGGTGGCGCTCGCCGCGGTCGGGGTCTCGACGGACTTCGCGGCGCTGCGCCGTGCCGGGTTCCGGCCGATGCTGCTCGGCATCGCGCTCTGGGTGCTCGTCGCGGTCACGAGTCTCGGGGTGCAGGCGGCCTTCGGGCAGCTCTGACGCGGGAGCGGGAGCGGGAGCGGGGCCGGGCGCTGGCGGCCGCGCAACGCGGGTCGCTCCCGCGCAACCGTAGGCACGTCGCGCCACGCGATCCCGTGGCGCGACGTGCCGAGCGTCGTGCGGCGCGCCCCGCGCCCGCCCCGCCCACACGACGGACGGGAGGCGCGGTGCCAGCCGGCACCGCGCCTCCCATCCGTCCGCTCGTCCGTCCGGCGGTGTCAACCCCGGATCGCCTCCGCCAGCTTCACCCGCCCGCCGGTCCGCAGCAGCGCGTTCTCGTAGATGCGCGCACCCACGGCGACCACGACGACGACCGACGCGGCGACGACCACGAGCGACAGGATCGGCTCCCACCACTCGGCGGTCCCGAGGAAGATCCGCATCGGCATCCCGATCGGCGCACTGAACGGGACGTACGACATGATCCCCACGATCGTCTCGTTGTCCGCCGCCGAGACGATGAGGATGTACGGGATCATCACGAGCAGCATGACCGGCATCGTCACGCTGCCGACGTCCTCCTGGCGGGAGACCAGCACGGCGGACGCGGCGAACAGCGCGGCGATGAGCACGAACCCGACGGCGAAGAAGCCGACGAACCAGAGCACGCTCGGACCGAGCATCGAGAAGTAGTTCGTCTGCCCGGTCACGGCGAGTGCCACGGCGCCGGCGATCGCGATCGCGATGATCTGCGCGAAGGCCATGATGCTGCTGCCGAGCACCTTGCCGGCCAGCAGGGCCCGGGCGGGGATCGCGGCCATGAGGATCTCCACGACCCGTGTCGACTTCTCCTCGACGACGCTCTGTGCGATCGACGATCCGAAGGTCACCGCTGAGGTGAAGAAGACGACACCGAACAGGATGCCGATGGCGGACACCAGACCCGCCGACAGGGCGCCGGGCTCCAGGAGCTCCACCCTGGGCGCGACGCTGAGGGCCTGGACGACGTCGGTCGGGGCGTCCTCGAGACCGACGACCTCGTAGCCGATCGCGTCGTCCGACGGCACTATCGCGGCGTCGACGTCACCGCTGCGCACAAGGCGTTCGGCCTGCGCGACGGTCCGGGTCGGTGTGACCGACAATCCGTCGTCGGAGCGGAGCGAGACGCCGTCGACCACCGCGACCGGCGTGGTGTCGTCCGCGGTCGCCTTGCCGACGATGCCGGCGATCACGACGGACGCGACGACGGCCAGCACCAGGATCGCGGCCGAGACGACGAAGGCCTTGCTGCGGACCCGCGCCTGGATCTCGCGGACGGTGACGAGCCGGACGGCGTCGACGAAGTGGCTGGTCATCGGACGACCTCCCGGAAGACCTCGCTGAGACGGGGGACCCGCGGGGCGAAGGACCCCACGGTGCCGTGCTGGACGGCGCGCTGCAGGACACGCTGCGCGGTGTGGTCGTCGGCCTCGAACACGGCGTACCCGCCGTCGAACTCGCGGACGGTGACACCGGCCTCGTCGCGGAGCCAGGCGACGTCGCCGTCGACGAGGAGCTCCCACGCGGCCGGTCCGGCGTTCCGGCGGAGTTCCTCCTGCGGCCCTGCGGCGCGGATGGTGCCGTCGGCGATCACGACCACGTCGTCGCAGAGCCGTTCGACGACGTCGAGCTGGTGGCTCGAGAAGAGCACCGGGACACCCTTGGCGGCGTGCTCGCGGAGGACGCCGAGCACCGTGTCGACGGCCATCGGGTCGAGGCCCGAGAACGGCTCGTCGAGCACGAGCACCTCGGGGTCGTGCACGAGCGCCGCGGCCACCTGCACGCGCTGCTGGTTGCCGAGCGAGAGCTTCTCGACGGCGTCGCCGGCGTGCTGGCCCAGGTCGAGACGCTCGAGCAGCGCGGTCGTGCGCTGACCGGCGGTCCGCTTGTCGACGCCGTGGAGGCGCGCGAGGTAGGTGATCTGCTCGGCGACCGGCATCTTCGGGTACAGCCCGCGTTCCTCCGGCATGTAGCCGAACCGCCGACGGTCGGCCGGACCGACCTCCGTGCCGCCGATCGACACGCGACCGGCATCGGCCTGCAGGACGCCGAGCAGGATCCGCATGGTCGTCGTCTTGCCGGCGCCGTTGCCGCCGACGAACCCGGTCAACCGACCGCTGCCGACCGTGAACCCCACGTCGTCGAGCACCCGGCGGTCGCCGAAGTGCTTCGTGACCCCTTCGATGGTGAGCATCGCCCGTTCCCCTTCCGCCGGCGGTCCTCGCCGACGTCTCGACGCTACGGGCCGGGAGGCGCGGCCCACCTCCGGCGGGAGGCGGGACTTCCCGACGCCCCGACTCCACCGCACGGGGGAGCGGGCTCCGTCAGCTCGCGGAGGCGACGCCGCGCTCGAAGGCCCAGACGACCGCCTGGATCCGGTCGCGGACCCCGGTCTTCTGCAGGACGTTCGACACGTGGGTCTTCACGGTGGCCTCGCCCACGAAGAGCTCGCGGGCGATCTCGGCGTTGCTCAGCCCCCGGGCGAGCAGCCGGAGCACCTCGGCCTCCCGCTCCGTCAGGCCCGCCGCGGCGACGGGGTCCACACCGGCGGTCACGGGCTCGCCGCCCGACGGCGCCCCGGCGTGGCCGCTGCCCGGACAGCCGGGGCCGTGGCCGGCGGTCGCACGGCTGATGACCCGTCGGGTGACGTCCGGGGCGAGCAGGGCGTCCCCGGCCGCGACGGTGCGGACGGCGTCGATCAGCCGTTCGGGGGAGGCGTTCTTGAGCAGGAAGCCGCTCGCCCCTGCCTCGAGCGCCGCGAAGAGCGCGCCGTCGTCGTCGAAGGTGGTCAGCACCAGGACGGCCGGCGGCTCCGGGAGGGCACCGATCCGCCGCGCGGCCTCGAGCCCGTCGACGCCGGGCATCTGCACGTCGAGGCAGACGACGTCGGGTCGGAGGGCGACGACGGCCTCGACGGCGGCGGCGCCGTCCGCGGCCTCGCCGACCACCCGGAAGCCGGGTTCGGACTCGAGGATGACGCGGAAGCCCGCCCGGACCAGGTCCTGGTCGTCGGCGAGCACGATCGTCAGGTCGTCGGCAGCCATGCCCGCACCAGGAACCCTCCCCGGGCGCGTGGCCCGATCTCGATCCGGCCACCGACCGCGGCCACGCGTTCGCGCATGCCGACGTGCCCGAGTCCGCTGCCGCTCGTGTCGCGCGCCGCCCCGGCACCGTGCCCGTCGTCGGCGACCTCGACCTCGATGCCGTCGTCGAGGTACCGCAGCCGCAGGTCGGCCCGCGCCGTCGGCCCGGCGTGCTTGAGGACGTTCGTGACGGCCTCCTGCGCGATCCGGAAGGCGACGGCCCCGACGGTCGGCGGGACCGGACGCTCCGCGCCGACCACGACGTACCCGGCACCGTGGCCGGCGGTGCGGGCCGCCTCGACGAGCTCCGGCATCCGTCCGAGTCCGGCGGTGCTGGGCGCCGTGTCCGACGGGCCCGCTCCGCCCGTGGTCCGGTCGTCCTCGCGCAGGGTGCCGAGCATCCGCCGCAGTTCCTCGACCGCCGTCCGGGCGCTGTCCTCGACCACGCCGAGCGACACCGTCGCCTGCGCGGGGTCGCGGTCGACCACCCGTCGGGCGGCGCCGGCCTGCACGCCCATCAGCGAGACGTGGTGCGCGACGACGTCGTGCAGTTCGCGGGCGATCCGGACACGCTCGAGCGTCACGGCCTGGGCCGCCGTCCGCTCTCGCTCCGCCGCGAGCTCGTCCGTGCGCTCCGCCAGCTCGTGCTTGGCGAGGGCGGCCGACCACGCCCGGTTGCCGGCGTACCATGCACCGCCGAAGTACAGGACGTTGATGAGGACGTTGACGAGCGAGTACGCGACGTAGGGCGGGATGAGTGCGTCGTCGTCGTTCGGCAGGGCGCTCGGCACCGACCACCCGAACGAGATGGCGAGGAAGAGCCAGGCGAACATGCCGCCGATCACGACCCAGCGGACGACCTCGGAACGGACGCGGTCCGAGCACCACGCGCCGACCGTGTAGAGCGCGATGAAGAGGGTGAAGTTGACGAGGACGATCTCGGGCACGTGGAGCAGCTGCGTCGCCGTGAAGGCCAGCGCGGACACGACGGCGACCGTCATCGGCCAGCGGCGGCGGAACGCGATCGGTGCGGCGTTCGCGACCACCATGAGCGCGGAGACCCACCACGCTGCCTGCTCGTCACCGTAAACCCCGGCGGCGCCGTACAGCGTCGTCGTCACTGCGAGGCCGACGCCGAGGACGAGTGCGAGCAGGGCGTCCTGCCGGTGCTCACGGCGCCCGACGGGCAGCCTCGACCACTCCTCCGTCGTCCGCCCCATGCGGTCCACGCTAGCGGGTGGCGACCGCCGTCCGCAGGTCCCCGGTGCGGAGCGAGAGCCCCGACGACACCGCGACGAGCACGCCCCCGGCGACGAACGTCGTGGTCGTCCCGATCGTCC
The DNA here is from genome assembly GCF_040685235.1 of Curtobacterium sp. NPDC089185. Classification (NCBI taxonomy): domain Bacteria; kingdom Bacillati; phylum Actinomycetota; class Actinomycetes; order Micrococcales; family Microbacteriaceae; genus Curtobacterium; species Curtobacterium sp. NPDC089185. The sequence goes on along the minus strand of NZ_JBFBHK010000013.1, from coordinate 14,083 downwards.
CGACGAGCACCCCGGCCACCGCGGCGCCGACGGCTTGCCCGGCGACGAGCACGACGAACAGGACCGAGGTGCCCGCTGCGACCTGCTCGGGATCGATCGCCGCGGTCCAGGCGATCAGCGCGCCGGTCGCCGCGGTGTACCCCCAGCCGAACAGGGCGCAGGACGCGAGTGCGACCTCGACCGACCCCGGCAGGAGCCCGAGCGCGAGCACCGCCCCCGCGGCCACGGTCGTCGTCAGCACCCACTGACGTCGAGGTGCCATCGCACTCGTCCACCGCGCCGTCGCGGCGACCGTCGAACCACCGACACCGAGCGCGATCCACGCGACGACCGTCGCCGTCGTCGGGACCCCGGCGTCGACCAGCGTCGATCGGCCGTAGGTCCAGACGACGGCCGACCCCGCGCCGAAGAGCAGCGCGACGACGACCGGGACCGTCTGCGCGACGAACCACGACCTCCCGGGGAGCGCCGGGGTCCTGCCGCGCTCCGGACGGCCCGCGGCGAGGAACAGCACGGCGCCGACGGCGAGCGTGAGGACGCCGGCCACCGCCCATGCGGTGCGCCAGTCCGGCAGCAGCACGAGGGCGAGGACCCCGGCCGCGACGAGTCCCGGCCCGGTCCCCGAGTTCACGACCGCCTGCGCCCGCCCGCGACGGTCCGCCGGGATGCGGTCGGTCACGAGCTGCGCCATCGCTGGTGACGCCAGGCCCGCCCCGGCCGAGGCGACGACCGCGGCGGTCCCGAACACCGCGGTCGTCGGGCTCGACGCCATCACGAGCGCCCCGACGCCGGCGGTGACGGTTGCGGCGACGACGAGCCACCGCGCCGCCCGTGCCGCGAGCACGGACCCCGCCACGGCACCGACGCAGTAGACGACGGAGGCACCGGACGACACCGCGCCACCGACGTCCGCGCCGAACCCGAGGTCGTGCTGCACGTCGGGCAGGAACAGCCCGTACGCCAGGCGCACGAGACCGTAGGTCGCGGCGACGAGTCCGAGTCCGGCGGCGAGCAGGACGCGGTCCGACAAAGAAAACGATCGTTTCACTTCTGCGACCCTAGGCTGGCTGCGTGGTGATGCGTCCAGGGACCGAGCAGCGGGTGCTCGACGCCGCCGAGGAGCTCTTCTTCACCCGGGGGATCGCGGCGACCCCGATCGACGCCGTCCTCGAGCGCGCCGGGGTGTCGTCGGCGACGCTGTACCGCGGGTACCCGAGCAAGGAGGCCCTCGTCGCCGCGGCCCTCGACCGCCGCCACGACGAGTGGACCGCGGCCTGGGACCGTGCGGTCGAGCGGGCGACGGACGACCGCGCACGCTTGCTCGCCGTGTTCGACGCGCTCGACGCGTTCCGGTCCACCCCGACGGGCTCGCGCTGGTGCGCCTTCCTCGGCACCGCGGCCGAGTACGTGGACGCGCCGCAGGAGCTCCGGACCGTCCTCGACCGCGAGACCGACACGCTCCGACGGCGGCTCACCGAGGCGGCCCGCCCGCTCGTCGGCGACGGCGCTCCGGCGCTCGCCGCACAGCTGCTGCTCGTCGTGTCGGGATCGCTCGCGATGCGCCTCCGCGACCCGGGCGCCGACTCCTCGACCGCCCGCGCGGTCGCGGAGGCGCTCCTTCCCTGAGCGTTCCCGCGGCTCCGTCCGGGCGGATCTGCAGCGGAGCACCCCTCCCGCCCGACACGATGAGCACGTGCCGACCCCGTCCCGCGCCACGACGATCACCCGTCGCGCGCTCCTCGCCGCCGGCGGCTCGCTGCTCCTCGCCGGTGGGGCGTTCGAGGCGGTCGACCAGCGGCTCCTCCCCGGTCGGTCGACGATGTACCGCGTGCTCGGCCTCGACGGTCCCGCCGGCAGGATCCCGGACGTGCCACCGGTGCCCTCGACCTCGGGCACGTTCGTCTCCGCGGCACGGGGCGGTCGGACGGTGGGCTGGACGATCACCGCGCCGCACTCGGCGACGCCGCTGCCCGTCGCGGTCGCCCTGCACGGGTACGGCGGCGACCACCGCACCTTCTCCGGGAACGCGCTCGGGTACGACCGCTTCCTCGCCGCGCACCTGCGCAGCGGGGGCGCGCCGTTCGCCGTCGCGGCGGTCGACGGGGGCAACCGGTACTGGCACCGCCGTGCCGACGGGGACGACCCGGCGTCGATGGTCGTCGACGAGTTCCTGCCGCTCCTGGGTGACCGCGGCCTCGACACCACGCGGCTCGGCCTGACCGGCAACTCGATGGGCGGCTACGGCGCACTGCACCTCGGCGGCGTGCTCGGCGCCGAGCGCGTCCGGGTCGTCGCAGCGCTCAGCCCGGCCCTCTGGACGACCGCCGGGGACACCGCCCGCGGTGCGTTCGACGACGCGGCGGACTTCCGGGCGAACACCGTGCTCGGTCGGCAGCGCGCACTCGACGGGGTCGCGGTGCGGGTCGACTGCGGCACCGGGGACGGCTTCGAGCCCGCGGTGCGGGCCTACCGACAGGGTTTCAGCGTCGCCCCGGCCGGCGGCCTCGAGCCCGGCGGCCACGACCGCGCCTACTGGCGCCGGACGGCGCCGGACCAGATCGCGTTCCTGGGTCGACACCTGACCGCCTGAGCGAGCCGTGGACGGACGGGAGGCCCGCCCAGGGTGACGCACGCGCGTCACCCCTGGGCGGGCCTCCCGTCGGACCGCGGTGCTCGCGCCTCGCAGGCGGGGTCAGCTCGCCGGAGCGAGCTGCTCGTCGACGGCGGCGAGCACCTCGGCGACCTCGGTCCGGGTCGTGTAGTCGACGTGCACGTCCGCGAACCGGACCGTGCCCGCGGCGTCGATGACGAACACGGACGGGAACGGGATCGCCGCGGTGTCGTCCGCGTTGCTGTCGGCGACGTCGAAGCCGAGCCGGGTGTGCGCCCCACGGGCGGCGTCGCTCGGCGCGGTGACGATGCCGAAGCGGCCCGCCAGCACGTTCTCGGGGTCGGTCAGCACCGGGAAGGCGAGCTCGCCGTTCGCGATCGACTGCTCGGCCGCCTCCGGCGTCTGGGGCGACACGGCGACGAGCTGCACCCCGCGCTCTCGCAGGGCCGGCAGGAGTTCCTGCTGGTAGGTGCGCAGCGTGATGTTGCAGTAGGGGCACCAGGCGCCGCGGTAGAACACGAGGACGGTGGGGGCGTCACCGCGGACGTCCGCCAACGAGGTCGCGGAGCCCGTCGGGGTGACGAGCGGGGCGTCGGGTGCGTCGTCGCCGACCGCGACGACCCCGTCGGGCACGCCCGCGGCGCGCAGGTCGGCCTGCTCACCGTCGAAGACCGCGGACAGCTCCGGGCCGATCTGCGCGGTGAAGCCCGCGTTGAACTCGTCCACCTGGCGGGCGATGGTCTGGTCGGTCACGTCGTTCTCCTCGGGTCCGGGACGCATCCGGCGACGGCGCCGGTGGGGTGAGCGTAGGCACCGCGGCGCGCCGCCGGTACGGGTGGCGTCACGCGGCGTCATCGACGAGCCGGGACCGCCGAGCCACCGCCGTGCAGGCGCGACCGCTCAGGCGCGACCGCTCAGGCGCGACCGCGGTTGCGCCGCCGGATCTCCTTCGGCGCCCGCCCGGCCAGGAACGACCGCGCGGGGTCGACCAGGAACCCCTGCCGCAGCGCCTCGCGGCCGACGAGCATGCGGAAGCCCATCTGGTCGCGGTTGCTCAGCGTGACCTCGGCGTTGATCGTGCGACCGGCCAGGGTGATCGGCGTGAGGACGACGATCCGCTCCTGGGTGTGCCCGGTCGAGCTCCGGACGGTGCGTCGGTCGTGCACGGCGCACTCGTGCGTGACCGCGTCGGCGTCGGTGTCCTGCCACGGGTGCACCGAGAACCGCACCCGGTCGCCGGGGAGCTCCTCGAGGTCGAAGGCGTGGAGCGCCGAGCTGCGTGCGCCCGTGTCGAGCTTCACCTTGATCCACGGCAGGTCCAGCCCGGGCAGGGCAGCCCACTCACGCCAACCTGCGATCGTCGTGTTCCGGGCCATGGCCCCATCCTGTCGCATGCTTGGATGAGACGTCGCCGTCGTCGTCCTCGAACCCGTGGAGCACCCCGATGAAACTCGCCATCCTGTCGCGCGCCCCGCACGCGTACTCGACGCAGCGTCTCCGCGCGGCGGCGATCGACCGCGGGCACGACGTCAAGGTGCTGAACACCCTGCGGTTCGCCATCGACCTGACCGCCGACGAGCCCGACCTGCTCTACCGCGGCAAGCTCCTCAGCGACTACGACGCCGTGCTCCCGCGCATCGGCAACTCGATCACGTACTACGGCACCGCGGTCGTCCGGCAGTTCGAGCAGATGGACGTCTACACGCCGAACACCGCGACGGGCATCACGAACTCGCGCGACAAGCTCCGGGCGAACCAGATCCTGTCCCGGCACCACATCGGCATGCCGGCGACCACGTTCGTCAACAGCCGCGCCGACGTGCGCGGGGCGATCGACCGGGTCGGCGGCGCGCCCGTCGTCATCAAGCTGCTCGAGGGCACCCAGGGCATCGGCGTGATCCTCGCGCCCGAGGCGAAGGTCGCCGAGTCGATCGTCGAGACCCTGCACTCGACGAAGCAGAACGTGCTCATCCAGTCGTTCATCTCGGAGAGCCGCGGGAAGGACATCCGCGCGCTCGTCGTCGGCGACCGCGTGGTGGCCGCGATGCGCCGGAGCGCCAGCGGCGACGAGTTCCGCTCGAACGTCCACCGCGGCGGCACCGTCGAGAAGGTCACGCTGACGCCCGAGTACGAGGAGGCGGCGGTCCGCTCCGCGCAGATCATGGGCCTGCGCGTCGCCGGCGTCGACATGCTCGAGGGCAACGACGGTCCCCTCGTCATGGAGGTCAACTCGTCGCCCGGTCTCGAGGGCATCGAGCGCGCCACGGGACTCGACGTCGCCGGCGCGATCATCGACTTCATCGGCAACCAGGTCGCGTTCCCGGAGATCGACGTCCGGCAGCGCCTCAGCGTCTCGACCGGGTACGGCGTCGCCGAGCTGCTCGTGCACACGAACGCCGACCTCGTCGGCAGGACCATCAAGGAGTCCGGCCTCTGGGACCGGGACATCACCGTGCTGACCCTGCACCGCGGCGCGTCCGTGATCCCGAACCCGCGCAGCGGCGTCGAACTGCAGGCCAGCGACCGCCTGCTCTGCTTCGGCAAGCTGGAGGAGATGCGGTCGATGATCCCGGACCGGCGGCGACGCCGATCGAAGGTCCGCAAGCTCCCGAAGGACGCCTGACCGGTGCCGCCCAGCGCACCCGGATCGCGCACCCAGGTCGGATGCGGAAGTATGTGTCGGTGACGATCATGACGGAACGGCCGGTCGACCAGGCGACGAGCAGCGAACCGGAGCGCCCCGGCAACGCCACGGCGAAGCACCAGAACGTGTCGCTGCTGTCGGTGGCGACCACCACCGCCGAGCGTGTCACGACGTCCGCCGACATCGAGGAGCGCCTCCGTGGGGCCCTCCGTCGGCTCCGCCTGCCGATGGGCCTGCTCGAGCGGGTCGCGGGGGTGACCGAGCGCCGCAACTGGGGCGAGGGGCAGACCTTCCAGGACGCCGCGATCGACGCCGGCCGTCGGGCGATGGCCGAGGCCGGGGTGCGTCCGGAGGAGATCGGGCTCCTCATCAACACCTCCGTCACCCGTCCGCACCTCGAGCCCTCGGTCGCGGTCCGCCTGCACCACGGTCTCGGGCTGCCGACGTCGGCGATCAACTTCGACATCGCGAACGCCTGCCTCGGGTTCGTCAACGCCATGAGCGTCGCCGCGGGCATGATCGACTCCGGGCAGATCAAGTACGCGCTCGTCGTGGACGGCGAGGACGCCGACCAGGTGCAGCTCAACACGATCGACCGCCTGAACCAGGGCGGCCGGAACCGCAAGGACTTCATGAGCGAGTTCGCGAGCCTGACCCTCGGGTCGGGTGCCGCGGCCGCCGTGCTCGGCCCGAGCGACGTCCACCCCGAGGGCCACCGCATCGTCGGCGGCGTCACCCGCGCGGCGACGCAGTGGTACGACCTGTGCGTCGGCAGCGTCGACGGCATGTTCACGGACGCGAAGATGCTGCTCAAGGGCGGCATGGAGCTCGTCGTCGCGGCCTGGAACGAGGCCCGCGCGCACTTCGACTGGGCGGACATGGACCGCTACGTCCTGCACCAGGTCTCCGACGTGCACACGAACGCCTTCGTCGAGGCGATCGGCGTCCCGCGCGACAAGGTGCCGACGACCTACCAGCGCTTCGGCAACGTCGGTCCGGCGTCGATCCCGATCACCCTGGCCGACGAGGTCGCCCGCGGCGGCATCACCCGTGGCGACCGCGTGTTCCTGGGCGGCGTGGGCTCGGGCATCAACACGGCGATGATGGAACTGCGCTGGTGAGGTCCGGCCTCCCGAGCGTCGCCGCCAGCACGGCCCCGGCGACGCTCCCGCCGCCCCTGCCCGGACTCGACCCGGCGTGGTCGCGACTGGTCACCGTTCCGGGTGGTGACGACGGTCGGCCGGGAGGCGCGGCTCGCCCCGCGCGCACCTGGCACCTCCTCGACACGGCCGGTTCCCTCGAGGCGCTCGGCGTCACCCCGGTCGGCACCCTGCTCTGCGTGCACGGCAACCCGACCTGGTCGTACCTCTGGCGGTCCGTCGCGGCCCGCACGCTCGACGCCGCCCGGGCGGGAGGCCCGGCTTGGCGCGTGGTCGCCGTCGACCAGCTCGACATGGGCTTCTCGGAGCGCACCGCCGACCAGCACCTCCTGGCCGACCGGGTGCGCGACCTCGGCGCCCTGACCGACGAACTCGGACTCACCGGCCCCGTCGTGACCCTCGGGCACGACTGGGGCGGCGTGGTGTCGCTCGGTTGGGCGGTCGACCACCCGGACCTCGTGGTCGGTGTCGCGACGTGCAACACCGCCGTGCACCAGCCCGACGACGCCCCGGTCCCGGCACCCCTCCGGCTCGCGCTGCGCCCGGAGGTGCTCGGCCGCGGGACGGTCGTCACGCCGGCGTTCCTCGAGACGACCCTCGCGATCGCCCACCCGCGGCTCGACCGCGCGACCGCCGACGCCTACCGTGCGCCCTACCGCGGTGCGGCTCGTCGCGGCGGTATCGGGGGCTTCGTCGCGGACATCCCGGTCGACGCGTCCCACCCCAGCGCGGCCGAGCTCGACCGGATCGCCGCCGGCGTCGCCGCGCTCGAGGTGCCCGCGCTCGTGATGTGGGGGCCGCGCGACCCGGTGTTCCTGGAGCGGTACCTCGACGACCTGGTCGACCGGCTGCCGCACGCCGACGTCCACCGCTTCGAGGGTGCCGGCCACCTGCTGCCCGACGACGCCGACGTCGCCGGGACGGTGCTCGACTGGCTGGGCGACCGCCTGCCGGACGGGACGACGACCCGCGGGGACGACCCGCGCCTCCCGGACCGCGCCGAGGCCGGGGCGGGGGGAACGCACCCGTTGTGGGCCGCCCTCGACGGGCTGCGCCACTCGGAGGAGCCGGCGCTCATCGAGATGGCCGCCGCCGGCGGTCCCCGGACGATCAGCTGGCGACTCCTGGCCCGACGCGTCGACGAGGTCGCCGCCGGGTTGCTCGACGTCGGCGTCCGTCCGGGCGACCGCGTCTCGCTCCTCGTCACGCCCGGCGCGGACCTGACGGCCGCGCTCTACGCGAGCGTCCGGATCGGTGCGGTCGTGGTCGTCGCGGACGCCGGGCTGGGCCTGCGCGGCCTGACCCGCGCCGTCCGCGGTGCGCGTCCGGACTGGGTGATCGGTGCGCTGCCGGGCCTCGGTGCCGCTCGGGCCCTCGGGTGGCCGGGCCGACGCATCGCGACCCTCGCGCTCCCGGCAGTCGCGCGCGCGGCGCTCGGTGTCGAGCACACGCTCGTCGAGGTCGCTCGTCGCGGTGCCCGACGGCTCGCCGCGGGGGCCGCCCTGCCCGTCGCACCGGCGCCGGACGCCCCCGCGGCCGTCCTGTTCACCTCCGGGTCGACCGGCCCCGCGAAGGGCGTCGTCTACACGCACGGGCAGCTCGCCGCGGTGCGTGACGTCCTGGCGGCGCAGTACGACGTCGGTGTCGGCACGGGCCTGGTCGCCGGCTTCGCGCCGTTCGCCCTGCTCGGCCCCGCCCTCGGCGCTCGCTCGGTCGCACCCGACATGGACGTCACCGCACCCCGGACCCTGACCGCCCGCGCGGTGGCGGACGCCGTCGCCGCGGCCGACGCGACCGTCGTGTTCCTCTCGCCCGCGGCCCTGGCGAACGTGGTCGCGACCTCGTCGGCGCTGACCGACCGCGACCGCGAGGCGCTCGGCCGGGTCCGCCTGTTCCTGTCCGCCGGCGCGCCGGTGTCGGCGTCGCTCCTGACCGCGGCGACCGCGCTCATGCCGAACGCGTCGGCCCACACCCCCTACGGCATGACCGAGGGGCTGCTCATGACCGACGTCGACCTGGACGGGGTGCGTGCCGCAGCCACCGACGGTGTCGACGAGCAGGGGATCTGCGTCGGGGCCCCGGCCACCGGCGTCCGCGTGCGGATCGCACCGCTCGACGACGACGGTGCACCGAGCGGTGCCCCGACCGACGCCGCCGGGGTCACCGGCGAGGTCGTCGTGGCGGCGCCGCACGTGCGCGACCACTACGACCGTCTCTGGCGCACGGACCGGGTCTCCCGCATGGGCGTCGACGACCCGCGCGGGCACCGGACCGGTGACGTCGGCCACCTGGACGCCGAGGGGCGCCTGTGGATCGAGGGGCGGCTGCAGCACGTCGTGACCACGGCGGAGGGCGTCGTGACACCCGTCGGTCCCGAGCAGCGGATCGAGCGGGTGGCCGGCGTCGGACGCGTCGGCATCGCGGGCACCGGGCCGCGTGGGACGCAGCAGGTCGTGGCGGTCGTCGAGACCGTGCCGGCCGCGCGTCGTCCCGGACTCGCACCGGCCGCTCTGGCCCGTGCGGTGCGTGCAGCAGCCGGCGTGCCGGTCGCGGCGGTGCTCGTCGTCCCCGTGCTGCCGACCGACGTCCGGCACAACTCGAAGGTCGACCGTGCACGCCTGTCGCGGTGGGCGACCACGGTGCTCGGCGGCGGGCGGATGGTGCGTCCGTGAGGGTGCTCGTCACCGGCGCGAGCGGGTTCCTCGGCCGCGCGACCGCCGCCGCCGTGCGCGACGCCGGGCACGACGTCCGGACGTTCCAGCGCCGACCCTCGGGCGTCGACGGGGTGGAGGACTCCCTCGGCACCATGACCGATGCCGCCGCGGTCGAGCGGGCCGTGGCCGGGGTCGACGCGGTCGTGCACCTCGCCGCGAAGGTCTCGCTCGCCGGCGACCCGGCCGACTTCGCCCGGGTCAACGTCGACGGCACCCGCACGCTGCTCGCCGCAGCGCGGACCGCGGGCGTCGGCCGGTTCGTCTTCGTCTCGTCGCCGTCGGTGGCGCACACCGGCTCGTCGCTCTCGGGCGCAGGAGCGGACCCCGCCGAACCGACGGCCGCGCGCGGGCACTACGCCCGGACGAAGGCCGCCGCGGAGCTCCTGGCGCTGGCCGCCGACGAGCCCGGGTTCGCGGTCGTCGCGGTCCGGCCGCACCTGGTGTGGGGGCCCGGGGACACGCAGCTCGTGGGCCGCATCGTCGCGCGTGCACGGGCCGGACGGCTGCCGCTGCTCGACTCCGGCGCAGCGCTCATCGACACGCTCTTCGTCGACAACGCCGCCTCGGCGATGGTCGCGGCCCTCGAGCACGCCGCTGACGACGCCGTGCACGGCAACGCCTACGTCGTGACCAACGGCGAGCCGCGACCCGTCGCCGAACTGCTCGCCGGCATCTGCACGGCGTCCGGGGTGCCGGCACCGCGACTGCACGTCCCCGCCGGGCTCGCCCGGGTGGCCGGCTCGGTCGTCGAGGCCGTGTGGCGGGTGCGGCCCGGGGCGGACGAGCCGCCGATGACGCGGTTCCTCGCGGAGCAGCTCTCGACGGCGCACTGGTTCGACCAGCGTCGCACCCGGCGGGACCTCCACTGGTCGCCGGCGATGTCCGTCGACGAGGGCCTGGACCGCTTGGCGGCGGCGACCTGCTGACGCGGCTGCGACCGCTGTCCCGCGCCGCGCTGCACGCGCTGTCCCTCGCCTCGATGTCGTCGGCCCGGGGTCAGCCGCAGAACTCCGGGGGAGCCTGCGCGACCGAGCTGACCCAGACGATCCCGACCGTCCGTCCGTCCTCACCGGTCACGAAGGTGACGTGGTACCCGTTCCGCTCGATCGTCCACTGGGCGGAGGGCCCGTCCGGTTCGGGACCGTAGCTCGAGGGGACGAACGTCAGGTCCGGGTAGGCGGCGCGTAGTTCCTCGACCGTGCTGCCCGTCCCGAACCCTTCGGCGGTGGTCGGACCGGGATCGTCCCCGGCGGGGCCGGAACCGATGGCGACAGCACTGACGGTCCCGTCGTCCCCCTCGATGACCGTCATCCCAGGGCTGTCCGGGCGGTCCCAGTTCGTGACCTCGGGAGCAGGGCACGCGTACTCGACCTCGCGCGTGTAGGCGCTCCCGAGGTCGTCCAGCTCCCCGGCGATCGGCGCCCCGAGGGCGATCGGACCGACCTCGTTCCCCGAGATCGTCCAGGTGGACGGGTCCGCGACCGAGTAGGGCGCACGGGTGGAGGTCGGCGTCGAGGTCGGCGTGGACCGCGGCGTCGGGCGTCCGATGACGGGCGCACCGGACGGTGTCTCGGAGGCCGTCTGCTCCGGAGTGCTCGTCGCCGTCGGGGTCGGTTCCGCGGTGAGCGACGTCGGGATGAGCCCGAGCGCGACCCCGCCACCGGCAGCGCCGAGGAGCAGGACCGACACGACGCCGATCGCGATGCCGGTCAGACGGCGTCGACGCGGCCGGGACTCCGCGCGCTCCAGCACGTGCTGCTTCATCGACACGAGCATGCGCTGCAGCTCGTCTCCCACGGGGGGCTCAGTGTTCATCGTGCGTCACCGCCTTGCGCAGTCGTCGTCGGGACCGGGAGACGCGCTGCGTCACCGAACCGACGCCGAGGAGCTGCGCGGCCTCGGCGTAGGAGTACCCGCGAACCAGGCAGAGCTCGCAGATCAGCCGGTCGGCCTCGGGCAGGGCCGCGATCTCGTCACGGACCCACCGGAGCTCGTCCGCTCCCTCCGACGGACCGGCCGGCGCGGCGAGTTCCTCGGGCAGCTCGTCCCCGGCGTGCTCCGCGCTGCGCCGAGCCAGGTTCCTGGCGTGGTCGCGGCACACCACGAGCAGCCAGGGGAGCAGCTCCCCGGTCGGCAGCTGCACGCTGTCGGCCTTCTGCCAGAGGGTCAGGAACGTGTCCTGCACGAGTTCCTCGACGTCCTGCTTGCTCCCCGCGATCGCCCAGGCGTACCGGGTGAGCGTCGGCGCGAAGCGATCGAAGGCGATCGCCAGTGCTGCTCGGTCCCCCGTCGCGAGGCGCCGTGCGAGGCCGGTGTCGTCGTCTGCGGTGTCGTCCACGGTGCTCCCTCCACCTGAACGATGTCGGCAGCGCGCGGATCCTGACACGACGCGCCGGATCCGTCACCGATCCGTGATGAGCGCCGTCCGTCCCGCCGGTGGTGGTGGTCAGCCGGTGAACCGCTGCCAGAGCTCGGTCACGACCGGCCAGACGTCGCCGGCACGGTCGGCGGAGGCGACAGCGATCGTCACCACCGGGTAGGCGGTCACGGCGAGGCTGACCAGCACCGCGACCACGACGGCGACCACCGACGTCGCGGTGTGGCGGCGGGTGAGGGCGAGCAGCAGCAGGGCGACGACAACGACGACCCCGAGCAGCGTCACGAGGGTGATGCGGACGACGGGGAAGGGCACGAGCCCGGCGGTCGTGGCGGTGACCCCGCCGAGGAAGCCGACGAGCGGCAGGTACGCGCCGAGGGCCACGACGAGCACGAGCACGATGCCGGTGCCCGATGCGACCCAGACGCCGCGCGGGCGGGGCCGCCGGGACGGGCCCCGCCGCCCCACCCACGCGGTCATCACCGTGCGGCTCCGCCGTCCCCGTCCGGCTGGCGGGCGGCGGCCTCGTCGCGGACGACGTCGGCTGCGTGCTCGATGCGGTCCGCGGCGTCGTCGAGGGCGTCGGCGACGCGCTCGTCAGCGACACGATCGTCAGCGACACGGCCGTCCTCGGCCGGCGACCCGGTGTCGTGCGCGGTGGGTGCACCCGAGTGCGCGTCCGGGCTTGCGTCCGGGCTCGCATCGGCGGTCGCGGCCTGCGTCGCTGTGACCGCCGAGTCGGTGGCGTCGGACGCCGCTGCCCCGGCCTCGGCCGCCGCGTCGGTCGCGGCAGCAGCGGCACCGGACGCGCGGTCGCGCACCTCGGCGGTCGCGTCGGCTGCGGCGTCCTTCGCGGCGCTGACGGCGTCCTGCGCCGCGTCACCTGCTTCCGAGGACTTCCGCGCCGCGTGGTCCGCGGCGTCGGAGGCCGCTGCCCGGGCGTCGTGCACCGCGTCGGCGGTGCGGGTCCGAGCGGCGTCGACGGCGTCGGCGGTCGCGGCGCGTGCGGTGTCGAGCGCGTCCGCGGCGCGGTCGCCCAGGTCGGCCGTCGTGGCGCGGGTGGCGTCGACGGCGTCACCCGCTGCGTCCTTCGCCTTGCCGGCGGCCTCACGCGTGGCGGCGGCGGCGTCCTGCGCTGCGTCCCGTGCACGCTCGGCGACGTCGGCGGCGCTCGCGCGGACGTCCTCCGCGGCACCGGCCACGGCGTCCTTCGTGCGGCTCGCGGCGGCCCCGACGGCGTCGGTGGCGCGGTCGATGGCCGACGGTTCGTCGTCGAACGGCCCGTGCACGTCGAGCACGCGGACGTCGACCGTGGTCGGCTTGCCGTCGCCCAGCTGCGAGACCGCCGCGGACACCTGGTCGCGGACCGCCGCGGCGACCTCGCGCACGTTCCGCGGGTACTCGACGACGACCGACACGGTCACGTCGATGGTGTCCTCGGCGTCGTCCACCTGCACCCCGGGTGCTCCGGCGGACCGCCCGAGCTGGGAGCGGACGCGGTCGGCGGCGCGGGCCGCGAGGCTGCCCAGGTGGTGGACACCCGGCACGCCGAGCGCCGTCTCCGCCGCGGTGCGGGCGGCGACCACCAGGGGCCCGGCGTCGTCGGGGAGCGGGGTGGTCAGCTCGGACGGCAGGTCGACCTCGGTCACCTGGGTCCGTGCGTTCGGATCGTGCTGCATGGCTTCCTCCTCGGGACAGCAGGGCCGTCGCTCCCGCAGGGGGAGCGACGGCCGTGGTCCGCTAGTTCTTGAAGACGTCCTTGATGTCCTCGCCGGTCTGCTTCGCGCTCGCAGCGGTCTGGTCCTTCTTGCCCTCGGCGACCTTCGAGTCGTCGTTCGTGGCGTTGCCGAAGGCCTCCTTGGCCTTGCCCGCGATGTCCTGGGCGGCGTTCTTGATCTTGTCGTCGAGTCCCATGGTGGGTTCCTCTCCCTGATGGGCCGGGGTCGTCCCCGGCGGTGGTGGTGTGGTGGTGTGCGTCAGTGGACGCGGGTGGTGCGTGCGAGTGCGGTGCGGGTGCCGCCGGTGAGGTGGACCAGGACCGGTACTTCTCGGCCGAGGGTGTGGTCGAGGGTGGTGACGGCGTGGTCGACGGCGTCGAGGACGGTGACCGCGTCGCCGCCGCGGCGGACGTGGACCCGGATCCGGGCCGCCCGCTGCTTCTTCACCAGGTACGTGTCGACCTTGGTGGTGACGATGTCGTGGACGTCGGCGAGTTCGTGGTCGATGACGTCGCGGACGAGGGCGACGTTGACGGTGACCTGGTCGTCACCGGTGCGTTCCCGGACCGCGACGCTGGTGCCGCCACCACCGCGGGTGAACACCACGACCAACGCGAGGACGATCACGACTGCGCAGACGGCGGCGATGATCCACAGTGCCGTGTCCGGCACGGTGACCTGCTGCGGGAGGGTCACGTACTGCTGCACCGCGTCGCGGACGGGTTGCAGCACCCCGGCGCCGATCACGACCCCGGCGACGATTGCGATCAGGCCGATCAGGAACAGCAGGACCCGGTTGAAGCCGCGGTTGGTGGTGGTCATGCCAGGGTTCCCTTCTGCTCCACGGTGACCTGCACGC
>NZ_JBFBHK010000012.1:0-76448 GCF_040685235.1 Curtobacterium sp. NPDC089185 | reverse complement strand
TTGCGCATGGGATGCGTTCCTTTCGTCGTCGCGCTCGGCGCGGCATGCTGTGTGCGCGCCGAACACACCCCGACCAGGGGTGGAGAACCAGCTACGTGCGGCTGGTGAGCGCTCCGGGTGTTTCCCGGCTTGTGACAGTGGTTCGGCACCCTCGCCCGATCGGTTTGGGATCGTTCCTGGGGAAGTGCTGTCCCCCACTCCGTACCGTGGGCGCATGGCCCCCGCACACATCCCGAGCACGGACCGGATCCGGGCGATCGACGCCTGGTGGCGCGCCGCGAACTACCTCACCGTCGGGCAGATCTACCTCCTCGACAACCCGCTCCTCACGCGCCCGATCGACCCGGACGACGTGAAGCCCCGCCTGCTCGGGCACTGGGGCACCTCCCCCGCGCTCAACCTCGTCTACGCGCACTGCAACGCGCTCATCGCCGAGACGGACCGCGACCTGCTCTACGTGTGCGGCCCCGGACACGGCGGTCCCGCGATGAACGCCAACGCGTGGCTCGAGGGCACCTGGACCGAGCTGTACCCCGACATCACCCCCGACCCCGAGGGCCTGCGGAAGTTCTTCCGGCAGTTCTCGTTCCCCGGCGGCATCCCGTCGCACGCGGCCCCCGAGACGCCCGGCTCCATCAACGAGGGCGGCGAGCTCGGCTACTCGCTCGCCCACGCGTACGGCGCCGCGCTCGACAACCCCGACCTCGTCGTGGCCTGCGTCGTCGGCGACGGCGAGGCCGAGACCGGCCCGCTGTCCGGCTCCTGGCAGGCGCACACGTTCCTCGACCCCGTCTCCGACGGAGCGGTCCTGCCGATCCTCAACCTCAACGGGTGGAAGATCGCCAACCCGACGATCCTCGCGCGCATCCCCGACGAGGACCTCACCGCGTACTTCCGCGGGCTCGGGTACGAGCCGATCGTGGTCGACTCCGCCCGCGTCGACAACGACCCGTTCGCCGTGCACGCGCTCTTCGACGGCGCGCTGCGCCGGGCCCTCGCCACGATCGACGACATCCAGGCCGCCGCGCGGGCACAGGCCGAGCGCGCCGCGGCCGGGCAGCCCGCCGGTGCCGCCGACCTCCGGCCGCGCTGGCCGATGATCGTGCTCCGCACCCCGAAGGGCTGGACCGGTCCGCAGGAGGTCGACGGCGAGCGCGTCGAGGGCACCTTCCGCGCGCACCAGGTCCCCCTGCCCGCCGTGCGCGAGGACGCCGGGCACCGTGAGCAGCTCGAGGAGTGGATGCGGTCCTACCGTCCGGACGAGCTCTTCGACGCCGACGGACAGCCGACGGGCATCCTCACGACGATCCGGCCGCAGGGCGAGCACCGGATGAGCGCCACCCCGCACGCCAACGGTGGTCGCATCCGGACCGCACTCGACCGGCCGTCGCTCGAGCCGTTCGCCGTCCCGGTCGGCGAGGACGCCAGCGCGACCGCCACGCTCGGGCCCTGGCTCGCGGAGCTCACCTCGCGGAACCCCTCGGCCTTCCGCCTGTTCGGCCCCGACGAGACCATCTCGAACAAGCTCGACGCGGTCTTCGACGTGACGTCGCGGGTCTGGCGTGCCCGCCGCGCACCGGGCGACGAGCACCTCGGTGCGCGCGGCCGGGTCATCGAGGTCCTCTCGGAGCACCTGCTCGAGGGGATGCTCGAGGGCTACGTCCTGACCGGCCGCCACGGACTCCTCAACACGTACGAGGCGTTCGCGCACATCATCGACTCGATGGTCGGGCAGTACGCGAAGTGGCTCGAGTCGTCGACCGACATCGACTGGCGTGCCCCGGTGTCGAACCTGTCGATCCTGCTGTCGTCGCACGTGTGGCGGCAGGACCACAACGGCTTCTCGCACCAGGACCCCGGGTTCCTCGACGTCGTCGCCTCGAAGCAGCAGGACCTCGTCCGCATCAAGCTGCCGGCGGACGCGAACACCCTGCTCGCCGTCGCGGCACACGCGTTCGAGACGACCGACCGCATCGAGGTGATCGTCGCCGGGAAGCACCCGGAGCCGGTGTTCCTGTCGCTCGACGACGCCGTCGCGCACGCCGCGGCGGGCCTCGGCGTCTGGGACTGGGCCGGCACCGAGCAGACGGTGGGTCACGCCGACGTGGTGCTCGCGAGCGCCGGCGACGTGCCGACGGTGGAGGCCGTGGCCGCCGCGGACATCATCCGGAAGCACGCGCCCGAGGTCGGTGTCCGCTTCGTCAACGTCGTGGACCTGCTGTCACTCGGCGACCCGCGGAAGCACGAGCACCCGGTCAGCGACGAGCGCTACGACGAGGTGTTCCTGCCCGGGACGCCGGCCGTCTTCGCCTTCCACGGCTACCCGTCGCTCGTGCACAACCTGACGTACCGCCGGCACGGGCACGACGACCTGCACGTGCACGGCTTCCTCGAGCAGGGCACCACGACGTCGCCGTTCGACATGCTCATGCGGAACGACATGGACCGCTTCGCGCTCGCGCACGACGCACTGACCCGTGTCGACGCCGACGCACACGCGGACCTGCTGTCGAAGCTGACCGAGGCCCGCGAGGCCGCGCGGACCTTCGCCTACACGCGCGGCGAGGACCACCCGTCGCTGTCCGGGTGGGAGTTCCGGGGCTGGCCGCAGGACGAGCCGACGTCGGGTGGGACCGGTGGCGACCCGGGCGAGGGCGAGACCGAGGGCGCGGCTCCCGGCAACTGACACGCCTCCCGTCCCTCCTGCACAGTCGGGAGGCACGACACACCCTCCACAGGACCGGTCACGCCCGACGCGTGGCCGGTCCTGTGCCGTGAGGCTGGCCGCATGGACGTCGGGTGGGTGAGCGCGCTGGTCGCGCTGGCGGGGGCGGCGGTCGCCGCCGCGAGTGTGGTCGTGACCGTGCTCGAGGGGCGGCGGATGCGGCGAAACACGGAGTTCTCGGTGCACCGGGACCTGTGGTGGCAGCGTTGGTCCTGGGTGGTCGAACGGGCGAACTCCGGAGACCCGCACGATCACGACGCTGCTGCGTTCATGACCCATGCACTCACGACCCGGTCGTGGGTGACCGCCGACGACGAGTGAGTCCTGGCCGAGATCCAGCGTGACGAACGAGAGCGTCGACGGAGCGACGGGCCGACGGACGACGAAGGAGCAGGAGGACGAACCAGATGATCACCGACGAGTCAGATCGTCTGTTCAAACGACGCCTGGAGATGGTGGAGCGCGCCTTCGAGCACCTGCTCGCCGACCCGCACTACGGACCGCTCATGCTCGAGGATGGTCGACCCGAGTTCTTGGCGGACCTCCGGCAGGAGTGGCGGGAACGCCAGGACCGTGCCCGGGCGCACCTGGCGCACGACCTGCGCGAAGAGGCATCCCTGGCGGAGAGCTGACCGTGCCAGGCTGGGCGTGTGCAGGACCTCGTCATCGCCGCTCCGGACCTCGTCACGCTGCCGACCTCGACCGGTGGGCGCTTCCCCGTCCGCCGTGTGTACTGCGTCGGCCGCAACTACGCCGCGCACGCCCGCGAGATGGGGCACGACCCGGACCGCGAGCCGCCCTTCTTCTTCACGAAGCCGGCGACCGCCCTGGTCACCGACGACGCGGACACGCCGTACCCGCCCGGCACCGAGCGACTCGAACACGAGGTCGAGCTCGTCGTCGCCCTCGGCCGCGGCGGCTCGGACGTCGCCGTCGCGGATGCCCTCGACCTCGTCTGGGGCTACGCGGTCGGGCTCGACCTGACCCGTCGTGACCTGCAGGCCCAGGCGAAGCGGCTCGGCCGACCGTGGGACCTGGCGAAGGGCTTCGACGCCTCGGCACCGGTGGGGACGCTCGTGCCCGCGGCGGGGGTCGATCCCACCGTCGGGGCCGTGGAGCTCCGCGTCCTGAATGACGCGGACGGGACCGACGCGGACGGGATCGGCGCGGACGGGACCGGCGCGGACGGGATCGGCGCGCTCCGGCAGTCCGGGGACCTCGCCGACCAGATCTGGTCGGTGGCGGAGACCATCGCGGTGCTGTCCCGCTCCGTCGCGCTCGCACCCGGGGACCTGCTGTTCACGGGTACCCCGGACGGCGTCGGGACGCTGCAGCGCGGGGACGTCCTCACCGGGAGCATCGCGGGCGTCGGGAGCGTGCGGACGCGGATCACCTGACCCGGACCGGACCGGTGCCGGAGCCGCACGACCCGCTGTGAGGCTCCGCAGCCCGGGGGCGTACAACGGTGGTCGACGTCGGCGGACCACCGGCATCACACCGACGGGACACGAGGGGCACGACCGACGCCGAGCGCGTCGCAGTCACCCCCGGTGTCCGGACCGAGGAGGTGCGCCGTGCACGAACACGACCTGCTCGCGACGTCCTGGACCTGGGCGGGCGACGAACCGATCGCCGACCGGGTCCGAGCCGTCGGGGACGCCGGGTTCGCCGGGCTGTCCCTGTCGCTCGACGACCTCCACGAGGTGCGGGCGACCACCGGGTTCGCGGCACTGCGCCGCGTGCTCGACCGGGCGGGGATCGTCTGGGTCCAGCTCGGTCCCCTCGACCGCTGGTGGTCGCACGACGGCCGGACGACCGACGACGACGCCGACCGCGGGGTCGTGCTCGAGGCCGCGGCGACCCTGAGCGCGTGGCAGGTCGTGGTGCGCGCCGACCCGGGCGTCGTCCCGACCTCGCCGGCGTCGATGACCGCGGACTGGATCGAGCTCGCCACGCAGGCCGGGCAGGTCGGCGCGCAGCTCGTGCTCGAGCCGGAGCCGTGGTCGAACCTCCCGACCATCGAACGGGCGTCGCGGTTCGTCGCGGCGGCCGGGCACCCGAACGGCGGCCTGCTCCTCGACGCCATGCACACGCTGCGGGGCGGCTCGACGCTCGCGTCCGTCGCCCAGGGCGTCTCCCCCGCCGTGCTCGCCGCTGTGGAGCTGAGCGACGGCCTGCTGCACACCCCGTCCGGTCTGACCCTGGCGGAGGAGTCGCGGAGCGCCCGGCACCTGCCCGGAGCCGGTGCGTGGGACCTCCCCGGCCTGGTCCGCGTCGTGCGGGACCTCGGCTTCGACGAGCCGTGGGGCGTCGAGGTCCGGACGGCGGCACACCGGGCGATGCCCCTCGCCGATGCACTCCGCACGGCCGCGGCTGCGACGCGGGCCGTGCTCGACGCGGCCGATGCCTTCGGGCAGCCGGCGGCGCCCGCCATGCCGACGACACCCGCACCGACCTCCGCCGTCGACTTCGAGCCGACCGTCCCGCCGCGGTCGGTCCTGCCCAGACGCCGGCACGACTCCGACACAGGGGCGCCCGCGTAACGTCGCCGGCATGACGGATCACGCAGCAGACGACGACCTCCTCCGGCGTTCGCAGGAGTCCATCGACGAGGCCAAGGCCGCAGCGGCCGAGGTGGACCTCCCCGAGCAGGAGGAACTCGTCGACGAGGACCTGCCCGCCGCCGACGGCGGCGCTCCGGCGGACGGGCCCGCGCCCGCCGCCTGAGCGCAGCACGACGGACCACCTCGGACCGCCCGGGAGCACTCGCTCCCGGGCGGTCCGTCGTGTCGCGGACGGACCCGGCGGGAAGAAAGTCGGTCGCCGGATGTGACGATCCGGCTCCCCGACCCGTCTCACCAGTGGGTCCCGGAGCTGCAACTGCTCAGGGGACACCCGGGCACACCGTCGTGCCGGGCCCAGGACGCGCCGCGACCGGTCACCCTGAACACACCGGTCACGGCGCCCCGACGGCGGCCCCTGCGCTCCCTGATCCGGCGTGCGGGCCGCCTTCCCGGGCGGACCCCCGGACGACGATCGACGGCGGCCCGCTCAGCCCTCGCGGACGACGTCCTCGGGGTCCTTGTCCGGCCGCCAGCCCCGCCACGACGGCTGCCGCAGTCGGCCGTCCGCCGTCCACTCGGCGAACTCGACCTCACCGACGCGTACCGGACGCACCCAGTGCGCGTCACGGGCGTCGGGACGTGGGACGTCCACGAACGGGGAGGTCGCACGTCCGGCCTTCCCGAGCACCTCGGCGATCTCGTCGAGGTCACGGTCGCGGAACCCGGTGCCGACCCGACCGACGTACTCGAGCCCGTCCGGACCGGGGACGCCGAGCAGGAGCGACCCGATCCCGCCGGCGCGCCTCCCGTTGCCGGGACGCCAGCCGCCGACGACGACCTCCTGGGCAGCGTGGTGCTTGATCTTCAGCCACGCCTCGGAGCGGCGTCCCTCGGCGTAGCGGGACGACCGCTTCTTCGCGACGACGCCCTCGAGGCCCTGGTCGCGCGAGTCCGACACCGCACGGTCGAGGTCGCCGTCGACGGCGGGCGGGACGTCGACGGCCCCGCCGGGGTCGACGACCGTCTCCAACGCCCGGCGCCGGGCGTCGTAGCCGAGCCGGGTCAGGTCGTGCCCGTCGGCCTCGAGGACGTCGAAGAGCAGCAGCCGCACGGGTGTCCGCGCCCGTGCCGCCTCGACCTCCCGCGGCTTCGTCAGCCCCATCCGGTCCTGCAGCAGCTGGAACGAGGGACGGCCCCGTCCGTCGAGCGCGACGACCTCGCCGTCGTACACCCCGTCGACGCCCGCCCGCTCACCGAGCTCCTGGAGCTCCGGGTACTGCGCGGTGAGGTCGTGGTCGTTCCGGCTCCGCAGGGTCACCCGACCGTCGCGGACGGTGGCGAGGGCGCGCACGCCGTCCCACTTCATCTCGAACGCCCAGTGCGCCGGGTCGAGCCGGGGCTCGCCCTTCGCGAGCGTCGCCTGCATGGTGCGACGGTCCGCCGGCGCGGTGTCGGAGGTCGCGGCCGCGTCGATCCGCTGCCGGCCGTCGCGTGCACCTGACGGCGGACGGGAGGCACGCCCCGCCCCCGCCGTGTCGCCACCGTCCAGGCGGTCGGGCTGCTCCTTGGTGCGGTGGATCAGCCAGTTCTGCTCGTCGCCCTGGCGACCCTTCCCCCGCCCGCGGGTGTGCAGGAGCGCCAGTCGCCGGACGCCGTTCGTCCGGCCGTGCAGTGTGACGATGACCTCCTCGCCCTCGCGCCACTTCTCGAGCTCGTACGTGCCGTCGTCCCACAGGGTCACCGTGCCGCCGCCGTACTCGCCGTGCGGGATGGTGCCCTCGAAGGAGCCGTACTCGAGCGGGTGGTCCTCGGTCTGCACGGCCAGGTGGTTCTTCCCCGGGTCGGTCGGCTCACCCTTCGGCAGCGCCCAGCTCACGAGCACGCCGTCGTGCTCGAGGCGGAAGTCGTAGTGGTCCCGCGTCGCGTGGTGCTCCTGGATGACGAACGTCGGGGTGCCGTCCTCCCGCACCGTCGGTGCGTCCACGGGCACCGGTTCCGGGGTGCGGGACGCGTCGCGCTTCGCGCGGTAGGCCGTGAGCCGGTCGCGGGCCGGCTGCTCCGCGTCGTTCGCACGCTGGGTCCGGTCGCTGTCCCAGTGACCGGTGTCGGGCCTCCCGACCGACAGCGAGGCGGACGCAACCGGGTGCAGGAGGTCGCCGTGCGCCTCCAGGCGGTCCAGCACCTCGTCCATGGTGAGCTGCGCGAGCCCGCGCTCGCCGAGCTCGTCCCACGTCCGCGGTGCCGCGACCGTCGGCCGGTCACGGCCGCGCAGCGAGTACGGGGCGATCGTCGTCTTGTTGCCGTTGTTCTGCGACCAGTCGACGAAGACCTTGCCCGTCCGCTCCGCCCGGCTCATCGACGACAGGACCAGGTCGGGGAGGTCCTGCTCGAGCGCCTTCGCCAGCTCGTGGGCCACGTCGGAGACCTGCGCCGTCGACGCCCCGCCGTCGAGCGCCGCGTACAGGTGGATGCCCTTCGACCCGGACGTCACCGGGTACGGGTCGAGGCCCATGCCGTGCAGGATCTCGCGTGCGGCGAGCGCCACCTCCACGCACTCGGGCAGCCCGACGCCCTCGCCGGGGTCGAGATCGAGCACCAGCCGGTCGGGTGGCTGCTGACCACCACGGGGCCCGAAGCGCCACTGCGGGACGTGCAGCTCGAGGGCGGCCTGCTGCGCCATCCAGACCAGGGTCGGCAGGTCGTCGACGATCGGGTACTCGGTGTCGTGCTCCTTGTGCGCGATGGTGTGGTGGCGGACCCAGTCGGGCGCGGAGTCCGGCAGGTTCTTCTCGAAGAAGACCTTGCCGTCGACCCCGTTCGCCCAGCGCTTCCGGGTCACCGGACGGTCCTTGACGTGCGGGATCATCCACGGCGCGACGCGCTCGTAGTACGCGATGACCTGCCCCTTGGTCGTACCGGTCTCCGGCCAGAGCACCTTGTCGGTGTTCGTCAGCGCGATCCGCCGGTCACCGACCAGGACCGTCGTCTTCCGGGCCACCGGGCTCACAGCGCGACCCCGGTCGCTCCCGCCACGGTCAGGGTGCTGCCGGACGTGTACGACGACTCCGGGCCGGCCAGGTACACGTAGGCGCTGCCGAGCTCCACGGGCTGCGCGGGACGCCCGAGCGGGGTGTCCTGCCCGTAGGCCGCGATCTCGTCGCCGGGGTAGCTGATCGGCTGCAGCGGCGTCCAGACCGGGCCGGGCACGACCGTGTTCGCGCGGATGCCCTTCGCGGCGAGCTGTCGGGCGAGGCCGTTCGTGTACGTGATGATCGCGGACTTCGTCGCCGCGTAGTCGATCATGCGGTCCTGCGGCTGGTACGCCGACACCGAGCTCGTCGTCACGATCGCACTGCCGGGTGCCATGTGCGGGACGGCCGCGCGGACGAGCCAGAACAGCGAGTAGAGGTTCACCTTCATCGTCCGGTCGAAGTCCTCCGTCGACTGCTGCGTGACGTCCTCGTGCACCTGCTGGTGTCCGGCGACGAGCACCAGGGCGTCGAGGCCGCCGAGCTCGCTGACGGCGTCCCGGACCAGCGCCGCGCAGAAGTCCTCGTCGGTCAGGTCGCCGGGCAGCAGCACCGCCTTGCGGCCGAGGTCACCGACGACGTCGCGGACCTGTTCGAGGTCCTCGCGCTCCTCGGGCAGGGCGTTCAGGGCGACGTCGGCGCCCTCCTTCGCCATCGCGACGGCGGCAGCGCGGCCGATGCCCGAGTCCGCCCCGGTCACGAGCACCCGGTAGCCGCGCATCCGGCCCGTGCCGACGTAGCTCGTCTCGCCGTGGTCGGGCACGGGGTCCATCGCGCTCGCCAGGCCGGACCCCTGCTGGGTCTGCGCCGGGAACGGCGGACGGGCGTACTGGTCGCGCGGGTCCTGCTTGTCGAGCTGGCTCATGGGCCCATGGTGCTCGCGCGTCCTGGCGGGCGTTCTCGGGTGCGCGCGGGCATCATGGCCCCATGAGGTCGATCTGGAAGGGCTCCATCGCGTTCGGGCTCGTCAACGTGCCCATCAAGGTGTACGCGGCGACCGAGACCCACGACGTCTCCCTGCACCAGGTCCACGACGAGGACAAGGGCCGCATCAAGTACAAGCGCGTCTGCGAGTTCGGCCACGAGGTCGAGTACGCCGACATCCAGCGCGCCTACGACGACGGTGACAAGACCGTGGTGCTCACCGCCGACGACTTCAAGCAGCTGCCCGAGGAGCAGTCGCACGAGATCGAGGTCCTCGAGTTCGTGCCCGTCGAGCAGGTCGACCCGATGATGTTCGAGAAGTCGTACTACCTCGAGCCGGACTCCCGCTCCCCCAAGGCGTACGTGCTGCTCCGCGAGACCCTCGCGAAGACCGACCGGCTCGCGATCGTGCAGTTCACGCTCCGGCAGAAGACCCGGCTCGGCGTCCTGCGGGTGAACGACGACGTCATCCTGCTGCAGGGGCTGCTGTGGGGCGACGAGGTCCGGGCCGCCGACTTCACGGGCCTGGACGCCTCGGTGAAGGTCAGCGCGAACGAGCTGAAGATGTCGTCGTCGCTCGTCGAGAGCATGTCGACCGACTTCGACCCGGACCGCTACACCGACGCGTACCAGGAGGAGCTGCAGCAGCTCATCGACGCGAAGCTCGAGGCGGGCGACGACGTCGACACCGCCGACACCTTCGGCGAGCAGGCGGAGGACGAGGACGACGGCGAGGGCGGGGACGTCATCGACCTGATGGCCGCCCTGCGGGCGTCCGTCGACAAGAACCGGTCGTCGCGGTCGGGAGGCTCCGGGTCGCGGTCATCGTCCGGCTCACGGTCGTCGTCTGGTTCACGGTCGTCGTCTGGTTCGCGGTCGTCGTCCGGCCGGGCTGCGGAGGACGACGCTGCGTCGGAGGAGCAGTCCACGACCACGAAGAAGGCACCGGCGAAGAAGGCCCCCGCGAAGAAGGCGCCGGCAAAGAAGGCCCCCGCGAAGAAGGCCCCTGCGAAGAAGGCGCCGGCGAAGAAGCAGGCCAGCTAGCCGTCGCGACCCGTCCGCCGCAGCGCGAGCGGGATCGACACCCACAGCGCCGCGGTCCCGAGGAAGACGACGACCCCGCCCACCACCCCGCCGACGTCCCCGATCACCACGTCGAACACGAACAGCACGGTGCCGGAGAACAGCAGGGCGCTCGCCGCGAGGGCCGTGATGAGCAGCACGTTCCCGGCCCGGACCAGGTCGTGCTTCTGACGCTGCCGGAACACCAGTCGGTGTGCGGACACCGCGGACAGCGCGACGACGGTGATGACGACCGCGAGCACGACCAGCACGAGGTAGACGACCTCCTCACCGGGGCTGAGCATCGTGAACCGCTGCTGGAACGGCAGCGTCAGCAGGAACCCGGCGAGGATCTGCGTCCCCGTCTGCACGATCCGGAGTTCCTGCTGGATGTCCGACCAGTTGCGGTCCCACCGCTCGGTCGGGGTCTCGTGCCGACCGCGCTCGGTGTCCCGTGCTGCACCGCTGACGTCGCTCATGCGCCGAACCTACTGCCCCGTCACGCACCGGAAACACGACTCCGCGAGACTGTCCGCATGACTCCACAAGAGCCAGGGAGCCTGCAGTCGTCATCCGTGACCGCAGGCCCGCCCGTCACCGTGTCCATCACCCGTCTCGTCGATCCCGACCGCATCCCCGACGCCACCGCCTGGGTGCAGTCCGGCGTCAACCTGGCGAACCGCTACCCGGGCTTCCTCGGCTCCGGGTGGGTCCGCTCGCACGCCACCAGCCGCGAGTGGCACATGCTCTACCGGTTCGCCGATCACGAGCAGTTGGCGACGTGGGAGAACTCCGACGACCGGCTCCGATGGCTCGACCTGGGCCGCGACCTCGTCGTGGAGTCCCGGGTCGAGAAGCGCACCGGCATCGAGGGGTGGTTCGACGCCCCGCAGGACGCCCCGGCGTCGAGTGCACCGCCGCGGTGGAAGCAGGCCGTGAGCATCTGGCTCGGGTTCTTCCCGGTGAACCTGGCCTTCACGTTCCTGGTCGGCTGGCTCGTCCCGGCGTTCGGCACCCTCGCCGTGCTGCCGCGCGTGCTGGTCACGACGCTCGTGCTGACGCCGATCATGACGTTCTGGGTACTGCCATTCGTGACCGGGCTCATCCGCCCGTGGCTGCTCGCTCCGCCTCGGACCGCCCGGCAGCGCTGATCGGTCGTCGGGACACCGGGCCGGTCGCGGGTTCAGGGTGCACTGAACAGCACGAGGAGCGCCGTCACGAGTGTCACGACGACGACGACGGTGGCGAGGAGCCAGACGAACCCGAGCACGTGCTCGAGCACCACTCGACCGATCGCTCCGCTCCCGTCCCCGAGGAGCGCCTGCAGCCTGCTCGCCCCGCCGGCACCGATCGGGTCGAGCACGACGAGGGGCCGGAGCCGTCGGTCGACCAGGAGCGCTCCGTGCACGGTGCCGACGTTCGTCAGCATCCGGAAGCGGACGAGCCTCGCCCCTGTGGACCGCACGCGACGCCGCCCGTACACCGTGACGGCGACGAGCTCGTCGCCGTCGCGGTGCACCGAGCGCGTCGAGGCCGCGAGTCCGGAGAACCACGGCCAGCCGACGCCGAGCACGAGCGCGCAGACCAGCGCGACGTCCGGCAGCACCGCCAGGGGGTACCCGTCCGCGTCGAAGCCCTGGGAGGACCAGGACGGGCGGGTGACGACGGCGAGGACGATCACCACGACGGCCAGGACCACGCCCACGCGTGCACTCCAGAGCCCGATGCGCGTCCACCGTCCCTCGGCGTCGCCCGGTGCGTCGACGGGCCCCTCCGTCGCGTGCCGCGGCATCGTCAGCCGAGCACCGACAGCTGGTCGAGCCGCTCGAGGATGACGCCCTCGCGCAGTGCCCACGGGCAGATCTCGAGCGCCGGCAGGTCGAAGATGTCGAGGCACGCCTCGGCCACGAGCGCGCCGGGCACCACCTGGTGCGCCCGGCTCGGCGAGACGCCCGGCAGCGCCGCGAGTTCCGCGACCGACCTCGTCAGGAGCGACGGCAGCAGCCGGCGCAGTTCGGCGCCGTCGAGCGACCGCGGGACGAGCGGCCCGTCCCCCGACGGTGCGGCACCGCAGATCCGCGCGATCGAGCGGAACGTCTTCGAGGTCGCGACGGCACGGTCGGGCCGCCCCGAGCGGAGCAGCAGCCCGGCGTCCCGCGCGATGGCGACGCGGATCTCGTGCCGGATGCGGCGCACGTCGTCCTCGCTGGGCGTGCCGTCGACGAAGTACGTGCGCGCGAGCCGGGCGGCACCGATCGGCATCGACCACGCGACGTCCGGCGCCTCGTCCGCGCCACCGGCGATCTCGAGCGAGCCGCCACCGATGTCGAAGACCGCGAGTCGTCCCGCCGACCAGCCGAACCAGCGGCGGACGGCCAGGAACGTCAGGCGCGCCTCGTCGCCGCCGGACAGCACGGCGAGCTCGACACCGGTCTCGCGCTCGACGTGGGCGAGCACCGCGTCGGAGTTGACCGCGTCCCGCACGGCGGAGGTCGCGAACGCGAGCATGTCCTCGCAGCCGCGGTCCTCCGCGACCCGGACGGACTCGGCGACGAAGGCGGTGAGGGCGTCGATGCCCTCGGGCGTCACCGCGCCGGCCTCGTCGAGGTGCTCGGCGAGCCGCAGCGGCTGCTTGTAGGACGACGCGGGCAACGGCGCGGCACCGCCGTGCGCGTCCACCACGAGCAGGTGGCCGGTGTTGGACCCGATGTCGAGGACTCCCACGCGCATGTGCCAACGCTAGCGGCCGGGAGGCAGGGCCCCTCCGGGCCGGTTCCGGCGCACCGCGGAGCCTGCGGAGCGGTGTGACGGCCGAGTCCGCAGGGAGGGTCAGGACCGCAGGAAGGACTCCAGCTCCGAGGTGGTCGGGTAGGACGCCTGGGCGCCCGGCTTCGTCGCGGCGTACGCCCCGACGCCCACGGCGAACCGCGCAGCCTCGACGAGGGAGTCCCCCGCGTCGAGCCGGAGCGCCACCGCACCGGTGAACGCGTCGCCGCAGCCAGTGGTGTCGACCGGGTCGACCCGGACGGCCGTGACCTCGACCGGCTCGGCGTCCCCGTCGTGCACGACGCAGCCCGCGCCGCCTCGGGTGACGATCGACCGCGCGACGCCGTGGTCGCCGAGCGCGGCGGCCTCGTGCTCGTTCACGAGCAGCACGTCGGTCAGGTCGAGGAGCTCCTGCGGCACGGCGCCGAACGGGGACAGGTTCGTCAGCACCGTCGCGCCCGCCGCGTGTCCGGCACGGGCGGCCGCGAGCACGACGTCGAGGGAGACCTCGAGGCAGAGGCCGAGCACCCCGGCGCCGTCGAACGCGTCGGCGGGCAGGTCCTCCGGCGTCAGCGTGGCGTTCGCGCCACCGGAGATCACGATGGTGTTCTCGCCCGCGGCGTCGACCGTGATGACGGCCGTACCGGTGGCGACGCCCTGCCGGACCGCCACGTGCGTGGTGTCGACGCCGGCCGATGCGACCGACTCGCGCAGCAGCGTTCCGTTGCCGTCGTCGCCGACCGCACCGATCATGCGCACGGTGCCCCCGAGCCTCCCGGCCGCGACAGCCTGGTTGGCGGACTTGCCCCCCGGCAGGATGGCGAGGTCGGACCCGTGCAGGGTCTCACCGGGCTGCGGGAAGCGCTCCGTGCGGACCACCAGGTCCGCGTTGAGGCTGCCCACGACGACGATGCCGGTCATGCGGATGCTCCTGTCTCGGCCGAGGCCGGGCGCGGGATGAGGAAGGACGTGGCGAGTGCCGCGCAGGTGACCACGGCACCGAGGAGCATGCCACCGGAGTAGCCCGCGGTCCCCGCGGACCCGCCGGTGCCGAGTGCGATCTGCAGGGCCGGCAGGACCGCGAAGCTGATGCCCGCGCCGAGGTTGAACGCCCCCGCGTTGAGACCGGGCAGGAAGCCGGGGTTCGACGCCGGCGAGAGCACGATGCCGAGCCCGTTCAGGATGATGTTCGCGATGCCGGCGTAGGTGATGCCGATCAGCACGGTCGCGGCGACGAGCACGGGGAGCGAGTGCACGCCGACGATCGCCATCACGAGCGTCGCGACGATGCTGCCGACCAGGCCGAAGCGGAGCACGGCACGGTAGCCGAGCGTCGGGGCGAGGCGGCCGGCGAAGGGACCGACGATCCAGCCGACCAGCGCGTACGGGGTGAGGAACGCGAGTGACGCGAGGTCCGGCTCCATCCCGAAGCCGACCTCCGGGTTCTGCGCGAGGCTCGTGACGAGACCGTTCACGACCGCGAAGACACCGGTCATGGTGAGCAGCGTCGTGACGAGGAGCGCCCACGTGCCGCGACGCCTGAGGAACCGCGTCTCGACGAGCGGCTCCCGGACGCGCGACTCGACGGCCCAGAAGACCGCGAACGCGACGACGGCGACGACGATCCCGCCGACGACGAGCGCCCAGTCCGCGGCGCCGAGCTTGCCGGCCTCGTTGAACGCCGTGAGCAGCGCGCCGACACTGACGACCAGGGGCAGCACGCCCCACCAGTCCATCCGGGTGCCGGCGGACGGCTTCGACTCGACGCCCCACACCGCGACCATGGCGGCGGCGACGACCGTGACGACCGCGATGACCCAGAAGATCCCGCGGAAGCCGAAGTGCGTGGCGATCCACCCACCGGCCAGGGCGTCGACGCCGGCGATGCCGCCGTTCACCGCGGTGAGCAGGCCGAGGGCGGCGCCGTACCGCTTCGGGTCGGCGATCTCGTTGCGCAGGACGAGCAGACCGATCGGCACGACCGGGCCGGTGACGCCCTGGACCATGCGACCGACGAACAGCATCGGCACGTTGACGGCGAGGGCCGCGACGACGCTGCCGACGAGCATCACGAGGAGCATGCCGACCAGGACCCGCTTGCGGCCGACGATGTCGGACAGGCGGGGCAGGAACAGCGAGAACAGCGCGGCGATCGTGAAGAACAGGGTCTGCGAGAGGCCGATGGTCGCGTCGTCCGTGCGGAGCTCCGTCGCCATCGTCGCGAGCGCGGGGCTGAGCATGCTCGCGTTGAGCTGGAACGCGACGCACGCCGCGAGCAGGGCGGCGGTGAGGGCGGCGGTCGACTTCGTCGTCGAGGTGGTGGTCACGGTGCTCAGCGCTCCTGGTCGACGGGGGGCACGGTGGCGTCGGCGTCCTCGATCGCCGCCGCGGCGGCGCGGGGCGTCCACCCGGTGTCGGGCGTCTCGCCGATGCGCTCGAGGGCGTCCACCACGAGGTCCCAGAAGCGCTCGTGGTCGAGCTCCAGCGCGGCGCTCGTGCGGCAGTCCGCCGGAGCGGGGGCCCGGAAGTCGGCGACGGTCATCCCCAGGGTGTGGCGGCCCTGGGTCTCGACGGTGATCGGGACCTTCACGGCGCGGACGATCGTCGGGTCGATGACGTACGCGACGGCGCACGGGTCGTGGACGGGTGGGGCGTCGAAGCCCTGGGCGTCCTCGTAGGCCTTGCCGAAGAAGTCGAGCAGCTCGCCGACGAACGCGGCGGGGCCGGTGCCGACGGCGGCGATGCGCGCGGCGACCTCGGGGGTGGCGAGGGCCTGGTGGGTCAGGTCGAGGCCGACCATGACGACCTCCCAGCCGGCGCTGAAGACGATGTCGGCGGCCTCGGGGTCGATGACGATGTTGAACTCGGCGACCGGACTCCAGTTGCCGACGTGCACGCCGCCGCCCATGAGCACGACCTGCTTGACACGCTCGACGATGCGCGGCTCCTTGCGGGCGGCGAGCGCGATGTTCGTCAGACCGCCGGTCGGCACGAGGGTGACCGTGCCCGGCTCGTGCGCCATGACGGTGTCGATGATGAGGTCGACCGCGTGCCGCTCGTCGAGGTCGAACGACGGCTCGGGCAGCATCGGCCCGTCGAGGCCGCTCTCCCCGTGGATGTCGGGGGCGACCTCGATCGGGCGGAGCAGCGGGCGGTCGGCACCGGCGGCGAACGGCACGCCGGTGATCCCGGCGATGCGGGCGACGGCGAGGGCGTTCCGGGTGACCTTCGGCAGCGTCTGGTTGCCGACGACGGTCGTCACCGCGAGGAGGTCGATCGTCGGGTTGCCGTGCGCCAGGAGGATGGCGACCGCGTCGTCGTGGCCGGGGTCGCAGTCGAGGATGATCTTCTGCGTCGTTGCGTCAGGCACCTGGGGCTCCGCTTCGTCGGGGATGGGGTGTCCGCCCGGGGGCGGCGTGAGGTCTGTGCTTGACGCGGTGGGGTCCGCGTCGTGGAGGAACCAACTCCGGCGCGGCGCGTCAAGCGTTTGACATGGAAGCACGTCAAGCGTTTGACGTCAACTCCGAGCGGTCCTCACGCGCTGCCGCGTCCGCCGTCGGTAGGCTCGACGGGTGCCATCCTCCGCCGTGCCGGCCCGTCGTGTGACCGCGGCGATGGTGGCCGAGCGTGCGGGCACGAGCATCGCCACGGTGTCCCTCGTCGTGAACGGCAAGGACCGCGGTCGGGTGTCTGCGCCGATCGCCTCCCGCGTGCGCGACGCCGTCGACGAGCTCGGGTACGTCGTCGACCACGCCGCGAGCTCGCTGGCCCGCGGGACCGGCGACCTCGTGGTCCTCATCGCGCCCGACCTGTCGAACCCCTTCTTCGCCGAGGTGATCCGCGGCGTCCGCGACACCCTCGGCGACCGGTACCAGCTCGTGCTCTCGGTGACCGAGCGCGGCGCACAGCCGTCGACCGCCGATCTGCGGCGCTTCGAGCGGCTCCGTCCCGCGGGCATCCTCGTCGACGCCCCCGCCGCGGGCGAGTCCCTCGACGCGAGCGTCCCGGTCGTGCTGCTCGACGCCCCGGACGCCCCCGAGTCCGCGGTCACGGTCGACTACGACCTCTCCCCCGGCATCGACGAACTCGTCGCGCACCTCCGCGAGCAGGGGCACGAGCACGTCGCGTACCTCGACGGCACCGCACGCGTCGCCACGTTCGGCATCCGGCACCGGATGTTCGACGAGGCCTGTGCCGCCGCGGGCATCACCGTCTCGGAGCTCGGTGCCCGCGCCGACCTGACGGTGGACGCCGCCGCGGCGGCGACCGAGCACGCGATCGAGTCCTGGCACGAGGACGGCGTCACCGCCGTGGTCGCCGCCGCAGACACGCTCGCCTACGGGGTGCTGCGCGTCGCGGGCGCGATGGGGCTCCGGGTACCGGAGGACCTGGCGGTCGCCGGCTTCGACGACCTGCCGTCGTCGTCGGTCACGGCGCCGGCCCTGACGAGCGTGGCACTCCCCGGAGCCGAGCTCGGTCGGGCCGCGGCGCTCCGGCTCCTCGCGGCGCTCGACGGCACCGCGGTGGAGCCGGTGGCGCTCCCCGCGCGCCTGGTGCGGCGCGCGAGCACGGGCGGGTAGGCGGCGCGCCGCCGCACCCAGCACGAGACGCCTCGGACAGGGCGAGACGCCCCCGCTTCCGGAGGTGTCTCGGCCGATCAGGGGCGTCTCGCGGCGACGCCGGCGTGTCGCACGGCGTCAGGCGGAGGCGTCCCGCCCGGATGCCGGCGGCTCGGCGTCGACCGGTGATGTCGGCGCAGACCCACCGCCCGCCGCGCCGGTCCGCCGGGCCCGCTCGAGCTCGTCCGCCTCGGCGCCCCCGACGGCCTCGCCGCGGGCGACCATGCCGGCCGTGTCGGACAGCGTGATCTGCGGCAGGAACAGGGCGAGCAGGAACGCGATCGCGATGAACGGCAGGAGGTACCAGAACACCGGGGCGAGCGAATCGGCGTACGCATTCACGATGCCGTCCTGCACCGCCTCGGGGAGCTTCGCGACGGTCGACGGGTCGATGCTCCCCGCCGAGGACGCAGCGTCGGTGGCCGACCCTCCCGCCGAGGTGAACACGTCCGTCAGCGCGGTCGTCAGGCGCGCGGTGAAGAGCGCGCCGAAGACGGCGGTACCGAGGGAGGCACCGACCTCGCGGAAGTAGTTGTTCGTCGAGGTCGCGGTACCGACCTGCGCGGCGGGCACCGCGTTCTGCGCGACGAGGACCACGACCTGCATGATGAGCCCGAGCCCGGCGCCGAAGACGAACAGGTACGCGCAGATCAGCCAGATCGGGGTGTCCGCGGCGAGCTGCGTCATGGCGAGCATCGCGAGGGCGACCAGGACCGTGCCGACGATCGGGAACACCCGGTAGCGACCGGTCTTCGTGATGAGGGCGCCGGACGCGATCGAGGTGCCGATGAGGCCGACCATCATCGGCAGCATGAGCAGGCCGGAGACCGCCGCCGAGGTGCCGGACGCCATCTGCAGGAAGGTCGGGACGAAGCCGATCGCGGCGAACATGCCGATGCCGAGCACGAGACCGATGCCGGTGGCGAGCAGGAACGTGCGGTTGCGGAAGAACGACATCGGGAGCACCGGGTCCTCGACGCGGGACTCGACCAGGACGAGCAGGGCCGCGGCGACGACCAGGCCGGCGAACCAGGCCCAGGTCTCGAGCGCGTCCCACCCGTGCTCGGCGCTGCCGCCGAACTCCGAGAAGAACACCAGGCACGTGGTCGCGATCGACATGAGCACGACGCCGAGCACGTCGATCCGCTTCTCGGCCTTCTTGGTCGGCAGGGTGAGCGCGAACCAGGCGACGAAGAACGCCGCGATGCCGACCGGGATGTTGATGTAGAACGCCCAGTTCCAGGTGAGGTGGTCGACGAAGAAGCCGCCGAGCAGCGGGCCGCCGATCGCCGACAGGCCGAAGATCGCGCCGAGCGGGCCGAGGTACTTGCCGCGCTGCGAGGCGGGCACGATGTCGGCGATGATCGCCTGGGACAGGATCATCAGGCCGCCACCACCGAGGCCCTGCATCGCCCGGAACGCGACGAGCTGCGTGAAGTCGCCGGCGAAGGCACAGCCGGCCGAGGCGATCGTGAAGAGCGCGATCGCGACGAGGAACAGGTTGCGACGGCCGAGGACGTCGCCGAACTTGCCGTAGATCGGCATCACGATGGTCGAGGCGAGCAGGTACCCGGTGGTGAGCCAGGCCTGGTGCGCGACGCCGCCGAGCTCACCGACGATGGTCGGCATCGCGGTGGAGACGATGGTCTGGTCGAGGCTGGAGAGCAGCATGCCCGCGATGAGCGCGGAGAAGATGATCCAGATCCGGCGCTGCGTCAGGAGCAGCGGTCCGTCGGATCCGGGGCGGGCACGCTTCGTGCCCTGCGCGGTGGTGCTCATGCGGTGTGGTCCTGTCCGGTGGTGGTGATGGCCGCCCTGAGCTGGCGGAGGTTCTCGGTGAGCAGCGCGTCGAACGTCGGGCCGGAGGTCTCGTCGAACGCGTCGTCGAAGTACTCGCCGGCGGAGACCTTGAGCAGACCCGCGGCGGCCTCGGCGACGAGCTGCGCCCGCCGGTCGTCCGGGTCGGTCCACCCGAAGCGCTGCCGGACGGCCTGGCCGACGGCGGCGAGCTGAACCTCGGCAGCGGCGAGGAACTTCGCGACCATCGCGGGCTCACGCTCGAAGACCCGGCGGACGAGGGCCTCGTCGGCGCGGTCGATCCCGACGACGTGCACGTGCTCGATCGCGAGCGCGACGATCGACCCGAGCGGGTCGAGGTCGGCCGGCACGAGCGAGCCGTCGACGTACGCCGCGAGCAGCTCCTCCGTCGCGCCCTGCTCGATGCCGAGCACGGCGTCGTCCTTCGACGCGAAGTGGTTGAAGAACGTGCGGCGGGAGACGCCGACGGTCTCGCAGAGCTGCTCGATCGTGAAACCGTGCAGGCCGTGCTCGATGGTCGCCCGGCGTGCCTCGACGACCATGCGTCGACGCAGCACGCGCGTGCGTTCGGTGGTGCTCACCGAGCAAGAATTGCACTCTGCTGCTGAGAGTGCAACACGAGGACGGGTTACAGCGCCTTCGCGAAGCAGTAGGACCAGGGCATCGTCGCCGCGTACGGCTCGTAGACGTCGATCTGCTCCCACCCGGTCTTGCGGTAGAGCGCGACGGCTTCGGGCTGCTTGTCCCCGGTCTGCAGGATGACGCGCGCGGCGCCGGCCTCGCGGGCGACCTGCTCACCCTCGGACAGCAGCGCGGTGGCGGCACCCTTGCCGCGGGCGGCGGCGAGCACGATGAGGCGCTTCAGCTCGACCTCGTCACGGAGACGGCGGACGGCGATGTGCCCGAGCGGCGTGCCGTCCTCGTCGAGCGCGAGGATCGAGGTGATCACGGTGGCGGGATCGACCGTCAGGGCACGGTCCCGCTCGGCGGTGACCGCGGGGTCCTCGTCCCGGTGCCCGGCGCCGTAGCGCTCGTGCATCTCCTCGTCCATGGTGGCGCGGAGGGCCACACCACGCGGGTCCTCCCAGGCGACGCGCTCGATCGTGATCACGATGGTCCATCCTGGCACGCGCCGGAGCGCTCGGTTGCGCCGTCACCCGCGGCCGTGCCCTCAGCGCAGCGCGGCGATCGGCCCCTCGCCGGCCTGCAGCGCGCGCAGCACCGCGGCAGCGTCGTCGTACACCGCCGCCGCCCCGGCACCCCGGAGCTCGTCGCCGCCGATCCCGCCGGTCATCACCCCGACGCAGGGGAGCCCGACCGTACCGGAGGACTCGACGTCCCACATCGCGTCACCGACCATCACCGCACGGTCCGCGGCCACCCCGACCTTGTCGAGGGCGACCTGGATGATCCCGGGCGCGGGCTTGGCCTCCTCCACGTCCTCCGAGCTCGTCTCGGCGGTCACCCACGCGGACGCGTCGAGGAGCTCGCGGAGCACCGACAGCTCCGACTCCGGCGCGCTCGTGGCGAGGACGACCGCGTGGCCGGCGTCGGCGACCGCCTCGAGCAGCTCGCGGGCCCCGGGCAGCAACCGCAGCTGCGGCATGTGCTCGGAGTAGTACGCGGTGTGGAACTGCTTCGCCTGGTCCCGGACCTCGTCGGAGGCGTCGGGCAGCAGCTCCTCGAGCAGACGGCCCGAGTCCATGCCGATCGCCCGGTGGACGCGCCACGCGTCGACCGACTCGCCCGCCGCACGGAACGCCCGCCACCAGGCGTCGACGTGCGCGTAGTTGGAGTCGACGAGGGTGCCGTCGATGTCGAAGAGGACGGCGGTCGAGGGAGCATCAGCCATCCACCCAGCCTGCTCCCACGACCGCCGGACCGGTCCAGGGTCGCGCCGTCAGACCTCGATCGACGAACCGACGGGCAGGATCGACGCCGGGACGCCCCCGAGCCCCTCGGTGCCGAACATGCGGACGTTCATCTCCTGACCGCCCTCGCTGAGGAGCAGCTCGTGGATCTGCACCACGCGCTCGGGGGCGACCGCGCGGACGTAGTCGACGCCCTCGCCGGTCTTCGCCCACGGGCCGCTCGTCGGGACGAGCAGGGTCCGGACCGGGACGTCCGGCACGAGGTAGGCGTCGCCCGGGTGGAACACGGCGTCGTTCACGAGGTAACCCACGTTCGCGATGGTCGGGATGTCACGGTGGATGACCGCGTGCTCCTCGCCGAGGACGCGGGCGGTGAAGGGCCCGACCTCGACGGTGTCGCCCGCGGTGACCGTGCGGACGCGGCCGTCGTGGTCGCCAAGCTGCTCGACGACCGACGCCGGGCCGTGGACGACGACGTCGGCGTTGCGCTCGAGTCCCGCACGGATCGCGTCGACAGCGAAGTGGTCGGCGTGCTCGTGGGTGACGAGGACCACCGTGGCCGCGGCGACGAGGTCGGCGGACTCCGGCGTGAAGGAGCCCGGGTCGATGACGAGCGAGGCGCCGTCCTGCTCGAGGACGACGGTGGCGTGGTTGTACTTCGTCAGCTTCATGCAGCCAACTGTACAACACTGTTGTACAGTTGGCTGGTCCTTCAGTCGGCCCGGCGGGCCAGGCGCTCGAAGACCTCCGGCAGCCGGGCCAGCAGGGCGCGCTCGTCGTCGTCGAGCTCCGCACGCATCGCGGTTGCGAGCCAGTCCGCACGGCCGTCCATGTCCTGCTGCAGCGCGGCTCTGCCCGCATCGGTGATGCGGATGACCGAGGCCCGCCGGTCGGTCTCGGACGCGGTCCGCTCGACGTACTCCTGGTTCGTCAGCTCCGCCACCGTCCGGGACTGTCCCTGGTGCTTCACCCCGCGTCGCCGCGCGAGCTCCGCGATCGTCATCGGCCCCTCGCGTCCGAGGAACCCCAGCGTCGCCGAGTGCGCCGGCGGCAGGCTGTCGCCCTCGCGTCGGGCCGCGCGCACGAGGCGGCCGATCGACCGGCGCAACTCGGCGGCGAGCTCGTCGATCTGGTCCATGGGCCACGACGCTACCGCGGAACGGACGGGAGGCCCGTGGCGGTGTCGCCACGGGCCTCCCGTCCGTCCTGTGCTGACGTCCGTCAGCTGCTGCGCACGTCGTCCGCGGCGCTCTTCGCGTGGTCCTGGACGTCGGACGCGGCGCCCTGCGCCTCGTCCTTCACGGTCTGGGCGGCGTCCTGCGCGGTCCCCTTGAGGTCCTGCGCGTGCTCCTTCGCCACGTCGCCCAGCTGCGACCCGACGTCCTTCGCCTGGGACTTGACGTCCTCGACGAGGGGTGCCGCCTTGTCCTTGAGCTCACCGGCGAGCTGCTCCTCCTTGTCGGAGGTCGGGATGAGCGACGACGCGAGCCACCCCGCACCGAAGGCGATCAGGCCGACGGCGAGCGGGTTGCCCTTCGCCTTCCGGACGCCCTCGTGCGCGACGTCCTTCGCCCGGTCGGTCGCACCCGAGGCGGACCCCGAGACGCTCGAGCCCGCCGAGTGCGCGGACCCCATCACGGAGTCGCGGACGCCCTGGAAGCGGCTCTTGACCTTCTCGCTCTGCCGGTGGGCGATGGACGAGGGGCTGACCTTGTCGGCCAGGGCGTCGACGTCGGACCCGAGGGCACCGCGGGTGCGCTCGATGTCGGCACGGATCTCTTCTGGGGTGCTCATGGCTTCCTCCCGGTGTTCGGCTTGAGTGCTTCGGGGACTTCCTTGACGGTCTCGACCGTCTGCGGGACGCCCTGGATCTCCTTGATCTCCTTGCGTCCACGGACGTAGAGGATCGCGGCGACGATCGCGTAGACCACGGCGATCACGACGGCGGACCACGCGTTGCCGATGAGGTACCCGAGACCCCACCACGCGGCGATGGACAGGAACAGCAGGGCGAACAGGGCGGTGAGCCCGGCGCCGCCGAACATGCCGCCGGCCTTGCCCGCCTTCTTGGCGGACTCGGTGAGCTCCGCCTTGGCGAGGGCGACCTCCTGGCGGAACAGCGACGACAGGTCCTTCGACACGTCGGTCAGCAGTTCGCCCAGGGGCGTCGTGGCGGCGCGTTCCTCGGGCGTCGGCTCGCCCAGCGGGGTCGCGCCCGGGACCGTGTGGCTCATACGCCGCTCCCGGTGCCCGTCGAGGACTCGCCGGCCTCCTTCTCGTGCTTCACCTCGGTGGCGAGGGCCTTCGTCAGGCGTCCGGCGAGGATGCCGGCGCCCGCGGCGAGCGCGATGAACGTGCCGGGACGCTCCGCGGCGAAGGACTTCACCTCGTCGAGGAGCGACCCCGGGTCGCGGTTCTCGAGGTACCCGGCCGCGGAGCCCGCACGGTTCGACAGGTCGCGGACGACCTTCGCGGCGATGCCCTGCTCGTCGTCCTTGTCGGCCATGCGGCCGAGCTGCTCGCCGAGGCTGCGGAGGCCCCCGGCGGCGCGCTCCTGCTGGCCGGCCGCCTGCTCCTTGAGCGTGTCGGAGGCCTGGGAGTAGAGCTGCTTGGCGTGGTCGGTCGCCTCGGAGGCGACGTTCGACGCCTGCTCCTTCGCGGTACCGGCCACGTTCGCGGCCTTGTCCTTCGCGTCGCCGGCGACGTCCTGCGCGGCGCCCTTGGCGGCGTCGGCCTTGCCGCCACCGTCGGTGCCGCCGGCGCCGGAGCCCGCGCTGCCGGTGCCCGTGCTGGTGCCCACGGGCGGAAGGTAGCCGGTGCTCGTCGTCGTGGAGTCGTGCAGCGGTGCCGAGGCGCCGGCGGCGGACGGCGTCGCCGGGAGCTGCTCGTCGGCGGGCAGCGCGTCGAGCGGCTCGACGTCGTCGAAGCCCTCGGGTCGGCGGACGTCGCCCTCGGGCAGGAGGACGTCGTCGAACTCGCGGTCGGTGTCGCGCGGCGCGGGGGTGTCGCTGCCGAACGAGGGCACGGTCACGCCCGGGTACACCTCGTGTCCCTCGGACGCGGCGGTGCGGTCGTGGATGGGCGTCCCGGAGTCGTTCCCGGGTGGGTTCGTGGTCATGGTCGGCCTTCCGGTTCGGTCGCGGCGGGTACGGCACCCGTCGCGTGGACCCGACGGTGCGCGACCCTGCCTGCGCCACACCACAGGAACGTCGGCAAACGCGGTGACGCCCGCCCCCGACGGCCCGTCCAGCACCCCTCCGGCAGGATCGGGGGGTGCCGCTGGTCTCCGTCGTCGTCCCCGTGCTCGACGACGCCGAGCACCTGCGCCGGTGCCTCGCCGCCCTCGCGGCACAGACGCGGCCCGTGGACGAGGTGGTGGTCGTCGACAACGGCAGCACCGACGACAGCGCCGCGGTCGCCCGGGCCGCCGGCGCGACGGTGCTGCACGAACCGGTCCGCGGCATCGCCCGGGCCTCGGCGCGCGGCTACGACCACGCCTCGGGCGACGTGCTCGTCCGGCTCGACGCCGACTCGGTCCCGCCGCCCGGGTGGGTGGCGGCGGCGGTCCGCCTCCTCGGCGGCACGGGGGTCGTCGCGGTCACCGGTCCGGGCCGTCCGCACGACGGCGGTCCGCTGGTCCGACGGCTCTGGGACACGCTCTACATGGGCCCGTACTTCGTCCTGATGCGCGGCGCGCTCGCCCGGCCGCCGCTGTTCGGGTCCGCGACGGCGATGCACCGCTCGACGTGGCTCGCGGCGCGCTCACGGACGCACCGCGACGACCCCGAGGTGCACGACGACGTCGACCTCTCGATGGCACTCGACCCGGCGTGGCGGGTGGTCGTGGACCGAGCCCTGCTCGTCGAGGTCTCGGCGAGGCCCTTCTCGGGCGTCGCCTCGGCCGCGCTCCGCACCCGGCGGGCGTTCCACACGTTCCGGGTGCACGGCCGTCGGGCGAACCCCTGCCGACGGTGGGCGCGGCGGTGCCGGGCCGCGCTCCGCGCCTGCCTCCCGTCCCGCTCCCGGGGCGCCTGGTCCGGCCGCTGACGAGGGCCCGGCGCTCCGGTCACGATCGGGTGTCGGGCCGGCCACGGATCGGTCTCGGGGGCACCGGCGGTCGTCGCGCCCGGCTACCGTCGGGGACGAGCGGGCCGGCGCCTCCGTCGGACCGCGATCGAGGGGGAGAACCATGCGGCACGCGCCCGCCACCACACTGCTCGTCACGATCGGCCTCGGTGCCGCACTCGTCCTGAGCGCCTGCACGGACGGATCGACCACCGGCCCGAGCGCCACAGCCACGTCCACGTCGGCGGCGAGCACGGGTGCGGCGACGACCGCGCCGACGAGCGACGCCACGGCGGACGCCGGCAGCACGCCGAGTCCGACCTCGACCATCCCGCAGGTCCCCGGCGTCGACCACGACGGCGGCACCCTGCCCTCGTCGTGCAGCGGACTGGTCACCGCTGGCAGGTGGCAGTTCACCGACGACCCGCTCAACGACCCCTCGGTCGTCGGCGATCCCGTCGCCGTCCCGAAGACCGCCTTCACCCCGGTGCTGCAGCCCGGTGGCGGGCGGCTGTACTGCGTCTGGCGCGACCCGCGGGTGGACGTCACGAACGTGGTCATCGACGTCGCCGTCGTCGACTCGACGAAGGCGTTCGCCGCACTGCAGCAGCTGTCGGGCTTCGACTGCGACCGCGAGTCCGAGGGCTACCGCTGCCAGAAGATCTCCCAGAACCCGCAGTACCCGGTCACCGACGGGGACACCTACTTCACGCGTGGCGACATCGGCATCCGCATCACCCAGTCGAACGTCCCGACCGACGGCCTGCTCGAGGACGTCGAGGCGCACGTCTTCGGCTGACCCCTACCCGTCGTCCTGCCGGGAAGCGGGCCGGGACCGCACGTGCGCCCGCTCCCCCTGCGGCCCGTACAGGCAGAGCACCTCGGTGACCTCGTCCGTCGTGTTGCCGACCCAGTGCGGGGTGTGGGTGTCGAACTCGACCACCTCGCCGGGTCCGAGGTCGAAGTCGCGGTCGCCCAGCAGCAGCCGCAGGCGCCCGGACAGCACGTAGAGCCACTCGTACCCCTCGTGCGTCCGGAGGGTCCGGTCGCTGTCCGCGGGCTCCGGCGGGATGAGCTGCTTGAAGGACCGGACGCCGCCGGTGCGCCGCGTCAGCGGGATCACCACCCGTCCGCCGTGCCGCTCGGGCCTGAGGTGCACCCGCGGGTCCCCCGTCTGCGGCGCTCCGACCAGGTCGTCGAGCGGCACCTGGTAGGCGCGGGCGAGCGGCAGCAGGAGCTCGAGGGTCGGCCGCCGCTGGCCCGACTCGAGCCGGGAGAGCGTCGACACCGAGATCCCGGTCTCGTCGGCGAGCGCCGCGAGGGTGACCTGGCGGCGCTCGCGCAGCGCCCGCAGGCGTGGGCCGACCGCGTCGACCACCTCCGCCGTCGTCGGCGGGGTGATCCGTTCCTCCCGGCTGTGCACCATGGTGGCCATGTTGCCAGACCGGCAAGCATCCTTGCTGGTCTCGAGCAGGTCGCGCAGGCTGCGACCATGCAAGAGAACTTCGACGTCATCGTCATCGGCGGCTCGGCCGCCGGCCTGTCCGCCGCGCTCATCCTGGGGCGCTCGCGACGCTCCGTGCTCGTCGTCGACAGCGGCGAACCACGGAACGCGCCGGCCGCCGGCGCCCACAACTACCTCGGGCGCGAGGGCGTCGCGCCGACCGAGCTGACCCGGATCGGGCGCGACGAGGTCGCCGCCTACGGGGCCGAGGTGACGGCCGGGAGGGTCGTGGCCGCGTCCGTCACCGCGGGCACCGACACCGACCCGGTCGGCTTCTCGGTCACGCTCGACTCCGGCAGGGTCGTCACCGCCCGCCGGTTGGTCGTCGCCTCCGGCGCCGTCGACGTCCTGCCGGACGTCCCGGGGCTCGCCGAGCAGTGGGGACGCGGGGTCGTCCACTGCCCGTTCTGCCACGGGTGGGAGATCCGCGACCGACGCATCGGCGTCCTCGTGACGACGCCGAACGGGGCGCACCACGCGCAGATGTTCCGCGCCCTGAGCGACCGGGTCACCGCGTTCGTCATCGACCCGGACCTGCTCGACGACACCGCCCGCAGCGCCTTCCGGGCCCGGGGCATCGCGGTCGTCGAGGGGCCGGTGGCCCGGGTGCTGTCGACGGACGGGGTCCTCACCGGGGTCGAACTCGGGTCGGGCGAGGTCGTCCCGCTCGACGCCCTGGCGGCGGCGAGCACGGCGGAGCCGCGGGTCGCGTTCCTCGAGGGGCTCGGGCTCCGGGCCGAGGACGTCGTGGTGAACGGGTTCCGCTTCGGCGGCGGCCTGACGGTCGACGCGACGGGGCAGACGGGCGTGCGCGGAGTCTGGGCCGCGGGCAACGTGACGTCGCCCATGGCCACGGTGATCGCCTCGGCCGCCGCGGGGACCCAGGCGGGGGCCGCGGTGCACGGCGACCTCGTGCAGGCCGACATCGCGGCGGCGCTCGCAGCGGCCGCTGACCCGAGCGTCCCGACCGGTCAGTCGACGCGGTAACCGGCCTGGGCCGCCAGGAGGGGTGCGAGGGCGAAGAGCTGGTCGGAGCCGATCGTGGCACCGCGCAGACCCTCGAGCCGCTCCACCCGGTCGAGGTCGGCCTCCCGCAGGTCCACGTGCTCGATGCGGCTGTTCGTCCCCTCGACGGCGCGGATGCTCGTGCCGGGGAAGGACACCCGGAGCAGCCGGGCGTCGGCGACGTCGAGCTCGTCGACGACGCAGTCGCGGAAGACCACGTCGGTCAGCGTCGAGCCGCGCAGGTTCACGAACCCGAGCTTCATCCCGACGAACTCGACCCCGTTGAGCGTCGCGTCGTACAGCTCGGCGGAGCCGACCCGGCCACCGGCGACCCGGACCTCCCG
Source organism: Curtobacterium sp. NPDC089185 (assembly GCF_040685235.1). Taxonomy (NCBI): domain Bacteria; kingdom Bacillati; phylum Actinomycetota; class Actinomycetes; order Micrococcales; family Microbacteriaceae; genus Curtobacterium; species Curtobacterium sp. NPDC089185. The sequence goes on along the minus strand of NZ_JBFBHK010000012.1, from coordinate 48,152 downwards.
CCAGGCACTGCTCGACGCCCGGAGCACGGGGGCGTCGAGCGTCTCCACCACGGAGTCGCGGACGCGCAGGCCGCGCAGGTCGGCGTCGTCCGCGCGGAGGGTCTCGACCACGCACTCCTCGAGCTCGAGGTCGGGCAGACGCTCCCCCGCCAGGTCGAGCACGGCGACGCGCTTGCCCTCGACGCGGTCACCCGTCAGCAGGTCGCCGGGGGCCGGCGTCCAGTCCTCGAGGTCACGGGGGTCGACCGGGGTGATGCGGGGAGCGACGGTGCCGGTGGGCTTGCCGGGGGTGCGGGCCATGCGCTCAGTCTGCCGTGGCGGCCCGACGTTCGAGCACGCTGTCGAGCCGGAGGTCCTTCGCCGGGCCGCGGGCCTCCCAGCGCACCGTCCACCGGTCGGCACTGCCGGCGAGCACGCCCGTGTAGTCGTCGGGCGCGCACGCGTGCTCGACGGACGCGCCCCACGCCCAGTCGTGGAACACCCGGCCGTCGGCGAAGTGCACGGTCCAGCGGTCGTCCTGGCCGTGGCGCACGACGAGCGTCCGGGACACCGGGGTCTCGCGGCCGTCGAGGCGCATGACGCCGGCCTCGTCCCAGCGGACCTCGTCGGGCGTCACCAGTGTCAGGGACGTCGTCCCGGCGACGTCACCGGTCACCCCGGCCCGGCGGTCGACGACCGTCCGGCGCAGGGTCCACTCCCCGATCAGGTCCGTCGGCAGCATCCCGCCAGGCTACGCGCGGAGGGCCTCGGCCCGGGCCGTCCGGTGCTCGTCGTCGGAGATCACGCCATGACGGTGCAGGTCGTCGAGTTCGGCCAGCCGCTGCTCGAGCGTCGTCGGCGGTGCGAGCGTCTGACTCTGCATCGCCCGGTACGCCAGGTCCTCCTGCAGGGTCAACGGGTTCTGACCGCGGTCGGACATGCGCTTGGCGCGGTAGATCGCCAGCACGATCGTGGCGACGATGCCGAGCACCACGAGGACCCCGCCGACCGTGATGATCGTCGCGGCGACGTCGAACGCCGGCGGGATCAGCGGGTTGTTCCCCTCGTCCGGGAACCCGAAGTCGTCGATCGACATGACACCCTCCCCCTGGGGCACGATCGCGCCCTCGTCGGGATCGTAACGCGCCCGTTCCTTCCCAGCACACCCGCGATGGAAGGTGGTTCCGGGCGTCCCTGGTCGAACGGATCGACCGGGTACGCCCGGAACCTCCGGGTACGCCCGGAACGACCAGGCATGCGAGGGCCACCACCGACGCCCGGAACGACCGCCCGCAACCGCTGCCGCCCGGGCCCCGCCTCAGCCGCGCAGCGGCCCCGACGCCTCCACGTTCGCGCCGTCCGCGAACCCGCCCACGAGCTCGCGCAGTGCCTCGTCCGCCGTGTGCCGCGGCTCCCACCCGAGCTCGCTCCGGGCCCGGTCGGTCCGCATGATCGGCACCCCCGCGGCGATGTCGAGCCACCCGGCGTCGGTCGGCTGGAGCCGGAGCCGCCAGGTGAGCGTGACGATCCCGCGGAGCAGCCGCAGCGGGATCCGCACGGCGCCGAGCATCCCGAGGGCCCGTGCGATCCGCGGCGGCGTCAGCACGGGGGTCGCCGCGATGTTGAACGCGCCCGCGGCCCGTCGGTCGATCGTCCGCCAGAACGCGTCCGCCAGGTCGTCGGCGTGCACGGCCTGGAACACGAACGGCAGCGGGAGCGGCAGGACCGCCCAGCGGACCCACCGCACGATCGACATCGGCACGAGGTGGCCGAGGAACAGCCCGCGGAGCTCGGCGGCGACCCCGCGTTGGAACACCAGGCCGGGGCGGAGCCGGGTCACGACGACCTCGGGGTGGGCGCGCTCGAACGCGTCCATCGCCCGCTCGTTCTCGGCCTTGTGGATCGAGTACGTCGCCGTCGGGATGCCCGTCGCCGGGAACGACTCGTCGACCGGCGTGCGCTTCCCGTCGACGTCGACGCCGCGGTAGGCGCCGACCGACGACGCGACGACGACCTGCCCGACCCCGGCGCGAGCGACGGCCTCGAGCACGTTCGCCGTGCCGGTGACGTTCGTCCGGTGCTGCGCGGGGATGTCGTGCGTCGGCTGGAGCGCCCACGCCAGGTGCACGACGGCGTCCGCGCCCCGGAACGCCGCGGTGAGCTCGTCGACCGCCCGCGGTGCCCCGACGTCGACGGCGCGCCACTCGGCGACGTCGTAGGGTGCGACGCGCGCGTCGGGCAGGCGGCGGGCGACGCCGACGACCTGCAGGCCGTCCTCGTCGCCCGCCCGGCCGTCACCGGTGAGCCGTGCCGCGGCGAGCCGCCGCAGCACGGCGGTGCCGACGTTGCCGGTGGCACCCACCACGACGACGCGCATCAGCGCACCAGTCCCGACCGGTCGCCCGTCACGCCGCGGCCATCGAGGGGTCGAGCACGACCTTGATGCAGCCGTCCTCCTTCTTCTGGAAGACGGAGTACATGTGCGGGGCGTCCTCGAGCGCCACCCGGTGGGTGGTCAGGTCGAGGGTGCCGAGCGGGTCCGAGGGGTCGGACACGAGCGGCATGAGGTCGTCGACCCAGCGGCGGACGTTGCACTGCCCCTCGCGGATCGTGATCTGCTTGTCGAACAGGGTCATCATCGGCATCGGGTCGGCCATGCCGCCGTAGACACCGGACAGCGACACCGTGCCACCACGGCGGACGAGGTCGATCGCCGCGTGCACGGCTGCGAGCCGGTCGACACCGGCGGTCTCGATCGCCTTCTGCGCGAGCTTGTCGGGCAGCAGCCCGGCCGCGCGCTGGGCGAACCCGGCGACGGGGTTGCCGTGCGCCTCCATGCCGACCGCGTCGACGACACCGTCCGGACCGCGCCCGTCGGTCAGGTCGATCAGCTTCGACACCATGTCGTCGTCGAGGTCGAACACCTCGATGCCGTGCTTCGCGCCGAGGTCGCGACGGACCTGCTCCGGGTCGACGGCGAGCACGCGGTAGCCCAGGTGCTTGCCGATGCGCGCGGCGAACTGGCCGACCGGGCCGAGGCCGAGCACCGCGAGCGTGCCGCCCTCGGGGACCTCGGCGTACTGCACGGCCTGCCACGCGGTCGGGATGATGTCGCTCATGAAGAGCCACTGGTCGTCGGCACCGGTGTCGGGCACCTTGATGGGGCCGTAGTCGGCGTGCGGCACGCGCAGGTACTCGGCCTGGCCGCCGGGGACCTGGCCGTACATCTTCGTGTACCCGAAGAGCGAGGCACCGGTGCCGTACTCCTTCACCTGGGTGGTCTCGCACTGCGACTGGAAGCCGTGCTGGCACATCCAGCAGTGGCCGCAGGAGATGTTGAAGGGGACGACGACGCGGTCGCCGACCTTGAGGTTCGTGACGGCCGAGCCGACCTCCTCGACGATGCCCATCGGCTCGTGGCCGAGGACGTCGCCCTTGTCGATGTACGGGCCGAGGACCCGGTACAGGTGCAGGTCGGAGCCGCAGATCGCCGTGGAGGTGATCCGCACGATCGCGTCGGTCGGCTCCTGGATGGTCGGGTCGGGGACGGTCTCGACGGACACCTTCTCGGTGCCCTGCCAGGTCAGTGCGCGCACGTCGCGTTCCTCTCGTGGTCGCTTCCGAGCCGGCCGGGAGGCACGACTCGCGTGACCTCCTCGCTACGCGCCCGCCCCGTGGTGCGTTCCCAGCCCCGTCCGCAGCGCGCTGCGGCGGCGGTGGTGGGGCGGGCCTCCCGTCCGCCCCGGTGGCCGGTCGGCCACCGGGGGTCAGCCCGTCCGCCGATGTGCGGATCCGCAGGCTCGACCACGCTGGGACCGATGGACCACGGCACCACCCGACGCGCACTCCTCGCCGGCGCGACCGGCGCCCTCGCGACGGGGGTGCTCGCCGCGTGCTCGACCGGCAGCCGACCCGCGGGGCGGACCGCCTCGGCGACCACTCTCCCGACGGCCACCGCCACGGGGACGCCGAAACCGACGCCGACACCGACGGCGACGTCGACCCCCACCCCGACACCGACGCGGCCCGCACTCACCCGCGTCCCCCTGCCCGCCGGGACCGTGACCGCCCTGCCCGCCCGTACCCCCGGGATCGCGTGGACGGTCGACGACGGGGCGTCCGCGGACGTCGTCGCCGCCTACGCCCGCTCCGCTTCGGCCACCGGCACGCGGTTGACGTTCTTCGTGAACGGCGACCGGCCCGCGTGGACCGAGCACGCCGACCTGCTCCGCCCGCTCGTCGAGTCCGGGCAGGTGCAGCTCGGCAACCACACGTGGGACCACCCGGCGCTGACGAAGCTGAGCGACCAGGCGATCCAGGACGAGCTCACCCGGAACCACGAGTTCCTCGAGCGGACCTTCGGCGTCGATGCGCGCCCGTACTTCCGGCCGCCCTTCGGGTACCACGACGCCCGGGTGGACCGTGCGGCGGCGGCGGTCGGCTACACGACCCCGCTGCTCTGGTACGGCACGCTCGCGGACTCGGGCGACATCTCCCCGGACCAGATCGTCGGCTTCGCCGAGCAGTGGTTCCAGCCGGCGCACATCGTGATCGGGCACGCGAACTTCCCGGGCACCATCGGGGCGCTGCCGCGGCTGCACGCCCTGCTCGAGGAGCGCCACCTGGCGACGTACACGCTCGACGACGTCTTCTCGCGCTGACCCGTCGCGGTGCCCGTCCGCGTGCTCGTGCCGCGAAACGCAACGTCGGCGGTTCCTCGCAGTGCCCTACCGCTGCGAGCAGTCGCTCCCGTTGCGTCTCGCGGGCGGCGGAGCCTGCGCAGGTGCGCTCGCGTCAGCCGCGCAGGCGGTCGCGCTCGGCCGCGGGCAGGTGCTCGGTCGCCGTCGCGCGCGCCGCCGGTGACAGGAACCGTCCCTGGCGCTCGAGGAACGCCACGAGCGCGGGCTCCGACGCCCGCTTCCCGGTCTCGCGCAGCACCCACCCGAGGGCGGACTGCACGGTCTCACCGCGCTCCCGGACGAGCCGGCCGGCGATCGCGAGCGGCACCTCGGCGTCGCCCTGCTTGACGAACGCCAGGGTCGCGACGGCCGCGACCCGACGGACCATCGCCACGTCGGACTTGGCGAGGGCGAACAGCGGTCCCGTCGAACCGCCGACGAGCGGCGCCCCGACGAGCTCCTCGGCGGCGATGTCGACCAGGACCGGGTCGTCGAACCGTTCGGCCTTCGCCGCGGCGAGGTACTCCTCGGTCAGCTCCGGGTCCGGGTGGGCGCGCATCGCCTGGACGAGCAGCACGACGGCCACCAGCCGCGCCCCGGGGTCCTCGCTCCAGAGCAGTGCGGACCGCTCGCCCGCGTCGAGGTCGGCGAACTGCCGCGCGACCCGGCGTGCACCCGCCACGTCGCCGGGGGTGCGGGCGAAGGCGGCGAGCACGGCCTCGGCGTCGCGGGTGTCCATCGCGACCACGCTAGCCGCTCGACGGGCACCCTCCGGCCAGGGCGATCAGGCGCTGCAGCGCCCTCGACTCACCGGAAGGAGAGCACCTTCAGCGGGTCGACGAGCGTGCTGCCCTGGCGGACCTCGACGTGCACGTGCGGACCGGTGGACTGGCCGGTGTTGCCGGACTTCCCGATCTGCGTGCCGACCTTGACGACCTGGCCCTTCTGCACCTGGATCGCGCTGAGGTGCGCGGTGAGGACGGTGGTCATGCCGTAGGTGACGACGATGTAGTTGCCGTACGACGCGTTGTTCGGGACGACGGACGTCACCGTACCGGTGCCGGAGGCGTACACGGGCGTCCCGACGGGCACCGGCGCATCCGTGCCCTGGTGGTAGCGCGGGACGTGCCCGGCGCCGCGGTCGTCGCCGTAGCGCCCGGAGATCTTGGTGCCGACGACCGGCCAGGACAGGCTGCTGACCTTCCGCGTCGACCAGACACGGGTGTCGGCCTTGCCGTAGAGCACGACGTTGCCGTCGACCTGCACGAGCAGCTGCCCGGCACCCGCTCGGCTGGTGCTCGACGCCCAGAGCGCCCGCTTGTCGACCGAGTAGACGACGAGGTTGCCGTCCGTCTGCACCGCCGCGTACGCACCCTTGTTCCCGCTCGTCCGGGAGCTCCAGACCGCCTTCCCGTCCACGGTCTGCACGAGGTTGCCGTCGGCCTGCATGGTGAGCTTGCGCGCCCCGCTGCCGTCCGAGGTCAGCGCGGTCCCGGAGGCGATGACCGACCCCGCGGACACGCGGTCCTGGTAGGTGCGGGCCTGCCACACGTACTTCCCGTTGACGTCCATGGACGTCATGACGCCGTCGGCGCCGATCTGCAGGTGCTTGCCGACGTGTCCGGCCTCGCCCCAGCGGGCGATGAGCTTGCCGCTCCGGACGATCGTGATCTGCCCGTCCGGGTTGACCACGGCGCTCGCCCCGGGCGACGTCGACGTGCCCGACGCCCAGAGCACCCGGCCGCCGATGCCGTACTCGACGAGGTTGCCGTCGCCCTGCATGGTGAGCCGGAACTGGCCGTTGCGGGAGGTGAGCGAGTCCCCGGGGTTGATGAAGGTGTTGGCCTTGACGGTCCCGACGTACGTGACCGCCGCCTGGGCCGGGGCGGCTGCGACGACACTGCCGGTGAGGGTGACGGCGATCGCCGCCACGACGGCTGCGAGCCGTCGGGTGATGCTGCTGCGCACGGAAGGAGGTTCCCCTGATCGGTGTGGTCCCGTGGATGACGGGTCGTGGCCTGGTGGCCACGTGACGGCAGCCCGCCCTGTCCGGGCCGCCGAACGATGGTCACCCGGCCAGCGGCAGGAGACAAGGCCGCGGGCGACATCCGTTCTCCCCAGTTCCGGGGGTAGCAGCGGCCGGCGGATCGCCTCATCTGTTACACGATGGAAACAGACTGTGTACAAAACGGAGTGAGCAGGCGTGATTGTATGCAATCACCGCACTCCTGAGCGCGGCTCCACAAGAGCCGCCACGCACACCGCACGCTCCAGGAACACGATGTCCAACTCCCCCGCTCGACGCCGCCGGACACTGCTCGCGCTGCCCGCCGTCGCCCTGGCCGCCACGCTCGCCCTCACGGCGTGCGTCCCGGTCCAACGCTCGAAGGCCGGCGGCGCCACGGCCGGCACCGTCACCACCGTCGCGGTCGGCGACCGCCAGGTCCGCGAGGGCGGTGACCTCGTGATGGCGCTCTCCGCCGAACCGGACCGGCTCGACCCGACCACGTCGTCGTCGCTCTACACCCGGTACGTCATGGAGACGATGTGCCAGAAGCTCTACGACATCGATGCCGAGGGCACGGTGGTCCCGATGCTCGCGACCGAGCTGCCGACGGTCTCCGACGGCGGGAAGACCGTCACGTTCCCGGTCCACACCGGCTACCGCTTCGCCGACGGCACGCCCTTCGACGCGGCCGCCGTCGTGACGACGCTCGAGCGGAACCTGACGAAGGACGACTCGAGCCGGAAGAGCGAGATGGGTCCCGTCACGGGCATCGAGGCGGTCGACGACCACACGGTCCGCCTGCACTACAGCACGCCGTTCGCCCCGATCACCGCGGCGCTCGCCGACCGGGCCGGCATGGTCATGTCGCCGACCGCCCTCGAGCAGGAGGGCGACGGCTTCGGCGACGCCCCGGTCTGCGTCGGCCCGTACAAGTTCGTCGAGCGGGTGCCGCAGACGTCGATCACCGTCGAGCGCGACCCGATGTACCACGACCCGGCGAGCGCGCACTTCGACCGCATCACGTACCGGATCATCACCGACGCGAGCATCCGCGCGCAGAACCTGAAGTCCGGGGACGTCCAGGTCGCGGACACGATCTCGACCCAGGACGTCGACGAGCTGATGAAGCGGAAGGACCTCGAGGTCCTGCGCACCGGCTCGCTCGGGTACCAGGGCATCACGATCAACCTCGCGAACCAGGACGGTGTCGGCACCGATCCGAAGCCCCTCGACACCCCGCTCGCCACCCAGCGGAAGGTCCGCCAGGCCCTGTCGATGTCGATCAACCGCGGCGAGCTCGTGCAGAGCGTCTTCCGCGGCTGGGCGGACGTCGCGTGCTCCCCGATCCCGGACACGAGTGCCTTCGCGACGGACGCGAGCAAGGCGTGCCCGGCGTACGACCCGGAGCGGGCGCAGGAGCTCCTGGAGGAGGCCGGCGTCGAGCAGCCCTTCCCGATCGAGATGGAGGTGACGAACACCCCCGACACGGTCCGGTTCGCCCAGGCCCTGCAGGCGCAGGCCCGCGCCGGCGGCTTCGCGATCACGATCACCCCGGTCGAGTACACGACCCTGCTCGACGACCAGACGCGCGGCGACTTCCAGGCGCTGCAGCTCGGCTGGTCGGGCCGCGTCGACCCGCACGGCAACATCGGTTCGTTCCTCGGCACCGGCGGCGGCAACAACTACCCCGGGTACAGCGACCCCGAGGTCGACGACCTGATCAGTCGCGCGGCGCAGGCCACCGACCAGCAGGAGCGCGCCGACCTGTACGGCCAGCTCGTCACGAAGGTGCAGCAGGACGACCCGATCATCTACCTCTACCGGACCCGCAGCATCACCGGCGTCAGCACGGACGTCGCCGGTGTCTCCACCTACGCCGACGGCGTGGTCCGACTCAGCCAGGCGGCGTTCGTGGAAGGCGGCGACAAGTGATCCGGTACGTCCTGACCCGGCTCTGGCAGGCGGCGCTCACGCTCGTCCTCGCCTCGATCGTGGTGTTCTTCGGGGTCCGGCAGCTGCCGGGCGACCCCGCGCTGGCCCTGGCGGGCGAGGAGGCGAGCCCCGAACGGCTCGCCGCCGTCCGCGCCGACCTCGGCCTCGACGACTCCCTGCTCGTGCAGTACTGGCGCTTCGTCGTCAACGCGCTGCAGGGGGACCTCGGCCAGTCCACCCGGACGGGCACACCCGTCACCGAGCTCCTCGGCGCGACCCTGCCGGTCACGCTGTGGCTCGCGCTCTACGCGATCGTCGTCGCGGTCGTCGTGGGGGTCGCCCTCGGCACCCTCGCCGAGCGCTACCGCGGCCGCTGGCCCGAGTGGATGGCGAACGCCGCCGCGCTGGTGGGCCTGAGCGTGCCGAACTTCTGGCTCGGCATCCTCGCGATCGTGTGGCTCGCCGCGGGGCTCGGCTGGTTCCCGGCGTCCGGCTACGTGCCGGTGACGAGCGACCCGGTCGGCGCCCTGCACCACCTGACGCTCCCGGCCCTCATCCTCGGCACCTCGCTCGCCGCCGTGATCATGCGGCAGACCCGGGCGTCGATGATCGAGACGATGAAGACCGACTTCGTCCGGACGGCCCGCGCGAAGGGCCTGAGCCGTCCGCGGGTGCTGTTCCGGTACGGGTTGCGGAACTCGATGATCGTCGTCGTGACGATCGTCGGCCTGCAGCTCGGTGGCCTGATCTCCGGCGCCGTCGTCACGGAGCGCATCTTCGCGCTGCCGGGCTTCGGCAAGCTCACGCTCGACGCCGTCTTCACCCGTGACTACCCGGTCATCCAGGCCGTCGTGCTCGTCATCACCCTCGGCTACGTCCTCATCAACTTCGCCGTGGACGTCCTGTACTCCGTCATCAACCCGAAGATCCGCGTCGGAGGAACCGCATGACCACCATCACCGCCCCCTTCGACCTCGGCTCGAGTCGCGGCCGGATCTGGAAGCAGGTCCGGACGAACCGGCTCGGCATGACCGGCGGCATCATGCTCGCGGTCGTCGTGCTCGCCGGGATCACGGCGCCGCTGGTCGCCCCGCACGACCCGACGGCGACCCACTTCGACCTGCCGTTCCAGGTGCCCTTCACCGTCGGCTTCGGGTTCGGCACCGACGACCTCGGTCGCGACATCCTCTCCCGGACGCTCTACGGCATCCAGGTCTCGCTCGTCGTGGGCGTGCTGTCGGTGCTCCTCGCGGTCGTGGTCGGCACCCCGCTCGGTCTGCTCGCCGGGTACTGGCGCTGGCTCGACGCGATCATCAGCCGCCTGACCGACGTCGCGCTCGCGTTCCCGTTCCTCATCCTCGCGGTGGGCCTGGCGGCGATCAGCGGTCCGAGCCTGACGAACGCCGTCATCGCGATCGGCATCTCGCACGTCCCGGCGATGATCCGCATCGTCCGCGGCGAGACGCTCCGGATCACCAGCGCCGACTTCGTGACGAGCGCGAAGACCCTCGACGCCGGCGGCGCGCGGATCATCCTGCAGCACGTGCTGCCGAACTGCGTCTCCGCGATCATCGTGCAGGCGACCGTGATCATGCCGGTCGCGGTCATCGGCGAAGCCCTGCTCTCCTTCCTCGGCCTCGGCATCCAGCCGCCGACGGCGAGCCTCGGCATCATGCTCTCGGACGCGCAGCAGTACCTGGGCCAGGCCCCGTGGGCCGCCGTCGTGCCGGGCGTCGCGATCGCGGTCATCTGCCTCGGCTTCAACCTGTTCGGCGACGCCCTGCGCGACGCCCTCGACCCCACCGCATCGGACCGCTGAGAACACCGCCGAGAACACCGCTGAGGAGCACCAGCACCATGAGCACCAACCCCGCCTTCACCGCACCGCCGACCGAGACCACCCGGCCGGACCTGCAGGGCACCTTCGGCATGGCCGCGTCGACGCACTGGATCGCCACCGCGACGGCGCAGTCGGTCCTCGAGCGCGGCGGCAACGCCTTCGACGCCGCCGTCGCCGGTGCCTTCGTCCTGCACGTCGTCGAACCGCACCTCAACGGTCCGGGCGGCGACATGACCGCCGTGTACGCGACCGCCGAGGGGAAGACCCCGACCGTCCTGGTCGGTCAGGGCCCCGCCCCCGCGGGAGCGACGCCGGAGCACTACCGTGCCGAGGGGCTCGACCTGGTGCCCGGATCGGGTGCCCTCGCGGCCGCCGTCCCGGGCGCCGTCGACGCCTGGTTCCTGCTCCTCGCGGAGCGCGGCACCTGGGAGCTCGCCGACGTGCTCGCCCCCGCCGTCGGCTACGCCCGTGACGGCCACCCCGTCGCACCCCGGGTGGTCGCCACGATCGCGACGGTCCAGGACCTGTTCCGGGAGCACTGGCCGTCCTCCGCCGAGCGGTGGCTGCCGGGAGGCTCGGTGCCGGTCCCCGGGACCATGGTGCGCAACGAGGCGTGGGCCGCCGTGCTGGAGCGGCTCGTGCAGGCCGGGTCCGGTGTCGACGGGGACGACGGCGATGCGCGCGTCGCGCGCATCGAGGCCGCCCGCACCGAGTGGGCCGAGGGCTCCGTCGCCGAGGCCGTCGACCGCTTCGTGCGCGACCCGCACCGGCACGCGTCGGGCACCGACCACGCGGGCGTGATCCGGGCGTCGGACATGGCGGCGTTCCGGGCGACGACCGAACCCGCGACGACCGCGGAGTTCCGCGGGCACACCATCGCCAAGACCGGACCGTGGGGTCAGGGCCCGGCGCTCCTGCAGACCCTCCGGCTGCTCGAACCGCTCGACGACGAGCGGCTCGACCCCTCGACGGTCCTCGGCGCGCACACGATCGCCGAGGCGCAGAAGCTCGCGCTCGCCGACCGCGAGGCGTACTACGGCGACGGCGACGTCCCGATGGACGAGCTGCTGTCCGACGCCTACTCCGCCGAGCGGCGGGCGCTCATCGGCGACCGCGCCTCGCACGAGCTCCGCCCGGGGACGGTCTCGGTGCCCGGCGGGGTGCTGCCGCCGCTCCGCGAGTCGTACACGCCCCGAGGCGGACCGGTCGCCGGCGTCGGGGAGCCCACGGTCCCGGGGGCACGCGGCGAGGCCGTGGCCGCACCCGCCGAGGACGCGCCCGAGCACGAGGACCGCGGCGAGCCGATCGTGATGGAGACCGGCGAGACCCGGGGCGACACGTGCCACATCGACGTCGTCGACCGCTGGGGCAACATCGTCAGCGCCACGCCGTCCGGCGGGTGGCTGCAGTCGTCCCCGACGATCCCCGAGCTCGGGTTCTGCCTCGGCACCCGCCTGCAGATGGCCTGGCTCGAGGAGGGCACGGCGACGACGCTCACCCCCGGCGCCCGACCCCGCACGACGCTCACCCCGACGCTCGTCCTGCGGGACGGCGAACCGGTCGTGGCGATGGGGTCACCGGGCGGCGACCAGCAGGACCAGTGGCAGCTGCTCTACCTGCTGCGCACGATCGTCGGCGGGTGGTCCCCGCAGCAGGCGATCGACGCCCCCGCTCTGCACACGACGTCGTTCCCGGGGTCGTTCTGGCCCCGCACCTGGACCCCCGGCGGCCTCGTCGTCGAGGACCGACTGGGCGACGACGTCATCACCGGGCTCGAGGAGCTCGGCCACGTCGTCACCCGCGCCGGCGACTGGTCGCTCGGCCGCCTGTCGTGCGTGACGCGCGACCCCGACACCGGCGTCCTGGGCGCCGCCGCCAACCCGCGAGGAGCACAGGGCTATGCCGCAGGACGCTGAGAACGTGACCACCACCACCGGGGCCGAGCCGCGCCTCCCGTCCGACACCGCAGCCGACCATCTGCTGTCCGTGCGCGACCTGCGGGTCGCGTTCGGCGACCGCGAGGTGCTGCACGGCATCGACCTCGACGTCCGGCGCGGCGAGCGCGTCGCGATCGTGGGGCAGTCGGGCTCCGGCAAGTCGACGCTCATCGCCGCGCTGCTCCGGCTGCTCCCGGGCGCCGGACACATCACGGGCGGGGACATCCGCCTCGGCGACGACGACATCGCCCACGCCGACGAACCGCTCATGCGCCGCGTCCGCGGCGGACGGATCGGACTGGTGCCGCAGGACCCGTCGACGAACCTCAACCCCTCGATGCGGGTCGGGGCGCAGATCGCCGACGCCCTGCGCGCGGGCGGGCTGCGCGGGCGGTCCGCGATCCGGCAGCGGGTCGTCGCGCTCATGACCGAGGCCGGGATCCCCGAGGCGTCGCGCCGGGCGGACCAGTACCCGCACGAGTTCTCCGGCGGCATGCGGCAGCGCATCCTCATCGCGGTGGCCCTCGCCCGGCAGCCCGAGCTGCTCATCGCCGACGAGCCCACGAGCGCGCTCGACGTGACGGTGCAGCGGCAGATCCTCGACCACCTGCAGACCCTGGTGGACCAGCACGGCACGACGCTGCTGTTCGTGACGCACGACCTCGGCGTCGCCGCGGACCGGACCGACCGCGTCGTCGTGATGCTCGACGGCGAGATCGTCGAGCAGGGCGCGCCCGAGGCGATCCTCCGCGACCCGCAGCACGAGTACACGAAGCGGCTCATCGCGGCGGCGCCCGCGCTGTCCGGGGTCGCACCAGAGCCGGTCGCGGCCGGCGAGCCGATCCTCGTCGTGACCGACCTGGTGAAGGAGTACCGGCTCCGCGGCCGCGGTGCCGGCACGCTCCGCGCCGCGGACGGGGTGTCCTTCACGGTCCGCCGCGGCACGACGACCGCCGTCGTCGGCGAGTCCGGTTCCGGCAAGACGACCGTCGCCCGCATCGTGCTCGGGCTCGAGACGCCCACCTCGGGCAGTGCCCTCGTCGACGGGCTGTCGATCGGCAGCGCACGGGGACGGGAGCGGCGGGACGTCCGACGGCGGGTGCAGCCCGTGTTCCAGGACCCCTACGGCTCGCTCGACCCGACCTCGACGATCGAGCGGATCATCGACGAGCCGCTCCGGGTGTTCGGGATCGGCGACCGGGCCTCGCGCACCGAGCGGGTGGCGACGCTGCTCGACCAGGTCGCGCTGCCCCGGTCCGTGGCGCAGCTCCGCCCGAACGAGCTGTCCGGCGGGCAGCGGCAGCGCGTGGCGATCGCCCGGGCGCTGGCGCTCGAGCCGGAGCTCATCATCCTCGACGAGGCGGTCTCGGCGCTCGACGTGCTCGTGCAGGAGCAGATCCTGACGCTGCTCGACGACCTGCAGGACCGGCTCGGTCTGAGCTACCTGTTCATCACGCACGACCTCGGGGTGGTCCGCCGGATCGCGGACGACGTCGTCGTGATGCGTCGCGGCGAGGTGGTCGAACGGGGCACTGTCGCGGCGGTGTTCGACGACCCGCAGGAGCAGTACACGAAGGACCTGCTCGACGCCATCCCAGGGAAGCGTCTCGCCGAGGCGGCCGCGTGAGACGATCGGCACCGTGCTGAACGGGACGAGTGTCATCGACGCCATCCGCCTCGACATCGTCGCCGGCGTGCTCCAGCCGGGGACCCGGGTGACCGAGGCGTTCCTCGCCGACCGCTACGGCGTCTCGCGGGTCCCGGTGCGCGAGGCGCTGCGCGGGCTCGAGGGCGAGGGCTTCGTCGTGTCCCGTCCGAACGTCGGCTCCCGGATCGCCGACATCCCGTTCGACGAGGCCGACGACCTGTTCGCGGTGCGCGAGTCGCTCGAGACCGCGACGGCCCGCCGTGCCGCCACCCGCGCCCGCACCCTGTTCGACCAGGCGACCCCGCCCGAGGACTGGTGGCGGGTCCGCCGGGAGCTCGGCGCCGTCCTCGACGCGGGCGACGCCGCCGTCGAGCGCGAGGACCTCGACCAGCTCGTCGACCTGAACGAGCGCTTCCACCTGCTCGTCGCCGAGCTGTCCGGCAGCGCCACGCTCGCGACCCTGCTCCGGCAGCTCTCGCGGAAGATCGAGTGGCTCTACGCGCTCGACACCTTCTCGCGCGGCAAGCGGCTCTGGCCCGACCACCGGCGCATCCTCGCGGCGATCGACGCGGGCGACGTGGACGGGGCCGCCGAGCGCATGGCGTGGCACGTGCGCGAGAGCCGCATCGGCTACGCGGCCCGCTCCTCCCCCGAGCAGGCCGACGCCCTGCGCGAGGCCGGCCCCGCGGTCTGACGCGCCGGCCCGCGCGGCCGAGGCTCGCGCCCGCGGACACTTTCGTGGCCCGGTGGCCGCGAAAGTGTCCGCCCAGCCGAGCCTCGGGCAGCCGCGCCGCCCCGCCGTCCGCCGCTACAGCGTCGGGACGACCACCGCGCGACCGGACAGCTCGCCGGCCTCGAGCTTCCGGTACGCCTCGAGCGCGTCGCGCAGTGCGAACTGCTCGACGTCCGGCTCGATCTGCCCCGCCCGGTACATCGCGACGACCTCGTGCAGGTCCTCGATCGTGCCCCAGTAGGTGTTCGTGATCGTCGACTCGTACGGCGTCGAGAAGAAGTTCCACTCGACGGTCCCACCGGCGATCCCGACGACCGTGAGCCGACCGCCGATCGCCATCGAGGCCTTCGCCGTCGCGATCGTCGGCGTCGCGCCCACGAAGTCGAACGCCGCGTCGACGCCCTTCCCGCCGGTGAGCTCGCGGATCGCAGCGGCCTGGTCGGGCCCCGCGGGCACGGTGACCGCGCCACGGGCAGCCGCCCGCTCCATGGCGTCCTGCTTGGTGTCGGTCGCGATGACCGTGGCGCCGGTGAGCGCCGTGAGGATCTGCACCGCGATCTGTCCGAGCCCTCCGAGACCCACGACGAGCACGTGTCGACCGCCGCCGGCCAGGTTCGGCAGCGCGGCCTTGATCGCGTGGTACGGCGTCAGGGCCGCGTCGCTGAGCGGAGCCGCCGCGATCGGGTCGGCGTCACCGAGCGGCACGAGGTTGCGCGCCGGGACCGTGACGTACTCCGCCATGCCCCCGTCACGCCCGAGGCCGATGGCCGCGTACGGGTTCGTCGCGGCGTTCTCGCAGTAGGTGTCCTGCCCCTTCGAGCAGTACGAGCAGTGCCCACAGCCGACCGGCCCGTAGACGAGGTACGCGTCGCCCTCGGTGAACCCGGAGACGCCGTCACCGACGGCCTCGACCCAGCCGGAGTTCTCGTGGCCGAGCACGAACCCGGGGGCCTGCGCGCCCGGCTGCCCCTCCCGGAACTCGCGGTAGACGGCGACGTCGGAGTGACAGGCTCCTGCGCCGGCGACCCTGAGGAGCACCTCCCCCGGGCCCGGGACGGGCTTCTCGACCTCGGTCAGGACGGGGAACGTCTGGTACTGCTCGAACACGACGGCGTGCATGGGTGTCCTCCTTCGACGTCACCCAGACTACGCCCGTCGCTCAGGACGACACGTGTTGCTCGGATGGAGGCTCCGACGCAGGCGCGGACACCGCTGTCGACGACCAGGGAGCATCCCTCCGCCCCGCGAACAACCCCCGGTCGAACCGCGCCCCGTTCGGCCGCGACGACCGCAGCACCATCACGGCGAGCACGAGCGCACCGAACGGCCCGAGGCACACCATGAGCAGGATCCACGCCCCGCTGTGGTCGCGGTCGTGCAGTCGTCGGACGAGCAGGGACCACCGCGGGACGAACGTCAGCGCGAGCCCGGCCAGCACGGCGAGGTCCCACCCGGACGGACGGACGTCGCGGCCCGCTCCGATCCCCCACCACGAGTGCTCCGAGGACACCAGCCGGAACGTCACCTGCGGCGCCGGGACGATCCCGAACGGGTCGGCCGAGAGCGTCCAGTGCGACGCGAGACCCACACGCTGCAGGAGCCACCACACGCCGAGCGCCACGGGGACCTCGAGGAGCAGGACCCACCAGTACTCGGAGCGGCTCGCCCGCCCGTGGAAGCGCCACCCCTGCGTCCAGAACCGCAGCCACGCGACGACCGGGCGCGCCCCGACGTCGACCGGCCCCTGGTCGAGCACCTCGCCCCTGTCCCCCACGTGCCCGATCGTAGGGCAGACCTGCGTCTTCCCCGTGAGCCGGTTGCGAGAACGAGCGTTCTCCGATTGACTACGACACGTCGGCCCGCAGCGGGCCGGACCCCCACACGAAAGGAGCGGCCATGCCCACGCGCACCGCACGCACCGCCTGGAACGGCGGCCTCAACGACGGTTCCGGCCAGGTCGAACTGTCCAGCTCCAAGGTCGGCACCTACGACGTCTCCTTCCCGAAGCGCGCGGCCGACGAGGCCGGCGGCGCCACCAGCCCCGAGGAGCTCATCGCCGCAGCCCACTCGGCCTGCTACGCGATGCAGTTCTCCGCGATCCTCGGCGAGGCCGGCGGCACCGTCGAGGCCCTCGACGTCAAGGCCGACGTCTCGCTCGGCCCGGACAAGGACAACGGCGGCTTCAAGCTGACCGGCATCACCCTCACCGTCAACGGCGAGGTCTCCGGCATCGACGAGGCCGCCTTCCTCAAGGCCGCCGACGAGGCCAAGGCCACCTGCCCGGTCTCGAAGGCCCTCACCGGCGTCGACATCGAGCTCAAGGCGACCTTCGAGCAGTAGTCGTCACCAGCAGACGGACGGGAGGCACGGTGCCGGCTGGCACCGCGCCTCCCGTCCGTCCGTCGGTACCGTGGGCACATGCGCCGCCCCTTCCGCACACCGACCCACGTCGTCCTGTGGACGGGGGTCCTCGTGGCCGTCGTCGGCGTCCTGCTCGTCGTGACCGCCCCGGCGCCCTCGTTCGGCTGGTTCGCCTACGCACCACTGTCCCACGACGCCTTCGTCCCGGGCACGCGTCCGTGGCAGCTCGTCGTCGGCCCGGTCCTCGTGCTGGTCGGCGCCGTGGTCGCCGCGTTCGCCGGCGGCCGGCTCAGCGTCCGCCGCCGCTGACCGCTCGGGACGACCACCGGACGCGTCCAGCCGACGTCCGGGCTCACGGCCGAGCGGCTGGCACCATGGACGGATGGCCGAGCAGTTCCTCCCGGGTGTCCCACGGCCCGGACGCCCCCCGCGGCCGGGCGTCCGCAACCTCGCGCAGCACGACATCCGCGACGCCCGAGCGCGGCTCCGCGGCACGATCTACGAGGACGTGACCCCCGACACCCGGTCGCGCGAGCAGTACTCGCCCGTGCAGATCGTCGACTTCTGCCTCGACCTGGCCGAGGTGATGCTGGCCTCGGGCGCGGACACCCGCAGCGTCGAGACCGCCGTCGTCGCCGTGTCGACGAAGTGGAACCTCGCCCCGCTCGACCTCGACTTCTCGGGCAGCTCGGTGACGATCCAGTACGCCCCGTCCGACCACCCGCCGCTGGTGAAGGTCCGTACGGTGCAGTCCGACGGCTCCGACCTCGACCGCCTGGCACGGGCGAACCAGATCGTGGACGACCTCGTGCACGGCGTCCGGGACATGACCGGCGCGGTGAGCGCCCTGGTCGCCGTGCTCCGGATGCCGCCACGGTGGCCGACCTGGCTCGCCGACGTCGGGTTGTCCGTGCTCGGTACCTCGATCGCGATGCAGGCCGGTGGCGGATGGCGCGCGGGTGTCGGCGCGTTCGTGCTCATGCTCGGGATCATCGTGTCGGGCCGCTGGCTGACCGGCCGGGGCTTCCCGCAGTTCTTCGTCTCCGGCGCCCAGGCGGCGGTCGCCTCGGCGCTCGGCACGCTGGCCATCTGGGGCGACGTGCTCACGGCGACCGGTGCGGCGACCATGGTGGCGGCCCTGGTCGTCCTGCTCCTGCCGCACGTGTCCCTCGTCACCTGGGCCCAGGACGCGATCTCCGGGTTCCGGTCGATGGCGGTGGCCCGGGCGTTCTACATCGTGCTCGTGATCGCCGCGATCGTGGTCGGTGTCCCGGCCGGCATCGCGGTGCTGCACTGGCTCAGCATCGAGGTCGACCCGACCGGGATCGTCCTGCGCCCGCTGCCGCTCTGGGCGTCGCTGTCGCTGACCGTCGTGTCCGCGGCGGCGAACTGCTTCGTGCAGCAGGCGAGCGCGCGGGTCATCCCGGTGGCGGTGGTCTTCTCGGTCGCGGCGGGGGCGTTCCTCTGGGAGCTCCGGCACCTCGGCATGCCGCTCCTCGGTGCGACCTTCGTGGCGTCGGTGCTGCTCGGCGTCCTGTCCACCATCGCGGCGGCACGGATGCGGACTGCGGTGGCGGCGATCGCGGTGCCGGCGTTCTGCGGCGCCCTGCTGCCCGGTGTCGCCGTGTCGAACGCCCTGCTCAACTTCATGTCCGGCTCGTCCGGTGCCGCGCTCGACTTCGTGGCGGCCGTGTCCGTCGCCCTGGGGATCGGCGCGGGGCTCGTGCTCGGCGGCCTCGTCGCGACCCCGGGGGCCCGACGGGCACTGCGGCGGGCACGGCGGGTCACGGTGCACTCGGTCCACAACGACACGACCGCGATCCCGGTGCTGCGCGGGACCGGCTACGACCCGGGCAACGGCACCGTCCCGCGCGGACACCGCCCGCGCTAGCGGCCGAAGGACCGGACACGAGACTCGGGCTGGGCGACCGCCCTCGGCCGGATCGGCACGAGGAACGTCGCTCAGCCCGAGTCTCGGACCGCTCGGGCCCCACAGGACGCGGGGCTCCGCGGATCAGTTCGCGTCGGAGACGGCCTTCGTCACCGCGGTCGGCGCGTCGTAGTCGCCGTCCGGGATGCCCTTGAGGGCCTCGAGGACGTCGTCCGGCGCGCTCTCCTTCTCGGCGGTCGCGACGATGTCGTCCTTCGACGCGGGGTAGTCGATGCCGCTGAGGTACTTCTGGACCTGGATCGGGTTCGGTGCTGCCATGTCGGCTCCTTCGCTCGGAGCGTCCAGCAGTACGCCGGAGGTCCTGCGCACCGGCCGGGCGAGTGCGTCCCCCGGCTCAGATCTCCCAGCTGCCGCCGTCGCTCCACCGCGAGAAGCGGGCTGCGGCCTGCGGTTCGTACCGCTCCATCCACCCGCGCTCGAGCCGCGCCACCGCACGGTCGAAGGCGGGCACGAGGTCGAGGTCCGAGCGGAGCATGGCCTGCAGCTGCAGCCCCTCGTAGAGCGCGATGAGCTGCTCGGCACCGCGGCGCGGGTCCATCGTGTGGGGCGCCCGACCGACGGCGATGTCGTGCTCGAGGCCGCGACGGATCTGCGACGTGAAGAGCTGGTAGCGCGAGCGCAGGTACGTGGCCATCGGGTGCGCGGGGTTCCCGGCGACGGACAGCAGGGCGACGAGGAGCCGCATGAGCGCCGGGTCCTCGGCGTTCGAGGCCACGATCGCCCGGAGCAGGTCGACCGTGGGGCCGCCGCCGACCTCGCGGGTGACCTCGTCCATCCGGTTGCCGTTCCACCGGTCGAGGGCCGCGAGCACGAGACCGTCCCACGACGGGAAGTGCTGGTGCAGCTCGTCGACGGTGATGTCCATCCGGTCGGCGACCATGCCGGCGTGCGCCTCGTGGAAGGGCACGTCACGCAGCAGGTCGACGGTCGCCCCGACGATCGTGATCCGCAGGTGCAGGGTGGCGGCCGCGGCGGCTGCCGCCTGCGTGTCCGCACTGGTGTGTTCGAGCATCGTGCCCTCCGTCGTGCTGCGGACGTCCTGTCCGCTCCCCCATCAAACCGCAGACACGGGGGGCACAGCAGCCCCGGTCCGGGTGTCAGCATGTCGGGGGACAACGACCGTCCCCGCAGCACCTCGTCGGGGTTCCGTGCGACCATGCCGGGATGCACCCGGAGGACCCCATCGCACAGGGACTCGCCACCATGGCGTCGGCGGGCTACGAGTTCGGCGGCGACGACGAACAGGTCGCGCACGATGTCCGGACGATGTGGCAGCAACTCGGCGCGCCCGAGGGCGCCTTCGACGCCGCGGCTCGGGCGATCGCCGGGTTGCCGCAGCGCCCGGAGGTCCCCGTCGCCGACCAGGCCCGGCGGCGGGCCTTCGAGCGCGCGGTCGGGATCAACCCGGTCGAGGTCGAGCTCACCGCAGCCATGTCGGCGCGGGAGCTGCTCGAGCGGATGGCGCGGTCCGTCGCCTGCTGAGACGACGGACGGGAGGCACGGTGCCAGCTGGCACCGTGCCTCCCGTCCGTCTGCGGCGTGCGCGCGTCAGGCGACCCGGCTCACGGGGTCGGCATGCCGCCGTCGACGTGGAGGGTCTCACCGACCACGTAGGACGACTCGCCGCTCGCCAGGAACACGAACGCCGGCGCGAGCTCGGCGGGCTGGCCCCAGCGGCCGAGGTAGGTCTCCTCGCCCGCGGACGGCAGCGCCTCCGGCGGCTGGCCACCGGCCGGCTGCAGCGGGGTCCAGATCGGCCCCGGCGCGACGGCGTTGACGCGGATGCCCTTCGGCGCGAGCTGCGCGGCGAGGCCCTTCGCCATGTTGTTCACGGTCGCCTTGGTGGCGGCGTAGTGCACGAGGTGCGGGGACGGCGCGTAGGCCTGGATGGACGTCGTGTTGATGATCGTCGAGCCGGGCTGCAGGTGCGGGACCGCGGCCTTCGTGATGCGGAACGTGGCGTACGCGTTCGTCTTGAAGGTCTCGTCGAACTCCTCGTCGGAGATCTTCGTGATGTCGTCGACGTTCTGCTGCTTGCCGGCGTTGTTCACGAGGATGTCGAGCCCGCCGAGGCCGTCGACGGCCTGCTGGACGGCCTGCTCGCAGAACGCGAGGTCCTTGATGTCACCCGGGATCGCGACGGCCGTGCGGCCGGCGGCCTCGATGAGCCCGACGATGCGGTCGGCGTCCTCCTGCTCCTCGGGGAGGTAGACGATCGCGACGTCGGCGCCCTCGCGGGCGTAGGCGATCGCCACGGCGGCACCGATGCCGGAGTCGCCACCGGTGACGAGTGCCTTGCGGCCGGTCAGGCGACCCGAGCCGCGGTAGGTGTCCTCACCGTGGTCCGCGGGGACGTTCTCCGCCATCTCCTCGTCGGTACCGGCACCCGGCAGGTACTGCTCGTCGGGCTTCTTGTCGGCGTACATCTTCGTGGGGTCCTGCATCGTGTACTGGTCGATGCCGCCCTGGTCGTTCTGCTGCTCCGTCATGGCCTGGACGGTACGCACCCCGTTCGTTCCCGCCGTCCAGCCGGGTGTCCCCCGCGGTGCCGTCCTGACGTGTCCCCGAGGTCACGAACACGTGACGACCGGGCTGCGATTCGGTAACACCTGTCGTCCGAGCAGTCGGGAGGTCGTACGGTCGAGTGGTGAACCTCCGTCCTGCGCTCGCGATCGGCACCGCCGTGCTCGCCGCCGTCGTCGGCACCGTGGGTGCGGACGCGAGCGGGATCGTCGCCGCGTCGCCGGCGTCCGCGGCCGAGGACCGCAGCGACCTCGTGTCGTCTCGACCCGCCGTGCAGGTCACCAACCGCGAACTCCGACGGGTCGACTCGATCGAGCTCGACGCGGAGTCCCTCGTCTTCCGCGACGGTGACGACACCGTCGCCGACGTCTCCATGCGCGACTCGCGGTCGACGGTGGACCTGCTCGGCCGCCTGCTCGGCACACCGTCCCGCACGCAGACCGCCGCCGGAGACGGGGGCGCGTGCTTCCCTGCCGGCACCACCTCGACGTGGGGCGGCGCGATCCGGGTCGCCGCGCTGCGGACCCCGGCCGCGGTGGGCAACGCCGTCGAGATCCGCGTGCTGAAGTCCTCGGTGCGCACCCGCATCGGGAGCCGCGTCGAGCTCACCGGGCCCGGCGGCGTGCAGGTGGGCGACGACGTCGCGGACGAGCTGCACGACGCCCCGGCCGCCGACAAGGAGTCCTACGGCTCCGGCGACGCGCGCGCGTGGCAGCTGCTGCTCGAGCCCGGGTGGGAGGCGTCGGACGACGACGGGCCCCGGTCCGAGCACGACGCCGGCGCCGACACCCACGCCGACGAGCGCCACGGCGACGGCGACGACGAGCAGGGCTCGAACGGCGTGTCCGCGCTGACGGACGACACCGAGGTCACGGTCATCGGCGCTCCGATGCCCGTGCACGCCCGTCGCTCCTGCTGACCGCTCTCAGACGCGCAGGGTGGCGACCACGGGGAAGTGGTCGCTCGCGGCCCAGGTCTCGGGACCGTCGTGGTCGATCACGACCCGTTCCACCTCGACGCCACCGCGGGTCAGCACCCAGTCGATGCGCTCCCCGGAGTCGACCGGCGCCTGCCAGCCGTTGAAGGACGCGGTGCGGTCGTCGGGATCGCCCGCGACGGCCCAGGCGTCCTCGTACCCGGCGTCGGCGAAGACCTGCCACGCCGGCCCCTGTCCAGCCGGCTCGTTGCAGTCGCCCGCGAACACCACCGGACCCTCGACCGACCGCAGCCGCTCGACGACCAGGGCCGCGCTGCGTCGACGCACCTCGTCGCCGTGGTCGTTCTCCTCGTGGTCGAAGTGCGAGGTCAGGAGCGTGAAGGCCCCGCCGTCGACGTCGACGAAGTGCGCGTGGTTCGCGACGCGGGGGTACAGGCTGCCCCAGGTGTTCGACACCGGCTCGTCCGGGGTGTCCGACAGCCAGAACGTGCCCGTGTCGACGGGGCGCAGGCGGTCGCGGCGGAAGAAGACGGCCGCGTGCTCGCCGGCGGTGCCGCCCTCGCGCCCCTGGCCGACGTCGCCGTGGTCCGGCAGCCCGGCGCGCAGCGCGTCCATCTGGTGGTCGAACGCCTCCTGGACGCACAGCACGTCCGGGTCGTGTCGCCGGATGATGTCCAGGACCAGCGGCAGCCGTGCGGGCCAGTCGTGGCGGGGATCCGGGTTCTTCACGTTGTAGGTCATCAGGGTGATCGGACGCGCGACGTGGCTCACCGGTCGAACCTACCCGTCGAGCCCCGTCAGTTGATGCAGACGCCTTCCTTGCCGTACGTCTTCACGTCGGTCGAGCTCGGCTTCGGCTCGGACGACTTCGACCCGTCGTCCTTCGGCGTCGCGGGTGCCGCGTCCTGCGTCCCGCCGTCCGCCGGTGCCGACGAGGCACCGCCGGCGGGGGCCGGAGCGCTCACGGTCTTCCCGTCCGACCCGAGCACCAGGGTCACGCCGGTGACCGTCGTCGACCGGACCGCGACCGCACCGGGCACGACGGCGGCGACGGCCTTGGCCTGTGCCTCCTGCCCCGCCGGGTACTGCACCTGGGTGGTCTTCGTCGTCTCCGAGGAGCCGGGGGCACCGGCCTGGAAGCCCCGCGCGGTCAGGTTCGCGCTCGCGGTGGCCGCGGCACCCTCGACCCCGCTGCCGTTCAGCACCGTCACGGTCGTGGACGCCGGCGCGGCGGCGGTGGCCTTCGTGTACTCCTCGGGCTCACCGACCAGGCCCTGCACGAACGCGGGGATGCCGACCGTGTCGACCTGGACGATGGACAGCGCGGAGCCGTTCACGGTGATGGTCGGCGTCCCGAGGGTGGGGATCGTCGCCGACTGGATGTTGCCCGGACGCAGGTCGCGCATCTGCGTCGCCAGGGACACCAGGTCGGTGTCGGTCTGGATCGACCCGCCGACCGCGCTGAGGATCGCGTTCATCTTGATCGGGTTGAGGAGGGTGCCCGCCGAGAGCACCTTGCGGGCCTCCTGCGACAGGAAGTACTGCTGGCGGACGTTGCGGTCGAGGTCGCCGTTCGGCAGGCCGTGCCGCTGGCGGACGAACGAGAGCGCCTGCTTGGCGTCGAGCTGCGAGGTGCCGGCGGGCAGGTCGACGCCGGAGTACGGATCGTTCACCGCCTCGTTCAGGCACACCTCGACCGGCCCGAGCTCCTTGACCACCTGGTAGAAGCCGAGCAGGGACACCCGCACGTAGTGGTCGATCGACAGGCCGCTGAGGTCCTGGATCGTCTGGATGAGCAGCTTGGCGCCGCCGGTGTCGCCACCGCCGTTGAGGGTGCCGTAGTAGAAGGCGCTGTTGAGCTTGCCCTTGCCGACGCCGGGGATGTCGACGTACGAGTCGCGCGGGAAGGAGATCATCGTCGCCTGCGTGCCGTCGGCGTTGATGTGCAGGACGATCATCGTGTCGGTGTTGGTCGCACCGCCGTCGCTGGTCGTGCTCAGCTCCGCCATCTGCTCGGGCGTCGCGTTGTCCGGCCGGTGGTCGTCACCGACGAGCAGGATGTTCTGGGCCGTGCCGTCCACGTCGTGGTCGTCCTGCGACCGCGGAGCGATCGCGTCGATCTTCGTGACGCCGTTGTTCAGGCTCGTGAAGGCCGCCGCGGCGTAGCCACCCATCAGGACCAGGCCCATCGTCAGCACGCCGGCGATCGCGGGGAGGACGATCCCGCCCCCGCGCTTCTGGCGCCCGTGGCGCGGCGGCACGTGGCCGCGGCGTGCACGGCGCGTCGTCTGCTCGGGTTCGATGCTCACCCGGAAACCATAACCGCACAGCGTGGAACGGACAGGGAATCCGCTGAGGGTCGTGCGCGGACCCTGAGCGCGGTCAGTCCGCGCTGCGGGTGGGCAGGAGGTGGATGGCCTCCATCGCCAGCTCGGCCGCGATCGGGTCCTGTGCGAGCACGGCCGCGCGGAGCTTGTCGATCTCGGGACGGACCACGTCGGCCGGCACCAGCTCGGTCAGCTCGGGCACGCGCAGCTTGAACGCCAGGCCGTCGGTGGTCGCCCGGCACAGCTGCGCGAGCGAGGCGTTGCCGCACGCCTCGACCCACATGGCGTAGATGTCGGACCCCTCGCGGGCCACGTCGTCCATGTGCTCGCCGTCCACCCGCGCGGCGACGTCGTCGAGCACCGCGACGATCTTCTTCCGCTGCGCGGCCGTGAACCGGGGCACCGCGAGCCGCACGACACCGCCGTAGATGACGCCCAGCGTGCGGTAGGCGTCGAGGAGTTCGTCCTTCGTCGGCGCAGCGACGCGGGTGTAGCGGTTCGGTGCCATCTCGATGAGCCCGGCCCGCGCCAGCTCCGCCAGGGCCTCGCGGATCGGGGTCCGGGACACCCCGAGCCACGCGATCAGGTCGTCGTCGTTCAGACGTTCGCCCGGTTCGAGCGTGCCGTCCATGATCGCCGCACGGATCTTGTCCTGCACGGTGTCACGGAGGAGCTTGCGTTCGGCGGCCGGCTGCGTCGAGGGGACTGGCATGGCACCAGCGTGTCACATGTGACGGCCGGTCCGCGAGAGGCGCGAGGGCCACCACGCGCGTCGGCCGAGGTCGTGCACCACCGCCGGGACGAGCAGCGACCGCACCACGACGGTGTCGAGCAGCACACCGAACGCGACGACGAACGCGATCTGCACGAGGAACAGGATCGGGATCACCCCGAGCGCCGCGAAGGTCGCCGCCAGGACGACCCCGGCGGAGGTGATGACGCCGCCCGTCGCCCCGAGCCCGCGCAGCACGCCCTCGCGGGGCCCGTGGCGCAGGCTCTCCTCGCGCACCCGGGTCATGAGGAAGATGTTGTAGTCCACCCCGAGCGCGACGAGGAACACGAACGAGAACAGCGGGACCGACGGGTCCGCTCCCGGCAGGTGCAGCACGTGGTCGAACACGAGCGCGCCGACCCCGAGGGCGGCCGCGAAGGACACCACCACGCTGCCGATGAGCACGAGCGGCGCCACGACGCTCCGCAGCAGGAGCATCAGGATGCCGAGGATCACCAGGAGCACGATCGGGATGATCACCGTGCGGTCGCGGATCCCGGTGTCGTCGGTGTCGAGCGCCGTCGCGGTGACACCACCGACGAGCGCGTCCGGCGACACCCGCTCCACAGCCGTACGGAGGTCGCGGACGGTCTGCTCGGCTGCCGACGAGTCCGCCGGTGCGCGCAGCGTCGCCTCGAGCAGGACGTCCCCGTCGGACACGGTCGGTCGGGCGGTGGGGCCGCTCGCGGCTCCGGCCGTGTCGCCGACCGCCGTCGTGCCGGACGGGCTGTCCGCCGCCGCCGCGACCACGTCGTCCACGCCGTCGACCCCACGGACCGCCGCGACGAGCCGGTCGAGGTCGCGCTCCGGGCCGATGACCTGCGCCGGGCTGCCCGAGCCGCCCGGGAAGTGGTCGGCGAGCACGTCCTGCCCGTCGCGCGCCTGGGACGCTCCGATGACGAGGTCGCTCTGCGGCACCCCGTCCGCGCGGAGTCCGACGAGTCCGGCACCCATCGCGAGCAGCGCCACCGTGCAGACGATCCACACCGTCCGGGCGCGACGGGCGACCAGGCGCCCGACGCGGGCCCACACGCCGCGGGCGTCGGCCCCGGTCAGCACCGGGTGCGCGCTGCCGTTCGCCGGGCGCCGCGGCCAGAACGCGGCACGCCCGAAGGCCATCAGGAGCGCGGGGAGCAGGGTCAGGGACGCGAGGAGGCTGAACGCGATGCCGATCGCAGCCACCGGACCGAGCGCCTTGTTCGAGTTCAGGTCCGAGAAGAGCAGGCACAGGACGCCGACGATGACGGTGCCGCCCGAGGCGAGGATCGGTTCGACGGACCCGCGGAGCGCCGCCCGGGTCGCACCCCAGCCCGTGCGGTGGTCCCGCAGGGCCTCGCGGAACCGCGCGGTGTAGAGGAGTGCGTAGTCGGTCGCGGCACCGATCACGAGGATCGACAGGATGCCCTGCACCTGGCCGTTCACGGTGACGACGCCCGCCTCCGCCAGCGCGTACACGACGAGGATCGAGGCGCACAGCGCGAACGTGGCCGTCCCGAGCACGAGGAACGGCAGCAGGGGCGACCGGTAGACGACCACGAGGATGACGAACACCGCGGCGAGCGCGACGCCGAGGAGCAGCCCGTCGATCCCCGCGAACGCCGCCGTGAGGTCGGCCGTGAAACCCGCCGGCCCGGTGACGTACCCGGCCACCCCGGTCGGGAGCGCCGCGTCCACGTCGGCCCGGATCGCTGCGACGGCGTCGCCGGGGTCGGCGGCCTCGGTGAGGGTGGCCACGATCTCGGCGGCCTCGCCGTCCTCGCTCGGGATGACCGGACTGACGCCCTGCACGTCGTCCCGGTCGGCGAGCACGGCCGCGAGCTGCCGGGCGTCCGCCAGGTCGTCGCGGGTCAGGCCGCCGTCGCGCTCGAGCACGACGATCGCCGGGGCACCCGCCGGCTGCCGGAAGTCGGCCGCGCGCTCCTGCACGGTCGTCGCGTCCGCCGAGGCCGGCAGGAACGAGGTCTGGTCGTTGGTCGCCACCTCGCCGATCTTCCCGAACACGGGGCCGCCGACACCGGCGACGACGAGCCACACGAGGATGACGAGGGCCGGCAGGACGATGCGGAGGGAGCGCTTCACGGGGTGAGCGTACATGGATCGTCAGCATGCTGACCATCTCGCGTCCGCGGCCCCGGTCGTAGGATCCCACCATGCACGATCCCGCCGCGCAGTGGCCCCTCGGACGCCTGCTCTCGGCCGCAGCCCGTGCCGTCGAGCGCGAGTGGGACGAGCGCCTCCGCGCGGTCGGGCTGTCCCACGCGGCGCTCGTCGCCATCGACATCCTGCTGCGCACCGGGCCGACCGGCGCCGACACCATCGCCCGGACCGCGCGCGTGCAGCCCCAGACGATGTCCCGGACGCTCGAACGGGCCGAACGCGACGGCCTCGTGGCCCGCACCGCACACCCGGAGGACCGTCGTCGGCGGGTGGTCTCGGTCACCGCGGACGGCCGGCGCGCGTGGGAGACCGCGCAGCACATCGAGCGCGAGGTCCTGCCCGAGGACGAGGGCCTGCGGAAGCGGCTGACCGCCCTCCTCCACAACAGTAGCGTCTGAAATACTGCATGTAGTAGGCTGCTCCGGTCGGCGCAGGGCCGACCCGACCGGCAGGAGTCCCGCATGCCCGAACGTCGCGCCGACCGAGCAGCGGCCGCAACAGCCGCGCCCGTGCGACGGCAGCGGCGACGGCGTCCGGTCCTCGTCGCACTGATCGCCACGGTCGGGTCGCTCCTCGGCATCGCCACGGTCGTCGCGGTCGTGGCGGCGACCTTCGTGGGCGGTCTCGCCCGGAGCTTCGACGAGCACACCGAGGTCCTGACCGAACCGTTCCCCACCGGGGCGCGTCCGTCGCCCACCGGGAGCGCCGAGGACATCCTGCTCATCGGGTCGGACTCGCGGGCCGCCCTCGACCCGGACGGCGACCACACGGCCGGCGGACGGTCGGACACCCTGATGCTCGCGCACGTCCCCGCGGACCGTCGCCACGTCTACCTCGTGTCGATCATGCGCGACTCGTGGGTGGAGATCCCGGGGCACGGCACCGCGAAGATCAACGCGGCGTACTCCTGGGGCGGCATCCCCCTGACCGTGCAGACCGTCGAGCAGCTGCTCGACGTGCGGATCGACCACGTCGCCGAGATCGACTTCGCCGGGTTCGCCAGCATGACGGACGCCCTCGGCGGCGTCACGGTGCAGTCCTCCACCGACTTCACGGCGCGGGGTCACCACTTCACGCAGGGACCGAACCACCTCGACGGCCAGCAGGCGCTGGCCTTCGTGCGCGAACGGTACGCCTTCTCCGACGGCGACCAGGCGCGTGTGCGCAACCAGCAGGCGTTCCTGCGGGGGGTGTTCCAGCAGGCGCTGTCCCGGGGCACCCTGACGGACCCCGGACGGATCGGGGACCTCGTGACCGCGACGAGCGAACACCTCGCGGTCGACCCGGGCCTCGACGTCCCGACGATCGCGCGCCTCGGGTGGTCGCTCCGGCACCTCGACGCGGACGACCTCGTCACGGTCACGATGCCGATCGACGGGAGCGGGACGTCACCGGACGGACAGTCCTTCGTCCGGCTCAACGAACTCGAGCGTCGTGCACTCTCGCAGTCCCTGCGGTCCGACGACCTGCAGCGGTGGGTCGATTCGCACGGGCGCTGACGCGCGAGCGGCGCCACGACGCACGAGGCCCCGTGGCGTCGTGCCACGGGGCCTCGTGCTGGATCGGGAGCTCGATCAGGCCGGGAGCTGGAGCTCCTGGCCGGCGTAGATCAGGTTCGCGTCGTCCACGGTCGACGTGTTCGCGGCCCACAGCTTCATGTAGCCACCGTCGATGCCCAGCTGCGTCGCGATCTTGTCGAGCGTGTCGCCCGACTTGATCGTGTAGGTCTTGCCGCTGGTCGGCACGGCGGCCGGCTTGCTCGGCGCGGAGACCGCCGGCGCGGCCGGGGTGGTCGTCTTCGGGGCGGCCTGCTGCTGCGGCGCGGCCTGACGCTGGGGAGCGGCCTGCTGCGGGGCAGCCTGCTGCTGCGGCGCGGCCTGCTGGGGTGCGGCCTGCTGCGGCGCAGCAGCCTGCGGGGCGGCTCCGGCGGTACCGCTCAGGCCGAGCTTCGCGGAGCAGGCGGGCCATGCGCCCCAACCCTGGGACGCGAGGACGCGCTCGGCCACGGCGATCTGGGTCGCGCGGCTCGCCGAGGCGGGGTTGCCCGCGCCGCCGTTGGCCTGCCAGGTGCCGAGGTTGAACTGCAGGCCGCCGTAGTAGCCGTTGCCGGTGTTGATGGCCCAGTTGCCGCCGGACTCGCACTGCGCGAGGGCGTCCCAGGTCGAGCCGGACGCTGCGTTCGCGGGCGCTGCCGCGAGGCCGACACCGGTCGCGGCGATGCCGGCGAAGGCCAGGCCACCGACGATGGTGCGGGTACGGGAAAGCTTCTTCATGGTTGATCGCTCCACCGGGACCACTGACCGACGGACCGCCGGAGCGGTCTCGGTCGCCACTGCCCGTCCCGACCGATCGCGGTCGAGTTGTGGGGTGCGCCTCCGGGGGCAGTGGACTGGTGCCGGCGGCGTCTGGTCGGCAACCATAGGAAATTCGTCACTGTTATCAAACCGAGACAATGGGTTCTACCGGTAGATGCTATGTACCCCGACGGTGTTCCTGTACGTCCGCATCGGTACGGCTGCGGCGATCGGGACGTACCCGGGTACGCGACCTTGGCAGTTCCCTGGCAATGCGGCGGACGGGAGGCCCGTGGCGGCCTGGCCGGGAGCCTCCCGTCCGCCTCCTGGTCACCGCCTGTTCACGCCCTGGACAGCAGCGTCACGGCTTCCAGGTGGCCGGTCTGCGGGAACATGTCGAGCACACGCGCGCGCCGCAGGCGCAGCGAGGGCATGCGGGCGAGGTCCTTCGCGAGCGTCACCGGGTTGCAGCTCGAGTAGACGACGTGCTCGACCGAGGAGTCCTCCAGCCAGCCCGCGAGCGTCTCGCCGATGCCCCGTCGCGGCGGGTTCACCACGACGAGTCCCGGCACGGCGTCGGGGCGGGCACGGAGCGCGTGCTCGGTGGCGTCGTCGGCGGCGAAGCGGACGTCGGTCAGGCCGGCCTCACGCGCCGACTGCTTCGCGGACCGGATCGCCTCACGACTCGTCTCGATGCCCGTGACCGCGCGGCCGGGTCGAGCGGCGTGCAGGGCGAACCCGCCGACGCCGCAGTACAGGTCCCACATCGACGCGGGCGCGACCTCGTCGATCCACGCGGACGCCTGGTCGTAGAGCTGGGCGGCCACGGCCGTGTTCGTCTGGAAGAAGCTCTGCGGGCGCAGGTGCATGGTGACCGCGTCGAAGCGCATCGGCAGGGTCTCCTGCTCCGTGAGCACCACCTCGCGGTCCCCCTCGGTGACGGCCTTGTGCTCGGGCAGCAGGTTCGCGGTCACCACGACGGCCTCCGGCAGCACCCGGCGCAGGGCACCGAGGTGGTCACGGAGCCGGGGCAGCTGTCCCTCCGAGCGCAGCACGAAGCGCACCATCAGGTCACCGTCGGGCGACTCCGTCACGAGCACGAACTTCAGCTCGCCGCGGCGGGCGGCCACGTCGTAGGGGATGAGCCCTGCGTCGGCGACGAAGTCCGCCAGGATCGGCAGCGCCCGCCGGATGCCCGGCGTGCAGATCCCGCAGTGCCGCAGGTCCACCCCGCGCTGCCGGTGGTCGAGGATGCCCACCGTCGGCTGCTGCACGGTCCCACCGACGACCATCTTCGCCTTGTTCCGGTAGCCGGCCTCGGGGCTGGTGATCGCCGGGAGCCACTCGACGGCCCCCGGCCCCCCGGACGCCTCGACCGCGTCGCGCAGGAGTTCGCGCGTGCGGATCTCCTTGTCGAGCACCTGGTCGGCGTAGGGCTGGCCCATCAGGGTGCAGGACCGGCACACCCCGCGGTCGAAGTAGTCGCACTGCATGGCCGGGTCAGGATACGGCAGCGGCGCCCCGGGTCGTCGTCGCGATGCGGTACACCGACGTCGTCGCCGTGACGAACAGGGTCGTGCCGTCGTCGCCGCCGAAGCAGAGGTTGGCGACCACCTCGGGCACGGGGACGTCGCCGATGCGGGTGCCGTCCGGGGTGAAGACCGAGACACCGCGGTGTGTGGAGGACCAGACGTTGCCGTGCTCGTCCACGCGGATGCCGTCCGGCACGCCCTCGCCCGCACCGAGCCGGACGACGACCCGGCCGTTCTTCACCCGGGCGCCGTCGACGTCGTACGCCCGGACGACCGGCTCGTCGGACGACGAGCTCGCGACGTAGAGCACGCGCTCGTCCGGCGAGAACGCCAGCCCGTTCGGCTCGTCGACGTCGAGGACGACCGGGCGGAGGTCCTCGCCGTCGGGACCGCACCGGAACACCCAGTGGTCGCCGTACTCCCGCTCGCCGGGGTGGCCCTCGCGCGGCTGCGTGATGCCGTAGGCGGGATCGGTGAACCAGATGCCGCCGTCCCCCGCGACGACGACGTCGTTCGGGGAGTTCAGCCGGCCACCGCCCCACCCGTCGACGATCGGCGTGACGACCCCGTCACGGTCGCGCTCGACCCGTCGGCGTCCGTGCGAGCACTGCACGACCGACCCGTCGCGGTCGCGGGTGCGGCCGTTCGTGAACTCGACCCCGGCGGCGTACGTCGAGGTCTCGCCGGTGTCCTGGTGCCACTGCAGGATGCGGTCGCCGGGGATGTCCGACCACCGGAGCGTGCGCGAGGACGGGATCCAGCACGGCCCCTCGGCCCACGTGCTGCCGGTCGCGATCCGGTCGAGGGCGCCCGGGTCGGGGACGAGGTCGGTCAGCTGCACGGGTTCTCCTTCGAACGGCGAGCGGGGTCAGGCTGCGGCAGCGGCCTCGCTGCGTCGGTGCACGGCCTTCTCGATCGCCGAGATCGCGAGGCCGAGCAGGATCGACGCCACGACCGCGAGCGTGGTGACGAGGAACGGCTGCTCGCGGCTCCAGTGCCCGGTGGCGGCGGCGATCCCGACGCAGTACGCGGCCCAGACGACGTCGGCGAGCGCGCAGCTGAGCAGGAACCGGCGGAGGTCGAGGCCGCTGTCGGCACCGACGAGGTTCGTGGTCAACCGTCCCATCGGGATGAAGCGGCCGAGGACCGCGATCCGGCCGGGGGCCTTGCGGTAGCGACCGTCGATGGCCTCGCGGGCCTTCCGGATCTTCGGACGCGTGAACCAGGACCGGGAGCCGAGGTCGACCGAACGGGCCAGGCGCCAGAGCACGAGGTCGCCGAGCACCATGCCGACCGTCGCGGCGACGACGAGGAACAGCACGGGCAACAGACCACCGTCGCCCCCGACGAGCAGGGTGCCGATCGCGACGACCATCGCCTGGCTCGGCAGGAACACCGCGACACTGCCGACGGCGAGCACGAGGCCGACGGCGAGGAACGCCCACGGGGTGCCGACGAGCTGGACCACCACGTCCTGCGCTGCGTCCACCGGTCCACCTCCACGGGCGCGGGGAGGCACGCCGGCACCCATCATCCCAGGTCGGTGCGCGGTCCGTGCTCCGTCCGGTGCACGATGTCGCGCATCGTGTCGGCTGCGCCGTCCGCGTCCCCCGCGGCGACCGCCCGCGCGAGCGCGAGGTGGAGCCCGACGTCGTGGCGGTCGGGTCGGATGCTCCCGCGCTCCCGGAGGGCCTCGCCGACGACCCGGTGCAGTCGGCGGTAGAGGACGTTGCCGGACAGGTCGAGCACGCGCGCGTGGAACCGGATGTCCGCGCTCGTGAAGTCGAGGCGGCGGTCCTGGGTCGCGGCGGCGGCGAGCTCGTCCGCGGTGGCGAGCAGCGCCTCCCGTCCGGCCGCGCACTCGTCGCGCGACGCGCGTCGGGCCGCCGCGGCGGCCGCGAGCGGTTCCACGGCGGCACGGAGCTCGCGCAGCTCGGCCGATGCCCGCTCGCGGTCCGGGCCCTGCAGCCGCCACCGCACCACCCGCGGGTCGAGGACGTCCCACTCCACGGCGCCGAGGACGGTGATGCCGACCCGACGACCGGCGTGCAGCAGCCCGAGGGAGACCAGGACCCGGACGGCCTCGCGGACGATGCTGCGGCTCGCACCGGTCCAGGCGACCAGCTCGTCCGTGCTGCGTCGGCTCCCGCGGGCGAACTCCCCGGAGACGACCGCCGTGCCGATCGCGTCGAGGACCCGGTCGTAGGTGCTCGTCACCGCTGCGAGACGGGTGAGAGCACGAGTTCGTCGATCCGCACGTGCGCCGGCGACCCCAGCACGAACGCGACGGTCCGGCCGACGTCCTCCGGTTGGAGCATGCGCTGCCGCGCCGCTGCGTCGGGGACCTCGGGGCGCTGGTCGAGGAAGTCGGTCGCCACGTCGCCCGGGCAGAGGTGCGTCGCACGGACGCCGTGCTCGGCCTCCTGCTGGTTGAGCGTCCGGACGATCGACCCGAGCGCGGTCTTGCTCGCCGAGTACGCCACACCGGCGCCCGGCTGGAAGGACCACCCGGCGTAGGAGGACACCACGACGACGACACCGCCGGACGCCCGGAGCGCGGGCAGCGCGGCGTCGACGACGGTCACGACCGCGGTGGTGTTCGTGTCGAGGACCGCGCGGACGTCGGCGAGCGACTGGTCGGCCCACCGCCGGGCCGGGGTGTTCAGGCCCGCGGCCAGCACGAGGCCGTCGATCCGCCCGTGGTGTTCGAGCACCCGGTCCCGGGCGGCCACCACGGCGTCGGCGTCGGTGACGTCGAGCGGCAGCACCGCCGCGTTCCCGCCGGCGGCACGCACCGCGTCGGCGACCTGCTCGAGCCGGTCGGGGCGACGGCCGCTGAGCACGACCGTCCAGCCGTCCCGGGCCGCGGCGAGCGCGCTGGCCGCACCCATCCCGCTGCCGCCACCCGTGGTCCAGAGCACCTTCGCCGTCATGCTCGAATAGTATGACCATTCGAGGCACGGGCGCCCACGGCACCCGGCCTCCGGAGAACGGGACCGACGAACCGGCCCGGTGAACGGGAGCGACGATGCACCTCGACCTGACCGACCGCGTGGTCGTCGTGACCGGAGCCGCCCGCGGCATCGGCCGGACCCTCGCCGCACGCTTCGTCGCCGAGGGCTGCCGCGTGGTCGCCCTCGACCTCGCCTTCGACGATGCGGCATCCCCCGGCGTCGACGAGGTGGTGTGCAACGTGGCTGACCCGGCGTCGGTCAGCGCCGCGATCGACGAGGTCGTCGCCCGGCACGGCACGATCGACGTACTCGTCAACAACGCCGGCATCAACGTCACCGGGACCGTCGCGGAGCTGGACTGGGACGCCTGGCGCCGGTGCATGGACGTCAACCTGGGCGGCACGTTCCTCGTCAGCCAGGCGGTGGCGCCCGTGATGCAGGCGGCGGGGCGCGGACGCATCGTCAACGCGGCGTCCTTCGCGGCGATCGCGCCGAGCGTCGGCAGTGCGGCGTACGCGGCGTCGAAGTCGGCGGTCGTGGCGTTCACGCGCGTGCTCGCGTCCGAGCTCGGCCCGTGGGGCATCACCGTCAACGCCTACGCCCCCGGGATGGTCCCGACGACGATGAACGGCTTCGCCGAGATGCCGACCGCCGAGCAGGACCGACTGCTCGACACGCTGTCGCTGCGCCGGTGGGAGACCCCGGACGACGTCGCCGACCTGCTCGTGTTCCTGGCGAGCGACGCCGCGGGCTACATCACCGGCACGCTCGTCGACGTGTCGGGCGGGAAGTTGGCGACGCAGATCCCGGCGCGGGCGTACGGGCGCTGAGAACGGGACTGTCCGGCCGTTCAGGAAGTTGCCATCCGGCGTTCCGTAAGCTGTGAGGACCCAGTGAGCCGGACTGCTGCCCGACCCCGAGGAGGTGCCCGATGGTCTCCGTCCTCATCGCGTTCGCGATCGTCGCCCTGATCGTCCCCGCCCTGACCCCCCTGATCGGCCGCCGCGTGTTCTACGTGGCCGCGCTCGCTCCCGCGGCCGCCGCGGTGCTGACGATCGCCCAGACCGACCGGGCGTTGCACGGCGGGGTGACGAGCCGGTGGCAGTGGATCCCGCAGCTCGACCTCGCGCTGTCGCTGCGGATGGACGCCCTGTCGTGGGTCCTCGCCCTCGTGGTCTCGGTCGTCGGTGCCCTCGTGCTCGTCTACTGCGCGTCGTACTTCGGCCGCGACGAGCCGGGACTCGGCCGGTTCGCCGGCGTCCTCACCGCCTTCGCCGGGTCGATGTACGGGCTGGTGGTCGCCGACGACGTCATCGTGCTCTTCGTGCTGTGGGAGGCCACGACGGTCTTCTCGTACCTGCTCATCGGCCACGACGCCGCGAAGCGGGCCAGTCGGGCGGCCGCGATGCAGGCGCTCGTCGTCACCACCGCCGGCGGTCTGGCGATGCTCGCGGGCCTCGTCGCGCTCTCGGTCACCGCGGGCACCACGAGCCTATCCGGCATCATCGCGCAGGCTCCGGAGCTGGTCGACCGTCCGGGTCCGCTCGTGCCGGTGTCCGTCGTGCTCGTGCTGCTCGGCGCCCTGACGAAGTCGGCGATCGTCCCCTTCCACTTCTGGCTCCCGGCCGCCATGGCGGCACCGACCCCGGTCAGCGCGTACCTGCACGCCGCCGCGATGGTGAAGGCCGGCATCTACCTCGTGGCGCGCCTCGCCCCCGCGTTCGCGCTGATGACCGGCTGGCGCGAGACGGTCACGGTGCTCGGGGTGGCCGGCATGCTCGTCGGCGGGTACCGCGCGCTCCGGCAGACCGACCTCAAGCTCCTGCTCGCCTACGGCACCGTCGCGCAGCTCGGCTTCCTCGTGCTCGCCGCCGGCTGGGGCGCCCCCGCCGTGGCGCTGGGCGGCGTGGCGCTGCTCGTCGCACACGCCACGTTCAAGTCGACGCTCTTCCTGGTCGTGGGGTCGATCGACCACGTCACCGGCACCCGTGACCTCGGCAGGCTGAGCGGCCTCGGCCGTCGGATGCCGTGGCTCGTGGTGGTGGCCGTCCTCGCGCTGGCCTCGATGGCGGGGATCCCGCCGACCATCGGGTTCGTCGCGAAGGAGGCCGTGCTGACCGGCTTCGTCGAGGAGCTGCACGGACCGCAGGCCGGGTGGGCATGCGTCGCGCTCGTCGGCGTCACGCTCGGCTCGCTCCTCACCGTCGCGTACTCACTCCGCTTCCTCTGGGGCGCCTTCGCCCGGAAGCCCGGCGTGCAGGAGACCGCGCCGCACGGGCTGCACGGTCTCGGCGTCGTGCCGTCGGTCCTCGCGGTCACGGGCCTCGCACTCGGACTCCTCACCCCGGTCGTCGCGCACGGCATCGAGCCCGCGGCCACCGCGGCGGCGCTCCCCGAGGGCGAGGTCCCGCACCTCGCGCTCTGGCACGGCCTCGAGCCGGCGCTCGGCCTGTCCGCGATCACACTCGTCGGCGGCGTCGCCCTGTTCCTGCTCCGGCGCCCCGTCGAGGCCCTGCAGCACCGCCTCGCCGGCTCGCCGAGCGCCTCCGGCACCTACCGCGCGATCATGCGCGGGCTCGACCGCGTCGCCACCGGCCTGACCGCGGGCGTGCAGCGCGGATCGCTCCCCTACTACCTGACCGTGATCCTCTCGGTGTTCGTCGCCGGGGCCCTCGCCAACCTCGTGCTCGGCGGGCCGTGGGCGTTCCACGTCCGGTTCGCCGACTCGTGGGGCCAGGTACCGGTCGTGATCGTCATGGCGGTCGCCGCGATCGCGGTGCTCACCGCCAAGACCCGGTTCGCCGCCGCCGTCCTCGTCGGGGTGACCGGCTACGGCATGTCCGTGCTGTTCGTCCTGCACGGCGCGGTCGACCTCGCGCTCACGCAGCTCGTCGTCGAGACCGTCACGCTCATCGCCTTCGTGCTCGTGCTCCGGCGGCTCCCCCCGCGGATCGCGACGGCGAACCCCTCGCGCTTCCGGATCGCGCGTGCGCTGTTCGCCGCGCTGGCCGGCGTGACCCTGGCGATCGTCGTGATCGTCGCCGCCTCCGCGCGGAACGCCGCACCGGTCTGGCCGGACCTGCCCGCCCTGACGAGCTCGTTCGGCCACGGCCTGAACGTCGTGAACGTCGCGCTCGTCGACCTGCGCGGCTGGGACACCCTCGGCGAGCTGACGGTCGTCGTCGCCGCGGCCACCGGTGTCGCGAGCCTCATCTTCCTCGACTCGCGCGAGGACACGCTCCCCCGCCTGCGGGACATGCCCGCCAGCGTGGCCGAGGACAAGCACCGCCCCGACGGCGAGCCCCGCGCATGGCTGCCGACGAGCGCCGCGATCCCGACCGGGCGCTCCGCACTGCTCGACGTCGTCGTGCGGCTGCTCTTCCACGGCCTCGTGGTGCTCTCGCTCTACCTGCTGTTCGCCGGGCACAACGCGGCCGGCGGCGGGTTCGCCGGCGGACTGGTCGCCGGCATCGCCCTCGCGGCCCGCTACCTGGCCGGCGGCCCCGCCGAGCTCGGTGCCGCTGCCCCGGTGCGTGCGGGCCGCCTGCTCGGGCTCGGCGTCGCGGTCGCCGCGACCACCGCCATCGTGCCGCTGTTGTTCGGCAAGGAGGCGCTCTACTCCGAGTTCTTCGAGGCGACCGTCCCCGTCCTCGGCCACGTCGAGTTCGTCACCGCCACCTTCTTCGACATCGGGGTGTACCTGGTCGTCGTCGGGCTCGTGCTCGACGTGCTCCGGAGCCTCGGCGCCGAGGTCGACCGGCAGCGCCTCGAGGACTCGCGTGCCCCGGTCGCGGACACCACCGAGGGCGACCCCGCCGACAACGTCGCAGCCACCACCCCGGAAGGGAGTGCCACATGACCATCACGCTGGTCCTCGTCATCGCGATGGCGGTGCTGTTCTCGTGCGGGGTGTACCTGCTGCTCGAACGGTCCCTGACCCGGATGCTGCTCGGCTTCCTGCTGCTCGGCAACGCCCTCAACCTGCTCCTGCTCATCATGTCCGGCGCCGCCGGCAAGCCCCCGGTCGGCAAGTCCGCCGAGGGGATCACCGACCCGCTGCCGCAGGCGTTCGCCCTGACCGCCATCGTCATCACCTTCGCCGTCAGCGCCTTCCTGCTCGCGCTCATCCACCGGTCGTGGAAGCTCTCCCGCGCCGACGAGGTCGAGGTCGACGAGGCCGACGCCGCCATCGGCCGCGACCGCGACGACCCGGCCGACGAGGACCCCGAGATCGACACCGACCCCGAGGCCGCGCAGCGCGAGGAGGCCGCACGATGACCTGGCTCGTCCCGCTCCTCGTCCTGGTCCCGCTGCTCGGGGCCGCCGTCGCCCTCGGCCTCCTGCGCCACCGGAAGCTCCAGCGTGCGATCACCGTCGCGGTCCTCGCCGTCGCGGTGGCCGTCGCGGCGACGCTCATGGTGCTCGTCGACCAGCACGGCACGATCGTCGTGCAGGTCGGCGGTTGGCAGGCCCCGTACGGCATCTCGCTCGTGGTCGACCGGCTGAGCGCCCTGCTCCTCACCGTCAGCGCGAGCGTGCTCCTGCTCGTCCTGCTGTTCTCGATCGGCCAGGACCTCGCGCCCGACGACGAGGACGCCCCGGTCACGATCTTCTACCCGACGTACCTCGTGCTCGCCGCCGGCGTGCTCGACGCCTTCATGGCCGGCGACCTCTTCAACCTCTACGTCGCGTTCGAGATGCTGCTCGTGGCGAGCTACGTGCTCATCACCCTCGGCGGCAGCGAGCAGCGCGTCCGGGCCGGCACGACGTACATCGTCACCAGCCTCATCGCGTCGGCGATCTTCCTCGCCGCCATCGGCCTGGTCTACGGCGCGACCGGAACCGTGAACATCGCGCAGATCTCCGAGCGGGTCGCCGGTCTGCCGGAGCACGTGCAGCTCCTGCTCCACACGATGCTGCTCATCGGCTTCGGCATCAAGGCCGCCGTGTTCCCCCTGGCGTTCTGGCTGCCGGACTCGTACCCGACCGCACCGGCACCGGTCACGGCGGTGTTCGCGGGCCTGCTGACGAAGGTCGGCATCTACGCGATCATCCGGCTCGAGACCATCATCTTCCCGGGGCCGCAGCTCAACGACGTCCTGCTCGTCGTCGCGGTCCTGACGATGGTCGTCGGCGTGCTCGGCGCCGTCTCGCAGACCGACGTCAAGCGACTGCTGTCCTTCACCCTCATCAGCCACATCGGCTTCATGGTGATGGGCATCGGCCTCGGCTCGGTCGTGGGGACCGCCGCAGCGGTGTTCTACACCGTGCACCACATCGTCGTGCAGACCACGCTGTTCCTGGTGTCCGGCGTCATGGAGCGCATCGGCGGCACCACCTCGACGCGGTCGCTCGGTGGCCTGCTCAGGGCCGCGCCGCTCCTCGCCGCGCTGTACCTCGTGCCGGCGTTCAACCTCGGAGGCATCCCGCCGTTCTCCGGCTTCATCGGCAAGCTCGGCCTCTTCCGGGCCGCAGCCGAGGACGGCTCCCCCATGGCATGGGTGACGATCGGCGCCGGGGTCGTGACGAGCCTCCTCACCCTGTACGCGCTGATGCGCGTCTGGGACGCCGCCTTCTGGCGGCCGAAGCCGGCCGCCGAGGCGGCGGCACCGCACGCCAGCACGGCGGAACCGCACGCGCACCTGCGGTCGCCGGAACCGGCGCCCCTCACCGTGTCCGAGGAGACCGGCGAGGCGTACCACCCGGGAGGCTCGACCACCGTCACCGACGCACCCCACGCGAGCAGCGCCTCCAGTCCGGCCACCGGGCAGACCGCCGCGGTCGAGCCGTCGGCGCACGCGCCGCTGCCGCGCATGCTGGTGGCGGTCACGACGGTGGCGGTCCTCGGTTCGGTCGCCCTGACCGTCGTCGCCGGACCGCTCTACGGGTACGCGACCCGCGCCGCCGAGTCGCTGGAGTCACCCGACCGCTACGTGCAGGCCGTCCTGGGAGGTGCACGATGAGCGACCTCCGCCGCACGTCGAACGCCCGCCGCATCGCGCTCGCGTGGCGCTACGACGTCCCGCTCGTCGCCGGGCTGACCGTGCTGTGGGCGCTGCTCTGGGGTTCGTGGACCGTGCTGACGCTGCTGTGCGGCGTCGTGGTCGCACTCCTCGTGACGCAGCTGCTGCCGCTCCCGCCGGTCCCGCTCTCGAAGCGCCTGTCGGTGCCGCGGCTGCTCTGGTTCCTCGTGGTCTGGGCGGGGCTCGTCGTCGTGGCGTCCTTCCGGGTCGCCTGGGTCGCCGTGCGTCCGCGCGGTGTCCGCCGCAGCTCGATCGTGCTCGTGCAGATGCACACCACGTCCGAGATGACCTTCACGCTCGCCACCCTGGCGATCTCCCTCGTGCCCGGGTCGTTCGTCGCCGACGTCGACCTGCCGCGCCGGCGCCTGCTGCTGCACGTGCTCGACACCGAGCGCACCGAGCAGGTCGAGGCCGCCGCGCACGAGGCCCACCGCATCGAGGAGCTCGTCATCCGCGCCATCGGGTCGAAGCAGGACGTGTCCGAACTCGCCGAGCCGCTGCCGGCGGTGACCCGGTGAGCGCCGCCGTGGTCGTCATGGGCATCGGCGTCCTGCTCGTGCTCGCCCTGCTCGGGGCGACCCTCGCCCTGGCGGTCGGGCGGATCGTCCGCGGTCCGACCATCCTCGACCGCATGATCGGCTCGGACATCGTGCTGACCACCGCGCTCGTGGTGATCGCCGCGGCGATGGTCGTCCGGCAGGACCTGACCGCCGTCCCCGTGCTCGTGGTGATCGCGGCGACGAGCGTGTTCGCCACGATCGCCGTCGCCCGGATCGTGACGCCGTCCTCGGACCCGTCCGACGAAGGCACGGACGCGACCACGCCGGAGCACGCCGTGGAGGAGGAGTCGAAGTGATCGCGATCCTGGAGTCCTTCGTCGACGGGGCCGGTGTCCGCGCCTGGATCGCCCTCGCGCTGCTGCTGGTCGCCTCGGCGCTCTCGCTCGCCGCCGCGATCGGCATCGTGCGGTTCCCCGACCCGCTCGTGCGCCTGCACGCGATGGCGAAGCCGCAGGTCCTGGGGTTGGCGCTCGCCCTCGCGGCGGTCGTCGTCGCGGTGTGGACGTGGACGGCGTTCTGGGTCGTCGTGCCGGTCCTCGTGTTCCAGCTGTTCCTGGTGCCGGTGTCGACGCACATGATCGCGCGCGCCGGTCTGCGGTCGAACGACTACCGGCACGAGGACCTGCTGGTGGACGACACCGAGGACTGACCCCGAGGCCCGACTCAGCCCGCCGCGGCGGCCTCGGACGGCTCGGGCGCCGGCGAGCGGGTGTCCCGCCGCGCGAGCAACAGGTCGGCCACGGCGGCGAGCACCACCAGCCCCGCCGCGAACGCCGGGAAGAGCATCGCGGCGCCCGTCCCCGCCCGTTCGGCGACCTCGCCGACGACCGCGGACGCGACCGACTGCCCGACGATGACCGCCGAACCGAGGATCGTCATCGTCGTCGCCGAGCGGCCGACCGGGGAGCGGTCCGACCCGAGGCTGTACTGCGCGACGAGCGTCGGGCCGATGCCGATCCCCAGGATCCCGAGGACGAGCACGACGGACCCGATCGAGTCGGCACGGCTGAACGCGATCGCCCCGCCGAGCAGCACGAGGCCGGACACGAGCCAGCGCCACGTGACCCCGAAGGACCGCGGGAAGGCCGCCGAGCCGAGCGCGAGCGCCGCGGAGCCGATGCCCATGACGCCGTAGAGCAGGCCCGCCTGGGACGCCTCGCCGTGACCTTCCACGAAGGCGGTCAGCGAGGTCAGCGTCGAGCCGAAGAACAGACCGACGCCGAGGATGCCGACGACCACGACGAGCAACCGGGGGCGGAGGAGCTGCCGGGCGGGCGCCCGGGTCTCCTGCGCCGGCCCACCGACGACGAGCCTGCCGGTGGGGTGCAGCGCGAAGGCGGTGACGAACACGAGCGTCAGCGCGGCGGCCCCCGCGACGGCCACCCACGGCGCGATCGCACTCGCGAGCAGGCCGACCAGGAACGGGCCGATGATGAACACGGTCTCGTCGGCGGCGGACTCGTAGGCCATCGTGCCGCTGAAGACCCTGTCGCGACGG
Organism: Curtobacterium sp. NPDC089185; assembly: GCF_040685235.1. NCBI lineage: Bacteria > Bacillati > Actinomycetota > Actinomycetes > Micrococcales > Microbacteriaceae > Curtobacterium > Curtobacterium sp. NPDC089185. Next base: position 5,507 of record NZ_JBFBHK010000012.1, on the reverse strand, counting down.
GCGGGCGAGGTGTGGCGTCGGATGAGCGCGACGAGTCGCGTCCGGGACATCGGGGCGACCTGCGGGGCGGTCGCGCCGATGCAGAACGACATCGCGAGGACCGCGAGGTCGGGCGCGGTCCCCGCGACGACGAGGGGCAGGACGCCGAGGAGGACGGCGTTCGCGAGTCCGACGGGCACGAGCACGGCCCGCTGGCCGAAGCGGTCGGCGGCGACGCCGACGAGCGGGCCGAAGACCGCCGAGCCGATGCCGACGGACGCGGAGTTGATGCCGCCCAGCGCGACGGAGTCACGGGAGGCGACGACGAGGGTGAGGACGCCGACGACCATCATCGCGAAGGGCAGCCGGGCGATGAACGCGATCGGGAAGTACCACCGACCGGCGAGGGAGACGAGGGGCGCGTCGGCGCGACGTTCGTGGAGCATGAGGGGTGTGCCTTCTGGGGCCCGGCCTGGTCGGTCGACGGGCCCGTCGGGGTGCCGCCGTTGATCCGCCGGGGGTGCCGACGGCCGGTAGGTACACACTGCGTACTGGTGGTGCCCGACCAGGGTAGCAAGCGTGACCGCGCGGCGGACGGGAGGCGCGTGCCGGTCCCGCCACGCGCCTCCCGTCCGCCGTCAGTCCCGTCGGCGCAGGCCGTCGTCGATGCGCGCCAGCAGGGTCGCCGCTGCGGCGAGCCCCTCCTCGTCCCCCGCGAGGGCGGCACGGAGCCGCCCGGCCCAGTGCGCGTGCAGCCGCTCGATGCTCTCGTTCGCGCGGGACGTGGCGTGCAGCTGCACCGTGCGGGCGTCGTCCGGGTCGGTGCGGCGCTCGACCATGCCCTTCGCAACGAGCGAGCGGAGCGCGACGCTGCAGTTGCTGCGCTGGAGTGCGGTGGCGTCGGCCACAGCGCTCGGCGAGGCGCCGGGGTTCCGGTGCACCCAGCGCATCACGAGCGCCTCGGTCCCGGTGAGCGGCACGATGTCGGGGGCGTGCGGGCCGTGCGGGTCGACCTCGCGGCCGATGCGCAGGACGACGTCGGCGAACTCGGCGAGGGCGTCGTCGGAGACCGCTGGTGCCATGCCGTCACTGTACCGCTGCCGACGGATGAGTTATGGTTTCATAACCATGACGACCGACACCGGATCCATCCGCGCCGCGACGGCGAAGCCCTCCACCCGGCCGACGGGCATCACGACGCCGCTCCTGCTCGTGCTCGGCCTGCTCAGCGCGGTCGCGCCGTTCGCGACCGACCTCTACCTGCCGGCGTTCCCGCAGATGACGACCGAGCTCTCGGCGTCCGCGACCACCGTGCAGCTGACCCTGACCGCCTTCCTGGTCGGCGTGACCGCGGGGCAGCTCGTCTTCGGGCCGCTGTCCGACCGCTTCGGCCGCGTGCCGCCGCTCCTGGCGGGTGCCGCGCTGTGCGTGCTCGCGAGCGCGGCCGCGGTGCTGGCACCCAACGTCGGCGTGCTCGTCGTGGCACGCCTGCTGCAGGGCCTCGGCGGCGCGGCCGGCATGGTGATCGGCCGCGCCGTCATCTCGGACCTCGCGACCGGCAGGCCCGCGGCCCGGGCGTTCTCGCTCATGATGATCGTCGGCGGGGTCGCCCCGGTGGTCGCACCGCTGCTCGGCGGGTTGCTCACCGGCCCGATCGGGTGGCGCGGGCTGCTCGCGATCGTCCTCGGCCTGTCGGTCGTGATGCTCGTGTCCGTGCTGGCGGTGGTCCGCGAGACGCACCTGCGCGCCCGTCGCGACGCGCTGCGGGCCGAACGCACCGCCTCCGGTTCTCCGCTGCGAGCGCTGCGCTCGCGGACGTTCGTCGGCTGGACCGCCGTGTTCGGCTTCGCGTTCGCGGTGATGATGGCGTACATCTCGGCGTCGCCCTTCCTGTACCAGGGCATGCTCGGCCTCGACACGGTCGGCTACGGACTCGCCTTCGGCCTGAACGCGCTCGCGCTGATGGGCGTCAGCATCCTGTCCGCGAAGCTCACCGCGACCCGCTCCGTCGAGGGTGTCCTGACCCTCGGGATCGTCCTGGTGACGGCGTCGACCGTCGCGTTCGCGCTGCTCGTCGTCACCGGTGCGCCGGTCCTCTGGCTCGCCGTCCCGCTGTTCACCGCCGTCGGTTCGCTGGGCCTCGTGCTCGGCAACGCCACGGCGATGGCGCTCGGCGCGGTGCCCGGCGTGGCCGGGAGCGCCTCCGCCGCGCTCGGAGCGCTGCAGTTCGGGCTCGCGGCGCTCGTGTCACCCCTCGTGAGCATCGGCGGCGAGGGCACGGCGGCACCGCTCGCGATCGTCATGCTCGCCGCCGCGGTCGTCGCCGTCGTCGCGCTCGTCGTGGCGCGGCGCAGCCGGGCGTAGGACGCCGTCGGCGCGGCTGCGCGCAGGTTCCTCAGCGACGGACGCGCAGCGGGACGGCCGCTCCGTCGCGCGGCCGGAGGACCGGGATGCGCGGCATCGCCCAGTCCACCCACACCACGCGCGCGGCCGGTGCCACGGCGACCGCCCAGAGGATCGACGCGGCCGCGTCGGTCGGGTAGTGCACGGCGTCGATCGACACCGACAGGAAGACGACCACGATCGCGACGACGCCGACGACCCGTGCCACCTGGTGCCACCGCGTCTCGCGGACGACCCAGACCAGGGCGATGACGAACGCGGTGATGTACACGGTGTGCCCACTCGGGTAGCCGGGGTCCGGCTGCACGGGGAACGGGTGCGGCAGCAGTGCGACGTCCGGCCGGGCCCGGTGCACGAGCTCCTTCACCGCCGCCGACGGCAGCCAGGTGATCGCGATCGTCATGCCGAAGCCGAGCGCGGGGCGGACGTCGCGTGCCCGCCACCAGATGATCCCCGCGACGACGAACGTGATCGCGATCGCCGGCACTGGACTGATCACGTGGTAGACCGCCGTGGTGAACGCCCCGAGGGCGCCGACGTGCAGCGTGTTGAACGCCTTCGCGAGCCCCAGGTCGACCGTGCCGAGGAAGAACCCGACCACGGTGAGCACGAGCACGGCGACGACGGCGATCGCGATCGTCGACAGCGGACGGGGGTTCGGCTCGAGGATGCCGACGACGTCGGCCCTCCTGCGGCGGCGCTCGGGGTCGGTGCTCATCCGTCCATCGTCCCAGGGGATCGTCCGACCGCCCGGCGTGCCGGCCCCGCTCCGCATCAGAGACCGTTCAGCCCCGTGGCTGCGTTGCCACCCGTCGCGCATCCACAGGTCCCTCCGGGCGACTCCGCCCCGTGCGAGGCTGACGGGATGCTCGTCGCCTACGTCGATGAATCGTACGACCGCGACCGCTACTTCATCGGTGCCGCGATCGCGACGCTGGAGGGGTGGGAAGCGGTCTCATCGCGTCTCGCGGCGGTCCGGCAGCGAACTGCTCGTGAACACGGGACCGATCCCGAGATCGAGTTCCACGGGCACGAGCTCATGGGCGGCAGCGGCCCGTGGTCGCCACTGCGCGGCAAGCACCGCGAAGCCGCCGGCGTCTCACTCGCCGTCCTCGACGCCGCCCGGGACGGTGGCGTCCGGTACCTCTTCCGCGGCGTCGACGTGGCTCGACTCCATGCGCGATTCCGGTACCCGGCGCCTCCGCACGCCGTCGTCTTCGGTCACGTCCTCGAACAGATCGACCAGTACACCGCCGCGCACGGCGACGAGGAGCAGGCGATCGTGGTCGCGGACGAGATCGCGACACAGGCAGAACACCAACGCGCCTTCGCCGGGTACCAGGAGTTCGGGACGGGCGGCGCCGGATCGTCGATGCTCCGGCACATCTCCTCGCCGATCAACTTCGCCTGCTCGCGGTTCTCGGACGGGCTGCAGGTCGTCGACCTCGCCGTGTACGTCCACTTCCGACGTCAGCGCATCCACAACCCGCACCCCGCCGCCCGCCGGACGCTGGCCCGGCAGTGGGCAGCGATCGCGCCCGCAGTGGCACACGAGCAGACCTGGGTGCCGTGAGCGGGACGACCCGGGCAGAACGAAGGCCCCGCGAGCGGGGCCTTCGGCTGGCGACGTCCCGGGAACCGGCCCGTCGTGCCTCCAAGGGTAGTCGACCACTCGCTAGCGTGCAGTCCGGGCAGTGCTTCGACTTCGCAACACCTAGGATGGACGGGTGCCCGCTCCCTTCCCGCCGCTCGACCCCGCCGAGCTCGGCGCGTACTTCTCGCTCATCGAGGTCAGCAGCCTGCTCCGGCACACCGTCGAGCAGCAGCTCAAGGACGCCGGCGGCCTGAGCTACGTGCAGTTCCAGCTGCTCGCGACGCTGGGCGACGCCCCCGACGGCAGCCTGCGCATGACCGACCTCGCCGACGGTGTCGTCTACAGCCGGAGCGGCCTGACCTACCAGGTCGGCCTGCTCGAGCGCGACGGGCTCGTCGTGCGCGCGCCCTCGACGGAGGACGAACGGAGCACCACGGTCGCGCTCACCGACGCCGGGCGCGAGGTGCTCGGCCGGGTCTTCCCCGGGCACGTCGAGGTGCTCCGGCAGCTGTTCCTCGAGCCGCTGTCGGCCGACGACGTCCACGCCCTCGACGACGTGCTCGGACGGGTCCGCGACCACATGCGGACCGTCCCGCCACGCTCCGCCCGGCCCCGACCGAAGCGCGGCTGACCCCTCGCGTCAGTCGGCGACGTCGAACACCACGACCCGTCCGGCTGCCGCGCCGATCGCGTCGGCGACCGGGCGGTGCTCCGGGTGCGGCAGGTAGGCGGCGAGCGCGTCGGCGTCGCGGAAGCGCACCGTCAGCATCCACCCGAAGTCCGCCTCGAGCCCCTCCGTGCTGATGCTCGTCCCCGAGCGCACCGACTCCACCCCGTCGATGCGCTGCAGGTGCTCACGGCACAGCGCGTCGAGGCGCTCGGTGACGCCCTGCCCGTCATCGGTCAGTGCCACCAGCACCACGTGCGTCACGCCAGCCATCCGCTGCTCCCGTCGTCCCCGCACAGCCTGCCACCGGGGTACTGGGACACCACTCCACCTGTGTCCGCACGCAACCCGGCGACCTACCGTCTCCCCCGTACGCAACGACGACGAGAGGCATCACCATGGCAAGTGGAGTGGCAGCGGTCTGGGTACCGGTCAGTGACATGCAGCGCGCGGTCGCGTTCTACCGCGACGCGCTCGGCCTGACGGTCAAGAGCGAGGACGACGACTGGAGCGAGATCGACGCGAACGGGCTGCTCATCGGCCTGAACGGACGAGAGTCGGCGGGCCCGTCGAGCGACGGCGGCGCGGTCGTCTCGTTCCAGCCGGACGGCAGCATCGAGGACGAGGTCGCCGATCTCAAGGCGAAGGGCGTCGACTTCGCGGGCGACGTCAGCGAGCACCCGTGGGGCAAGATCATCCCGTTCAAGGACAGCGAGGGCAACGACCTGCAGCTGTACTCGCCGCCGCAGGGTTGAGGCGACGACCTGCAGACGGGAGGCGGGGGGGGGGCGGGGCCCCCCCCCCCCCCCCCGGGGGGGGGGGGGGGGGGAACCGGGGGGGCCCCCCCCGCAACGGGGCGGGGGA
>NZ_JBFBHK010000011.1:0-89495 GCF_040685235.1 Curtobacterium sp. NPDC089185 | reverse complement strand
CGGTCTTCGCCACGTAGGCCGCCGTGCTCTTCGGCCCCTCCCAGTACTCGGCGGAGTCCGCCTCGACCCTGATCAGCGCGAGCCCCGGCGTCTCGAGTCCGTCCGGGAACCACGCCTGCAGCGGCTTCGCCCAGAGCTGCTCGGCCTTCTGCCGGTCGTGCACGACGCTCGCGCGCCCGGCGAGCGACGTCCACGAGTGCCCCTTCGTGTCGGAGAACGCGACGTTCACCTCGGGGTGCGCGGCGATCTGCCGGGCCTTGGCGGAGTCGTCGTAGGCGAAGAACCAGAGGTCGCCGTCGAACTCGGCCTCCTGGATCGCCATCGGGCGGCTGACGTGGCGACCGTCCTCGGTCATGGTCGTCAGCATCGCCACCTCGGCGTCGCCGAGCAGTTCGGCGACGTGGCGCTGGTCGTCGTGCGTGGTTCCGGACATGGTGGTCCCTCTTCCGTCGTGTGCCGGTTTCCTGTCGCCCCGCACGGTACGCGCCGCCGCTGCGCGCGACTGGGCGCCAACGGAAGACGGACGACGGACGACGGACCTGCGTCGAACCACGCGGACGACGTCGAACCACGGCCGCCCCCTGGTTCGACGTCGTGTCCGTGGTTCGTCCCGAGCGGCCCGAGCGGCTCGAGCGCCCGTGGTCGCACACCGTCGGGCCCCGTGTGTCCGGCGGCACACGGCGACGGACCGGTGGCGGTCCGGCGCCGCGCTCGTCGTACGCTCCCCGTCGTGGGGGAACTCGTGCTCGCCGTCCTGCTCGTGGCCGCGGTGGTCGCCGCGGTGGCGTGGGTCCCGCGACTGCGGGCACCGGTCCGGCACCGCACCGGCGGCGTCCTGCGGCACCCGGGCACGTGGCTCGGCGTCGTCGTCGCGCTGTTCCTGGCGAACCAGGTCCTGGTCACCGCGTTCGTCGAGCAGACCTGGCACGGCGACCCGGATCCCGTCGCGCGGTACCTGCCGTCCGGGTGGTTCGCCCTCGCCGACCTCGGCCCGCTCGCCTCCGCACTGCCCGCGTGGCCGTGGACCGTCCTGCACGTGCAGGCGGGCCTGGAGCTGCCGTTCGTGCTGCTCGCGTACCTGCTGGTGTGCCGGTGGTCCGGCGAGGAGGTCTTCGCACGCGTCCTCGCGGCACGTTGGCTGCTGTCGGGGGTGTCCACCGTGACGTTCTGCCTGATCGAGCTGGACCTGGCGAACCCGTGGACGCCGGTCGACCTCGTCGTCCGCGTCGCCTCCGGGATCGTCACGCCGCTGCTGCTCGCGCAGCTCGCACCCGGCGGCAGCCGACCGGCCGGGCTCGTGACGCTCGCCCTGTCGGCCGGAGCACTCGGCGTCCTGGTCCTCGCGGTCTACGACACCGCCACGCTGTACGACCTCGGACACCTGGCGGGGTGGGTGCCGGGTGCCGCCGCGGCCGGGGCGGTCCTGGCAGCGGCACGGTGGGTGGCCGCTCGTCGGTCCCGCGACCCGGCACCGCTCGCAGCGTCCGCGATCCGGTCGATCGGCTGGTTCCTCGTGCTCTTCGCCGTGCCGTCCCTGCCGCTGCGGTACGCGGTCACGTTCGGACTCCGTCCCCTCGCCCTCGCCGCCGGTGCCGTGCTCGTCCTGACGGCGCTCCGGCGCGGATGGGACCACCGGCGCTGGCGGGCGCTCGTGGGGATCGCGACCGTCGCCCTCGCCGCCGCGGCGGCCGGGTCCCTGACGACCGCCGGCTACCCGGAAGCGCGGCTGCTCGTCGGCGCGGTCGCGTTCGTGCTCGCCGGGGCGGCGCTCTGCACGGTCCTCGACCGACCGAGGACGCCGAGACCCTGGCGGGACGGTGCCCGCCGTCGGGACGGCGCGCGCGGTCACGGGTCCTGAGCCGCCGTGTCCGGGGCGCGCCGGTCGGCTGCGCACAGCCTCAGCCGATCCGCCGGACCACACCAGGGACGGCGGAGCAACGTGGGCGACACCGGACCCACCAGGAGGAAGCATGCTGCTCGAAGGCAAGACCATCGTCGTCACCGGCGGCAACAGCGGGATCGGCGAGCAGATCTGCCTCGCTGCCGCCGCGGAGGGCGCGAACATCGTCATCGACTACGTCGCCCACCCCGAGGCGACGGACTCGCTCATCGCCCGGATCGAGCAGGCCGGCGGCCACGCGGTCGGCGTCGACGCCGACATCACGAGCGCCGCGGACCTGCACACCATGGTGCAGAAGGCCGTGGACGCGTTCGGCTCGCTCGACGTCCTCGTCAACAACGCCGGGATCGAGGACCGGAAGTCCCTGCTCGAGGAGACCGAGGAGGGCTACGACAAGGTCATGGCCGTCAACATGAAGAGCGCCTTCTTCGGCACCCAGGCTGCGGCGAAGCAGTTCATCGCCCAGGGGAACGGCGGCCTCGTGCTGAACATCTCGAGCGTCCACGAGGACTGGCCGATGCCCGGCAACCTCGCCTACTGCGTGTCGAAGGGCGGGATGCGCATGCTCGCCCGCAGCGGCGGCGTGGAGCTCGGACCGCACGGCGTCCGGATCGTGAACATCGCCCCCGGCGCCGTCGACACCCCGATCAACACCGCGACGACCTCGGACCCCGACAAGCTGCGGCAGCTCGACGACGCCATCCCGCTCGGCCGCCCGGCGAAGCCGCACGAGATCGCCGAGGTCGTCGTGTTCCTGGCGTCGGGCAAGGCCGCCTACATGACCAGCACGACCGTCACCATCGACGGCGGGATCTCGCAGGGCAGCGTCGGGCTCTGACCGTCAGACGGGCGCCGGTGACGCGGCCTACCCGGGAGCGGCGATCCGGGCCGACACGCCCGCGGTCGCCAGGTCGACGCGCGCGCGGGCGCGTTCCTCGTCGTCCCCGAACCGGTCGATCCCCCAGGACAGCGCGGTCAGCAGCTCGAAGACCTCCGCCGCCGGCACGACCGGCTCGCGGCCGCCGCTCGCACGGCGGAGGAAGTCCTCGGTGCGGGCGGTCAGTCGTTCGCTCACCGGCTGGACCGGGTTGCCGTCGTCGTCCTTCGTGCGCGCGATGCACGTGGGCAGGTCCTGCCAGGTGCGCAGCCGCCAGGTGAGCTGGAACATCCACTCGCGGAGCGCCGCCGCCGGGTCCCGTTCCGCCATCGACCGGGACGCTGCGAGCAGCGTCTCGACGCTCTCCTCGACCACGGCAGCCAGGAGGTCGTCGCGCGTCGGGAAGTTCCGGTAGAGCGTCGCGTTGCCGACACCTGCCCGGACGGCGATCCCGTCGGTCGAGGCGTTGATCCCCTCGTCCTCGAAGCAGGCCCGTGCCGCGTCGAGGATGGCCTCGCGGTTGCGCTGGGCGTCGGCGCGCACGTGGTCTCCTCGGGTGCTCGACAAACTGGGGACTGTCCCCACATACTGAGAGCGGGGAGCGTCCCCACTTCGATCAGCCTACCGCAGGAGCACCCATGACCCAGCAGCTCGAGAACCGCACCGTCCTCGTCACCGGCGCCAACGGCGGACTCGGCACCGAGTTCGTCCGGCAGGCGCTGGAGCGCGGCGCCCGCCGTGTGTACGCCGCCGCTCGCGCTCCGCGGGAGTGGGACGACGAGCGCATCGTCCCCCTCCGTCTCGACGTCACCGATCCGTCGTCGATCGCCGCAGCCGCCGCCGAGGCCACCGACGTCGACCTCGTCGTCAACAACGCGGGCATCGCTCCGGCGAGCGACGCGAGCATCGCGGCCCCGGCGGAACGATCGCTCGAGGACGTCTTCGCGACCAACACCCTCGGCCCGATCCGGGTCGCCGCCGCGTTCGCGCCCGTGCTCGCGTCGAACGGCGGTGGTGCAGTGCTCACCGTCCTGTCCCTCGCCGCCTGGGTCCCGCTGCCGACCGTCTACGCTGCGTCCAAGGCCGCCGCCTGGGCCGCGACGAACGGCCTGCGGGTCGAGCTCGCCGCCCAGGGCACGACGGTCACCGGTGTGATCGTGGGCATGGTCGACACCGCGATGGGTGCCCGCTTCGACGTCCCGAAGGTCGCGCCCGCCGACGTCGTCGCGCAGTCGTACGACGGGGTGGTCGCGGGCGCGTCCGAAGTCCTCGCCGACGAGGACTCCCGGCTGGTCAAGTCGATGCTCTCGCGGCCCGCCGAGGAGCTCGCTGCGGCCACGGCCGCGGCAGCGGCCGTGGTGACCAGCTGACACGGCCGGTCGCGGCACACGTCGGACGGGAGGCCCGGTGTCGGCTGGCACCGGGCCTCCCGTCCGTCACTGGGTCCGGACGGACGCGCCGGTCAGGGACCGGGGACCGCGACGCGGACGGCGCTGATCCGGCCGGCGCGCGTGCGCGCCGTCACCGCCGGGTCGTAGCTGTCGGCGGTCGCGAGGTAGAGCGTGCGGCCGTCCTCGCCGCCGAGCGCGCAGTCGACGGCACACAGTCCGGGGGCGTCGACGCGGTCCGTGACCGTGCCGCCCTCCACGACGCGGAGGAACTCCCCCGTGTCGACCGAGCAGACCCAGATGCCGCCCTCCGCGTCGACGGTGCTGCCGTCCGGCGTGGTGCCCTCCGGCAGGGCTGCCCACTCCCGTCGACCGCCCAGCGACCCGTCCGCCGCGATGTCGAACGCGGTGAGACGACCACCCCAGGTCTCGCTGACGACCAGCGTCCGGGTGCCGGGCAGCACGTTCATGCTGTTCGGGAAGACCAGGCCGTCGGCGGCGGGCCGGACGGACCCGTCGGGGTCGACGACGTACAGCGGGCCGGGGCGGAGCTCCTCGCCGCCGTAGAGGTCGTACCCGAACGCGCCGACGTAGGTGCGACCGGTCGTCTCGTCGACGACCAGGTCGTTGACGAGCGAGGACTCGATCGGCGACAGGTCCGCGAACACCGACTGCGTGCCGTCGGCCTCGACGGCGACGATCGACCGCGCGTTCATGGCGCTGACGACCAACCGACCGTCCGACAGCCAGCCGAGCCCGGACGACTGCCCGTCGATCGTCGCCTCGCGCCGGGGGCCGGCGTCGGTCACGGGGTCGAGGGAGAACACCTCGCCCGTGTGCATGTCGGAGTACCAGAGCCGGCCGTCGTGCCAGCGGTTGCCCTCGGGGAACCGGATGCCGGAGACGACCTCGGTCGCGGAGTCGATGGTGGTGTGCACGCGTCCAGCCTGCCAGGCCGACCTGCCACGTCACCCTTCGCCGACGCCGGTCGGCGCCGCCGGGCTGGGATCGTCGCAGCGAGGCGGGAAGGACCCGCACCACCACGACAGATCGGATCACCATGCGTCCTCACAAGTCCGCCGCGCTCCTGTGCGCCTCGGCCGCCGTCGCGATCGGCGCCGCCACGCTCGTGCCGTCCGCGGCGTTCGCGCACGGGTTCGTCGGCGACGACTCGGGCGACCCCGGGCAGACGCTCACCGCACGTGCCGCCCTGAAGGCGAACGGCGACATGGGCGGCGCACAGTGGGAGCCGCAGAGCCTCGAGGCTCCGAAGGGCTTCCCCGCCGCCGGTCCCGCCGACGGGCACCTCGCCTCCGCGGGCAACGCGAAGTGGTCGGCTCTCGACGAGCAGCGCGAGGACCGCTGGCAGAAGAACGTCGTCGAGCAGGGCGACGTCACCGTCAACTGGAAGTTCACCGCCCCGCACATGACCTCGCAGTGGCGCTACTTCATGACGAAGGAGGGCTGGGACCCGAACGACGAACTCGACCGCGACGACCTCGAGCTCATCGAGACCGTCTCGCACGACGGCTCCGCGGCGTCGAACAACCCGTCGCACCACATCACGATCCCGTCCGACCGCGAGGGCTACCACGTCATCTACGCCGTCTGGGACGTGGCCGACACCGCGAACGCGTTCTACAACGTCATCGACGTCGACGTGCAGCCCGGCGACGGGGAGACCCCGGAACCGGTCCAGGACACCGAGGCACCCGGCACGGTGCCCGACGCCGCGGCCCGCGCGGTCAGCTCCACCGAGGCCGAGGTCACCTGGGGCGCGGCGACGGACGACGTCGGGGTCGCTCGGTACCAGGTCGTCGAGCTCGGCGCGACCGAGGACGACTTCCGCGTCGTCCAGGAGGTCGCCGCCACCCAGCGCTCCACCCGCCTCACCGGTCTGACCCCGGGCGAGCTCTACGACTTCGGCGTCCGCGCCGTGGACGCGGCGGGCAACATCGGCCTCGCCCACGCGATCCTGACCGTCCGGATGCCCGAGCAGGCCGCCGCTCCGGCCGCACCGCAGCACCTGCACGACATGGGCACGACCGAGTCCACCGTGTCGCTGATGTGGACCGCGGGGGACGACACCCGGGGCGTCCGCTACGAGGTCCTCCGCGACGGCGAGCAGGTCGGCGAGACCGGCGCGACGACCTTCGTGGACGTCGGGCTCCGCGCGGGCACGCGGCACGAGTACACGGTCCGGGCGGTGAACACGGAGGGCGTCGCGTCCGCGCTGTCGAACACGCACGTCGCGACCACGAAGAGCGACGCCGGCTCGGAGTACCCGGCGTGGGACGCCCACGCTGCCTACACGAAGGGCGACCGGGTCACGCACGAGGGCACGGCGTACGAGGCCGTGCAGTCGCACCAGGGCCACGGTGACCCGAACTGGATCACCGCACTCTCGCTCTGGGAGCCGGTCCGCTAGGGACGGTCTCCGGTCCCGACCCACGGTCGGACGGGAGGCGCGGTGCCGGCCCGCACCGCGCCTCCCGTCCGGTGGCCGGCTGCGGACACCCGCAGATCCCGGCCGCCCCGTCGACGTTCCTGGCAGCATCGACGTGTCCGACCCGAAGGAGCAACGATGCGCGTGTTCGTCTACCTCGTGGTGATCGTCGTCGCGACCGCGCTGGCCCTCGGCGCCGGTCTCCTCGTCGCGTTCCAGCTCGGCGGTGCGGCCGACGGACTCGTCCTCGCGTCCGTGTTCACGATCCCGTTCCTCGTGATGGGTCCGGTCCTGGTCGGTTCGTTGGCCGGCTACTGGGACCCGAGGTCCTCGCCCGAGGGGCGGCGGTACCTGCGGTGGTGGTTCCTCGGCGCCCTCGGGATCGACCTGGTCGCCGCCGTGGTCGTCGTCCTGGCGACGGTGTCGGCCCGAGCGCCGGTCTGGGTGCCCGTCGTCCTGATCGGTGGAGCCGCCGTGCTCCTCGCCGTCGCCCGGCCGCTCGGTGACCGCTTCCGCCGCTCGGAGCGGGTGGTCGAGCGGTCCGACGACGACGTCGTGCCGTCGGCGGCCGTCGTCCGACGCGGAGTCCGGGCCATCGCCGTGACGTTCGTCGTGTCGGCGGTCGTCGCGACCATCGGGGCGACGCTCCTCGTGGTGTCGGACGACGGATCCCGTGACGGCGTGCTGCGGAGTGTCCTCCTGGCCGGTCAGCTCACCTTCACGGCGACCGCGATCGCGGCCGTGCTCGTCGCGCTCCCCTTCAACCGTGCACTGCGCGACGTCGGCGGGCGCGACATCGGGCGGTTGCAACGCTTCGGCAAGGTCGTCCTCCGCGGCAGGTCGATCCCGCTCGACGCGGCGGAGGAGCACGGCGCGCTGCAGTACGCGCGACTCGTCCCGCTCACGATGCGCTTCCAGCTGGCGTTCACGGGCCTCCTCTACGTCGGGCTCGCGTTCCAGTTCGTGTCGTCCACGCTCGACGGGCAGCTCGGTGTGCTCCCCGTCGTGTTCCTGGTGGCGATGGTGGCGGTCCTGCTGTGGGCGGTGCCGACGAGCGTCCGACGGATGCGGCGCGCGCGCGACTACGCGGAACGACACGGTGGAGCACCCTCCCCCACGGCCGACGAGGTCGACCCGCGAGGGCCTAGCTCCGTGACCGCCTGAACCCCTCGTCGAGGAACGCGACCACCCAGGCGAAGCTCGCGTCCACGTCCTCCGACAAGCGGAAGCCACCGCCGGTCTCGAGCGTGGCGAACCCGTGCAGCATGCTCCGGAAGGTCCGGAGCGCGTGCACGAGTTCGGCCTCGGGGAGGTCGTACCCGCGCAGCACCGCGGTGAAGGGGTCCAGCGCCCCGCGGAGCGCCGCGGCCGCAGCATCGGGCGCGTCCGGTGCCGACGCCCGTGGGCCGACCGTCGCGGCGTACCGGCCCGGGTGCGCCCGGACGTAGCTCCGGAAGGCGTGCGCCGCGGCACCGAGCGCGTCGATCCCGGCCCGTCCCTGCGTCGCCCGACCGACCTCGTCCGCGACCTCGGTGGCCGCGAGCACCGCGATCCGGTCGACCAGGTCGTCGAGGCCCCCGACGTGCTTGTACAGCGACGGCGCCCGGACCCCGAGACGCTCGGCGACGGCGCTCATGCTCACCTGCGCGAGTCCGGTCTCGTCGGCCAGGTCGGCGGCGGCCGCGGTGACGACCGCGGGGTCGAGTCCCGCCCTAGGCACCGGTCGTCCCGTCCGCCGTGGCGAGCGTGCGCCCGAGGAAGGGCAGCACGAGTGCGAGCACCGCGTCGGGCGTCTCGGCGTGTGGGTAGTGCCCGGCGCCGTCGATCACGGCGACCTCGCCGAGGCCGTCGGGCAGGTCGGCGACGACGCGCTCCCCCTCGGCCCGGGGGTCCGCCCAGTCCGGGTCGGCAGCGCCCTCGATGACGAGGACGGGCTGTCGGACCTCCGGCAGCCTCGCCCCGGCGTCGGCGGGCGTCGTCTTCGTCATGCCGGTGAGCGCCGCCATCCGCTCCGGACGGGACAGCACGGCCTCGATGTGCGCACGTTCCTCCGCCCAGTCCGCCGGCTTCGTCTGGTACGCGATGTCGAGGTACGCGAGCCACCCGGCGAGGCTGCCCGCGGCCATGACCCTGCCGAGCTGGACGGTGGCGGACCGGTGGCGGCGGTTGCGCAGGAGACCGACGACGTCGACGGACTGCTTCCGGGTGAAGGGCGCGATCTCGACGACGCCGGCGACGAGCTCCGGCGCGGTGGCCGCGGCGATGGTGGCGGCACCGCCGCTGATCGACTGGCCGACGATGACGGCGGGGCCGCCGAGGTGCCGGACCACGGCGACCAGGTCACCCGCGATGTCGGTCCGGCTGTAGCCGCTCCACTCGGCACCGGAGTCGCCGCAGCCGCGGATGTCGACGTTCGCGACCCGGTACCCGGCGGCGACGAGGGCCGGGACGACGAAGCGGTAGGACCGGCGGCTGTCGCCCATCCCGTGCGCGAGGACGACGAGCGGGCCGTCGCCGGTGAGGTCGTACGCGATGGTGCCGCCGGGGACGGCGAGGTGTTCGGTCATGTCGGGCTCCTTGGCTACGATGTGTAGCCAAAAGCTAATACTCGTAGCCGTGCGGTGTCAACGGCATCCAGCGACGGACGGACGCGCCGAGCGCCAGCTCGACCCCCGGTGGCGGATGCCTCCGGTCGCGATCCCGTGGCGCGGCAGCCGCGGAATCGGCGACGTACGAGGTCGCCGCATGGTCGAGATCGAGGAGCGCCATTGCACATCTCGCGTATCACCGGCAGGGTGGTGGGCACTCCAGGCGAGGGGCGCCGGCAGGGGAAGGAACGCATGACGACACCGACCGGCAGCACCACGAGGAGGCGGGCCCTGATCACCCTCGGAGGCGTGGCGACGTCGTTCGCTGCCCTCGCACTGATCGGCGTCGAGGCGGCAGGGACCGTTGCGCTCGCCACGCTCTGGTTCGCGGCGTCGGGGCCGGGCACGGTCGGCACGCCCGGCACGGCGTCTGGCCCCGTGGACGTCGATCCTCGGGTGGTCCGGCGGCACCGCGAGCGGCACCCGGGCACGACGATCAGCGAGGCCGTGTCGGCCGTCCGGTCGGGATCGTGACGCCGAGCGTGCGGCGTGCACGATCGGTGATCGGGGCTGTTGCTCCGGTACTCGCCGCGACGGCTGCCACCGTCCTGTCCGTCGACGACCTGCTCGGCTTCGCCGGGGCGCGCTTCCTGCGGGGCGGATGGCCTGTCGACCTCGCTGCGGTCGCCGTCGCCGCCGCGCTCTCCGGCGCGCTCGCCGCACTCTGGTGTCGCGATGCAGCCCGGACCCTCGTGTGCTGCAGCGTGCTCGTGTGGGTCGCGCTCCTGTCGCCGGCCGGCGGCACCGGGATCTCGACGGACGGTGCAGCGGCTCAGGCTGCGGTGCCGGTCGGTCTCGTGCTCGCGGCGCGCGCACGGGCGCCTCGCCGGGCGACCTCCGCTGCCGTCGTCGTGCTCGCGACGGTCTGGCTCGTTGCGGGACTCGTCCCGGTGGTGCCGCTCGAGGTCTGCATCGGCGTCCAGTCGCTCGCGCTCGGCGCGACGGCGGTGCTGGCCGCGGGTCCGTGGCTGCACCGGGCCGCTGCGGTCCTCCGCGACCTGTGGCGGTCGGCGGAGGTCCGGTGATCCGTCAGCTGCGGCGCCCCACGTCCGCGCCCGGCTCGCCGTCCGGCGGACGCCGTCGCACGACGAGCGTGCCGATGCCCTGGACGATGAAGTACCCCGCCGAGACGGCGAGGACCACCGCGACGAGCACGGAACCACCCGAGACGCCGGTGGCCACCGTCCTCGCGACCCCGACCGCCAGGAAGATGCACCCCATCACGATGAGGACCACGGGGTTCTGCGCGACGAAGAACCGCCGGCCGCCGTTCGCCTCGGCCACCGCCCGCGTCCGCGCTTCCGCGACCGCATCGGGAGACCGTCCCGCGCGACGGTCCGCTGCCCGTCGGCGAGCGCGCATCGTCAGCCACACGACGAGGCCGATCACGACGGCCGCCGAGTACGCGATCGGCTCGGTGAGGTGCAGCAGCCCGGAGACGAACAGCACGGCGGCGGCCGTGACCACGCCCGCGACCACCGCGGTCGTCCACATGTCGGTACGACCGTCGACGCCGGTCACGTAGCCGGGTCGTCGCGCGTACGGGTCGTGCCGTGTGTCCTGCTGCGTGTCCTGCTGCGTGTCGTCGGCGTCCTGGTCGATCGGTCGGTTCCCCACCCCGACGAAGCTACGCGTCGCCCCGTGGTGTGTCCCGCTCGCACCGCCTCCGGGCGACCTGCTGCGACCGCGGGGACCCGAGACACACCTAGCCGAGCAGCTCGACCCCGTAGCCGACGACCACCGCCCGCAGCTCGTCCAGGTACGTGTGCGCCTGCACGGTCAGCGGCACCGACGTGTGCGCGATCCACCCGATCTCGATCCGCTCGTCGACGTCGAGCGGGATGGCCACGATCTCCGGATCGAGGTCGTCGCTGATCAACCCCGTCGAGATCGTGTACCCGCCGAGACCGATCATGAGGTTGAAGATCGTCGCCCGGTCCGACACCCGGATCTCGCGCTTGCTCGACATCGTCGACAGGATCTCCTCCGCCAGGTAGAAGGAGTTGTTCGCGCCCTGGTCGAAGGTGAGCCGTGGGAGGTCCGCGAGGTCCTCGAGGGTCGCCCGCTCCCGCGACGCGAGCGGGTTCCGCCGGGCCACGAAGATGTGCGGTTGCGCCACGAACAGCGGGGTGAACACGACGCCGGCGTCCCGCATGAGCTTGCCGAGCACCTGCCGGTTGAAGTCGTTCCGGTAGAGGATGCCGACCTCGCTCCGCAGTGTCCGGACGTCCTCGATGATGTCCCAGGTGCGGGTCTCGCGGAGGGAGAACTCGTACTCGTCGGCGGCCGCTCCCTCGACCATGCGGACGAAGGCCTCGACGGCGAACGAGTAGTGCTGCGCGGAGACCCCGAGCAACCGGCGCGACGCCTGGCGCCCGACGTACCGCTGCTCGAGCAGGGAGACCTGCTCGACGACCTGCCGGGCGTACCCGAGGAACTCGACGCCGTCGACCGTCAGTACGACGCCGCGCGCCGACCGGGTGAAGAGCGGCCGCCCGATCCGCGTCTCGAGGTCCTTCATGGCTGCCGACAGCGTCGGCTGCGAGATGTAGAGCAGGTCCGCCGCCGCGCTGATGGAGCCCTCGGAGGCGACCTCGATGAAGTACCGGAGCTGCTGCAGCGTGATGTCGTTCGAGACCCGAGCCATAGATGCAGACTATGTGTCTGCATAGCGTCTCGGTATTACCTGATGACCCGCGCCTCCCGGCATGATCGGAGGACTCTTCCCACAGTGCCCGCGGGCGCTCGACGTACGGACTGCGGACCATGGCGAACGACATCACCTTCAGCATCAGCAGGACCCGCTTCGACGAGGACTACTCGCCGGCGGAGAGCTCGCGGTTGACCACGAACTTCGCGAACCTGGCCCGCGGCGAGGGCCGCCAGCAGAACCTCCGCAACGCCCTCGCGCTCATCGACGGGCGCTGCAACGACCTGGCCGGGGATCCGGACGGTGACCGCTACCGCGTCGAGCTCGACATCGTGTCGATCACGATGCAGTTCGAGGACGGTGGACGGGTCGAGCGCTTCCCCCTGATCGAGGTGCTCGACGTCACGGTCGTCGATCAGCACACCGGCGAGCGCCACCAGGGCATCCTCGGCAACAACTTCTCGTCGTACCTCCGCGACCACGACTTCGCGGTGCGACTGCCCTCGGCGCCCTCGCTCCCCGCCGACTTCGGGCAGCTGCACGGGCAGCTCTTCCAGCACTTCCTGCGGTCGGATGCCTTCCGGTCGCAGTTCGACGCCGAGCCGGTGGTGTGCATCAGCGTCTCGACGAGCCAGACCTACCGGCAGACGGGCTTCGTCCACCCGGTCCTCGGCGCGGAGTACGAGCACGAGCACGCCTCGCTCACCGACGACTACTTCGGCCGGATGGGGATGCAGGTCCGGTACTTCATGCCGCCGGGTGCGAAGGCGCCGCTCGCCTTCTACTCGCGCGGTGACGTCGTCGCCGACTACTCGGACCTGCAGCTGATCGGCACGATCAGCACGATGGAGACGTTCCAGAAGATCTACCGACCGGAGATCTACAACGCGAACGGGGTCGCGCCGAGCGAGTTCCGCCCGACCCTCGAGCACAGCGACTGGTCGTCGACCGGCATCGCGTACGACCGCGAGGAACGCAGCCGTCTCGGCGTCACGCAGGGACGGTGGACCGAGGAGCACCTCGTCGCGCCGCACCGCGACTTCCTCGACCGCTGGCTCGCCGAGCAGACCGCGCCCGCCGCCCTCACCCACTGACCGACTGGACCTCCACGCACATGAGCACCCTCCTCCCCACCTCGATCGTCGGCAGCCTGCCGAAGCCCTCCTGGCTGGCCGAGCCCGAGAAGCTCTGGTCCCCCTGGCAGCTCGACGGGGCGGCCCTGACCGAGGGCAAGCAGGACGCCCTCCGCTCCGCCGTCCACGAGCAGGAGCGCAACGGGATCGACATCGTCAGCGACGGCGAGCAGACCCGCCAGCACTTCGTCACGACGTTCATCGAGCACCTCGACGGCATCGACCAGGAGCGCAAGGAGACCGTCCGCATCCGTGACCGCTACGACGCCGCCGTCCCCACGGTCGTCGGCGCCGTGAGCCGCCCGGAGTCGGTCTTCGTCGAGGACGCAAGGTTCCTCCGCGCCCAGACCGACCGCCCGATCAAGTGGGCACTGCCCGGCCCGATGACCATGATCGACACCCTCTCCGACCAGCACTACAGGAGCCGCGAGAAGCTGGCGTGGGAGTTCGCGACGATCCTCAACCAGGAGGCACTCGAGCTCCAGGAGGCCGGCGTCGACGTCATCCAGTTCGACGAGCCCGCGTTCACCGTGTTCCACGACGAGGTGCGGGACTGGGGCGTCGCCGCGCTCGAACGCGCCGCCGAGGGCCTGCGCGCCGAGACCGCCGTGCACATCTGCTACGGCTACGGCATCGAGGCGAACAACCGGTGGAAGGAGACCCTCGGCGCCGAGTGGCGGCAGTACGAGCAGTCCTTCCCGCTCCTGCAGCAGTCCTCGATCGACATCGTCTCCCTCGAGTGCATCCACTCCCACGTGCCGCTCGAGCTCGTCGAGCTCATCCGCGGCAAGAAGGTCATGCTCGGGGCGATCGACGTCGCCACCGAGCGGGTCGAGACGCCCGAGGAGGTCGCCGAGGTGCTGCGGCGAGCACTCGAGCACGTCGACGCGGACAAGCTCATCCCGAGCACGAACTGCGGCATGGCACCGCTGGCCCGCGGCGCGGCCCTGCAGAAGCTCGGCGCGCTGTCCGCAGGAGCGGACATCGTCCGAGCGGAGCTCGCCAGCGTCGCGGTTCCGGCAGCGCGGTAGCGTCCCGACTCCACGGCACGGCCAGCGTCCGTCAGGTGCGGGATCTCGGTCCGGCCGGGAGGCGCGGCTCCCTTTCGGCGCGCAGGTCACGGCCGTCAGGACGAAGGCGTTGACTACCTCCATGATCACCAAGAGCAAGATCCACGAGGTCGAGAACGCGACCGTGCGAGATCGTGACGGGGCATCGGTCGGCAAGGTCGCGCAGGTGTTCCCCTCCACCGAGGACGGCAGCGCCGCCTACGTCAGTGTCGCGACCGGACTGCTCGGGAGTCACCACACGCTCGTCCCGGTCGAGGACGCCACCTTCGACGGTACGGACCTGCACGTCGGGTACACGAAGAGCGCCATCAAGGCAGCGCCCTCCTCGGGAGCCGGACCGACCCTGTCCCCGAGCGAGGCGAACGCTGTCCGCAAGCACTTCGGGCTGTCGCCCGCGGGGAGCGCGACCGGGGACATGGGCGACCCGCACGAGAACCTCGACCAGGCCGGCACCGGCCCTGCGGGCGCGGACGACACCGAGGGCGCGGGAACGGCGCCGCCGGCGTGACCGGCCCGTCGCCCTCGGCACGGCGGAGTCGGGGCACCAGTGGCCGCCGTGCTCTGCGGAGCGTCCGGCGGAACCCGCCGGACGCGGACGCGTGGTTCGGCGTCCGGTGCGTGTTCCGCCACGGGGAGCGCAGGTACGAGGAACGGGTGGTGATCGTCCGCGCCGCTGACTTCGCACTCGCGATCGCCACAGCCGAGGAAGAAGCCGCTCGGTACACCGTCGACGTGGACGCGGAGTACCTCGGACTCGCCCAGGCGTTCGCACTCGTCCACGACCCGGGCGACGGTGCCGAAGTGTTCTCGCTCATGCGCGACTCGGACCTCCCCCCGACGAGTACCTCGACGCGTTCTTCGACACCGGCGACGAGCGGCAGGGCGACCTGAGGGCGTCCGGCAGGCCAACGGAGACGCCTCGGTAGCCGAGGGATCACCGGACGACGAAGCCGCTGAGCTGGCCGATCAGCCGAGGGAGCTGCTGTCCGTCACGGTCGCGAAGCTGCCGTCGAGCGCGGCCATGAACGCGGCGTGCACGACCGCGCCCGGCACGACGGTGTCCCCGTAGCGCAGGTCCGGCGCCGTGCAGGCGTCCGACACCACGGTGTTCCGGTACCCGAGCTCGTGCGCGGCCCGGGTGGTCGAGTCGATGCACATGCTGCTCATCATCCCGACGATCACCAGCTCGGTGACGTCCGCGTCGTCGAGGACGCCTTGCAGGCCGGTGTCGATGAAGCTGTTCGGGCGGTGCTTCTCGAGCACCACCTCGCCCTCGGCCGGCTCCACCGACGGATGGAACCTCACCCCCGCCGTCCCGGGGCGGAAGAACGAGGCGTCGGGGTCGTCGCTGACGTGGAAGACGTGCACGACGAGCTCACCAGACGCGCGGAAGCCCTCGAGGACGGAGCGCGCCGCGGTGGCCGCTGCTTCCGGTTCGACGAGCGGGAACGCCCCGCCCGGGAAGTAGTCACGCTGGATGTCGACGAGGACGAGAGCACGGGTCATCACACGAGTATGGCTGCCACCGGGCGTGGGTCTCCGGACCAGTACCGTCTGGGCAGTGCGGCCACTACGCAGCGACCATCGGCGGTGACGACGGGTTGCGACGTCCGGAACCCGCCAGCCGTCGAGTGCCGACGCCACGAGACTCAGCGGAGTCCGCGATCCGCGCGGCCCCGACCGAGAGCAGCCCGTGCAGCACACCCGCATCGACCCCGCGATCCTCTACTTCGGCACCCCCGTGGTCCTCTTGAGCACCGTCGACGAGGACGGCGTGACCAACACCGCTCCGATGTCGTCGGTGTTCTGGCTCGGACACACCGCCGTGCTCGGCATGGGTGGCAGGTCGCAGACCGCACGGAACCTGCTGGCGACCGGCGAGTGCGTCATCAACCTCCCCTCGGCCACGCTGGTCTCGGCCGTGGACGCCCTCGCCCTCACCACCGGTCGCGATGCCGTCCCGGTCGGCAAGGAGCGGGTCGGGTACCGGCACGTGGCGGACAAGCTCGCGGCAGCCGGACTGCACGGGCTCCCCGGGGACACGGTCCGTGCCGAACGGATCAGTGAGTGCCCGGTGAACCTCGAGGCACACGTCGTCGACGCACACACCCTGGCTGACCAGGACCCGGGCGATGACGCGACGTTCCTGTTCGAGGCCGCGGTCTCCCGCGTGCACGTGCACGAGGACATCCGCGCCGTGGGGACAGCGGACCGCATCGACCCGGATCGGTGGCGACCGCTCATCATGGCGTTCCAACGCTTCTACGGCCTGGCGGACGAGCTGCGGCCCTCGAAGCTCGCGACGATAGACGAGGAGTGGTACCGGTGAGCCGACCAGGAGTCGGCCAGGACGCGGAACGGCCCGACTCCGTCCTCACGGGGCTGCCAGGCCGGCCGCGATACTGATCGGATGACACCACCACTCGTCCTGGACTTCGCTCACGCCGGCCTCACCGTGAGCGACCTCGACGACGCGCTGGTGCTGTGGTGCTCCGGTCTCGGCTTCACGCTCGAACGCACCTTCACGCTCGACGCGCACACCACTGCCGCGACCACCGGTGTCACCGGAGCATCCATCCGTGCAGCCACGGTCGTGCTCGGAGACCGACGGGTCGAACTGCTGCAGTACGACCCTCCTCGGGCGGCTCGGGCAGGCGGCTCGCCCGCAGAGACCGGCACGGTGCACATCGCGCTGACCGTCTCGGACCTCGACCGTGTGCTCGACCTCTGCGCAGCGCACGGTTGGCGGCCGGTCGGCAGAGCCCACGAGATGACCAGCGGCGCCCGGGCGGGCACACGCATCATCTACCTCGAGGGTGAACTCGGCGGCTTCCTCGAACTGATCGCCCCACCACCCCTCTCCTAGCCCCGCCCCGGTCGGACCGCGCGACGGACTGGAGGCTGTGCTCACCAGGTGAGCACAGCCTCCAGTCCGTCACGTGATCCGGTCAGGACCGCTGGCGGCTCCTGCGGACACCCGTGATGCCCTTCGGCGCACGGCTCCCCCGGACGCCGACAGGCGCAGGATGGCGTGGTGACCACACCCTCCCGAGCCGCCGGCCTCGATGCCCTGCAGGCGTTCGTCCCGCATGCCGGAGCCGACTACCGTCGTGACCGCAACCACGACACCGGTCCGGCGCGGACCAACGTGTCCGTTCTGTCGCCGTACGTCCGGCACCGGCTCGTCACCGAGCAGGAGGTCGTCGACGCCGTGCTCGACCGGCACAGCCTGCACACCGCGGAGAAGTTCGTGCAGGAGGTCTTCTGGCGCACCTACTGGAAGGGGTGGCTCGAACAGCGCCCCGAGGTCTGGCGCCGCTACCGCGCAGAGGTCGCCGACCTGCTCGCCGGCGACCTGCCCGCTCACTACGCGGACGTGCTCGCCGGGCGGTCCGGCATCGAGGCGATGGACGCGTGGGTGCACGAGCTCGTCGAGACCGGGTACCTGCACAACCACACGAGGATGTGGTTCGCGAGCATCTGGGTCTTCACCCTCGAGCTGCCCTGGCAGCTCGGCGCCGACTTCTTCTACCGACACCTCCTCGACGGTGACGCCGCCTCGAACACCCTGTCGTGGCGCTGGGTCGCCGGACTGCAGACCCGGGGGAAGACGTACCTGGCGACGACGGAGAACATCGCGCGGTACACCGACGGCCGGTTCGCACCGACCGGCCTCGCGACCGAGGCCCGAGCGCTCGACGAGGAGCCCTTCCCGGCCGCGGTCCCGGTGCCGTCCGACGACGTCGACGGCCGGATCGGCGAGCACGTCGGGTTGCTGCTGCACGAGGAGGACCTGGAGCCCGGGAGCCTGCTCGCGGAGCACCCGTCCCTCGCGGCGTCGATCCGCGCGGTTGCCGTGGCCGCCGACCCCGGGCAGCGTTCCCCGGCCGGTGTGTCGCCCGCGGTCGCGGCCTTCACAGCCGGTGCGGTCGCGGACGCTGCGACGCGGACCACCGATGCAGCGGTGCTCGACTCGGTCGAGCCTTCCGCCGTCCTCGACTGGGCAGGCGCTGCGGACCTGGACACGGTGGTCGTCCCGTACGCGCCGGTCGGCCCCGTCCGGGAGCGTCTCGACCTGTTGCGCTCGCGCCTCAGCGCGGAGGGCGTCGCGCTCGTCACCGTGCGTCGGCGGTGGGACGGGCGCGCGTGGCCGTACGCGTCGCGAGGGTTCTTCCCGTTCCGGGGGCGGATCCCTGGTTTGGTCCACGGGCGGTAGCCGGAGCCGCGAGCTGTGGGGTGGGCGCTGTCACGGCCTGGAGGCGCGGGGCGAGTCCGCCTCGCAGGCTCACCTGACGGGTCCGAAGGTCTCAGATGTGGCTGGCGCTCGCGTGTGGTCATGGCGTTCCGCGCTTCGTGAGGCGAAGCACGGCCGGTAGCGGATCGATCGCCGGACTGCCTGACGCCGTACGCTCGCCGCATGAGACGCGTTCTCGATCTCCTTGGCATCACCCGTGCGAAGGGGTCACCTCGGCCCAAGATGCTCAACGCGATCATTGATGGTGTCGGGCTCTTCTTCGTGCTCACTGGTGGCTCGGTGATCGCCGGCAACGTTGAAGCGGGTAGCTCCACCGCGATCTGGACGGGTGGCGCTCTGATCGTGGTGGGCCTGGCGTGCTGGATCGTGGAAGGCGTTCTGAGCAGTCGGACAACGGGCAGCGGACCGTCTCGATAGCCGCTACCGGCACGGGATGCTCGTAGGCTTGCTGGGTGATCGCGCGAGTTCTTGGTTCTGGTCGTCCGCTCGTCGCCCTCCACGGCTTCGGGGTGGACCACCGAATCATGCTGCCACTGGCGGACGCGGTGCAGGATCTGCCTTGGCGGATCGTGTTCCTCGACCTGCCGTGGGCCGAAGACGCCGCGGTGACCGCAACCGCGAAGAGCGCGGTTGACGTGGCCGACGAGGTACTCGCCGAGATCGACGACCACCTCGGCGACGAGCCCTTCGCCGTCATCGGGAACTCGTTCGGCGGCATGATCGCTCGACACGTCGCCCACGAACGCCGAGACCACGTCCTCGGAGTCGCGACCCTGGCGGGTGTCGTGCATGCAGCACACGCAGACCGTACTGTCCCAGAGCGCACCGTGCTGCACACCGAAGCGTCCGTCCTCGAAGCCGCTGGCGACGCGCGAGAAGCCTTCGAGGAGGTCAGCGTCATCCAGGACGCCGCCGCGTTCGCAGCGTTCGAGCGGTATGTGCTGCCGGGTCTCCGTGGCGCCGACCCTGCCGTGATGGACCGTATCGCCGCCGACTACGCACTCGGTGTCCTGCCGGAGGAGCTCCATCCGGAACTGTTCACCGCTCCGGCCTTGCACCTGTTCGGTCGGCAGGATGACGTCGTCGGCTACGAGAACGGGCTCGCACTCCGGGACCACTACCCGCGAGGGAGCTTCGTCGTCCTCGATGGTGCTGGGCACAACGTGCACCTCGAACAACCCGGGATCACCGCCGCCCTGATCCGCGACTGGCTCGCACGCATCGACCGGTAGCCGATCGACAACTGGACACTTCTTGTGAGTCTCTGCGTTGACCCACTGGCCCGGAGCGGTCACGGCTGGCGCAGAATGATGATCCCGGCGATGAGCGCCCAGGCCTGGAGTGGGAACACCGTGATGCGTTCTGCCATCCCGATTCCGACAGGTCGACGGGGTTGACGATGGCGATCGCGGTCAGGATGAAGCCGAGCAGCCCCGTGATCCCGAGCACGAGTGCGGAGCGACGAACAATCGGGCAACCTCGGGTCGACCCGGAACGACCGGCGACGACGAGGGCGATGTTCCCGACGATGAAGATCGGGAGAGCGCCGACGGAGTGTCCGGCGATGTTGACGTCCTCTGGGATCAGGCCGACGATGAGCCAAGACCGTCCGGCAAGGACGACCATGACCTGCCATGCCGGCTTCCGGCGGGTCTGGGACCAGGCGGTGGACACCAAGACCGTTCCGAGGGCCGTTGAGGTGCCCACGATCCTCACGTCGGCTGGAGACCATGCGCACGTCGCGCCGTGACCACCCTCGGCACCGACTCGGTGTCGACCGGCCCACTGTCATGAGTGGTTCAGGCGTTGACGGTGGTACCGCGGCGTCGATCGATCCTGCACATCGCGAGGGCGATGGCTGCTGCAAGGACTGCTCCGACCGTGTTCATGAACCAGTCGTTCGTGTCGCACCGGCGGCCGAGCGCGGGTGCGAGGGCCTGGACGGCCTCGATGCCGGCGGAGAGCGCGACCGCACCCGCGAGGACCGTGAGGGGGCGGCCCGTCGCAGCCCCGAGGAAGAGCACGAGCGGCAGGAGCAGCGCGACGTTGGCGAGAGTGTCGAGGCCCTGGAAGGGGACGGAGAACTGCACCGTACAGCTGACACCGCCGGGTCGGGTGCCGTCGGGCAGCAGGGTGAGGACGAGCGCCGCGACGAGCGACACCGCGGACAGACCGAGCAGCACCCCGCGGAGGCGCAGCCGGTGGAGCACCCATGCGAGCACGGCTGCGAGCACGACGACCACCCAGAACCCCGCGCGGAACAGGGATGCGTGTTCGACGAGGAACGTGGAAATCATCAGGAGGCCTTCCGGTCGCGGTCGCGGTCTCGGTCGCGGTCGTGGTCGAGTCGGTCGAGCCAGATGCGCATGAGTGCAGACTCCTCCGGGAGGAGCGCGTCCGACGCCCCCTGCTCGAGCTGGGCGCGGACCTGGCGACGCGCGGCCGCGCTGGCGCCGTCCGGGTCCGCGGCGCCGCCCCGGCGCGACGGGGCGACGAGGACCGCGTCGAGGACGGCGTCCCGCAGGGTGTCAGCGACCTCGCTCGTGCCGACAGCGTCTGGGTCCGCCATCCGGTCGAGCGCGAACCCGACGTTGGCAGCCAGGAGCATCGTCGCCGCGACGGGGACGTCGATCCGGAGCATGCCGGCGGCGGCGCAGCGGGACAGGGTCCGCTCGAGCAGCACCGTCAGACCGTCCCTCGCGGCGCTGCTCGCCCAGGGGCGTGGTGCGAACATCAGCCGGTAGAGCGCGGCGTGCTCGCGGGCGAAGGCGAGGTGGTCGTCCCAACCCCGGCGGAGGTCCACCGAAGGGTCGTCGGACACCTCGAGTTCGGCCTTCCGCTGCGTGTAGCGCTCGAGCCCCGCGTCCGCGAGGGCGTCGAGCAACCCGCGCTTGTCGCCGAACAGGCGGTAGAGCACCGGTTGGGTGACACCCGCCGCCTCGCACACCGCACGGGTGGCGACGTCGCCGTCGGGCGCAGCGACCAGCTGCGCCTCCGCGGCGCGGAGCAGATCGCTCCGGAGTGCTTCGTCAGTACGGGCCATGCGCCAATCGTAGCGCAGGTTGTATCGATGATCGTATCCGTGTTAGCGTCTGCGTAACGTCGAAATGAACGACGCGTACCAGTGAAAGGAAGCACCATGAGCACCGCACCCGAGCGCATCGCCGTGGTCACTGGCGGATCCCGCGGCATCGGCCGCGCGATCTCGACCCGACTCGCCGCAGACGGTTTCACCGTCGTCGTGAACCACGCCAGCGGCACAGACGCCGCAGCCGCCACCGTCGCCGAGATCGAAGGAGCAGGCGGGCGCGCTCTTGCCGTGCAGGCCGACGTCGCCGACGAGCACGCCGTCGCCGCGATGCTCGACCGGGTCGAGACCGACCACGGCGGCGTCGACGTCGTCGTGCACTCCGCCGGACGGCTCGCCCTGTCGACCATCGCCGACCAGGACCTCGAGGCCCTCGACGCACTCCACCGGACGAACATCCGTGGCACTTTCGTCGTCGCGCAGCAGGCAGCCCGCCGACTCCGGGCAGGCGGCGCCTTCGTCGGCTTGTCCACGTCGGTCGTGGGGACGCAGTTCCCGACCTACGGCGCGTACGTCGCGAGCAAGAGCGCGGCGGAGGGCATGGTGATGATCCTGGCGAAGGAGCTCCGCGGCCGGGACGTCACCGCGAACGTCGTGGCCCCTGGGCCGACGGCGACCGAGCTGTTCCTCGACGGCAAGACGCAGGAGCAGATCGACGCGCTGGCGAAGGTGCCGCCGTTGGAGCGCCTCGGGCGGCCGGAGGACATCGCCGGCGTCGTGGCGTTCCTCGTCGGGCCCGACGGCCGTTGGGTCAACGGGCAGACCATTCGCGCCAACGGCGGGATGGTCTGATGGCCACGCCCCGTGTCATCCTCGTCACGGGCGCGTCCAGCGGCTTCGGTCGACTGACCGCGGAGTCGCTCGCGCGGGCCGGCAACGTTGTCGTCGCGGGGATGCGTGCCGTCGATGGCCGGAACGCACCCGCCCGCACCGCGCTCGCGGACCTCGCCGCGCAGGAGGGCCTGCAGCTCGGCACCGTCGAGCTGGACGTCCAGTCGCAGCAGTCCGTCGACGACGCCGTCGACACGGTCGTCCGCAAGCACGGACGCATCGACGTCCTCGTGCAGAACGCCGGGCACATGGCGTACGGACCCGCCGAGGCGTTCACGCCGGAGCAGTTCGCGGCGCTCTATGACGTCAACGTCGTCGGCGCCCAGCGCGTCGCCCGTGCCGCCCTGCCGCACATGCGCGACCGGCGATCCGGCCTGGTCGTCTGGGTCGGCAGTTCGTCCACCCGCGGCGGCCACCCGCCGTTCCTCGCGCCGTACTTCGCCGCGAAGGCCGGCATGGACGCCCTCGCCGAGAGCTACGCCGCGGAACTGATCCGCTTCGGCATCGACACCACCATCGTCATGCCGGGGGCCTTCACCTCCGGGACGAACCACTTCACCAACGCCGCGGTCCCCGACGACACCGCACGTGTCGCAGAACACGACGCCGAGTACGGGGGGCTCCGCCAGGACCTGACCGGGCGTCTCGCCGCGATCGTGCCGGTGGACGCCGACGTGCAGGACGTCGCCGACGAGATCGTCCGCCTGGTCGGTCTCCCCGCCGGCAGTCGCCCGTACCGGGTCCACGTCGACCCCTCGCGCGACGGCAGCGAGGTCGTGTCGGCGGTGGGCGACCGCATCCGAGCCGAGTTCTACCACCGCGTCGGCATCGGGGACCTCCTGTCCGCGAACGCCGCACTCTGACCCCGGACCGTCCGGGACACCCACCGAGAGGAACACCATGCCCTTCGCCAACATCAAGGTCCCCGCTGACACCCTGACCCCCGAGTCGAAGAAGAAGCTCCAGGACGCCGTCACCGACGCCATCGTCGCCGCGTACGGCGAACGAGCCCGCCCCACGACGCTCGTCATCCTCGACGAGGTCGCCGACGGCGGCTGGATGCTCGGCGGCACCATCCTCAACGAGGCGCTGCTCGGCCGCGTCTGATAGCCCGCCCGTGGTGGGGGCCGGCACGACCGGCTCCCACCACACTCCGCGGGTCGACGCTGCTGCTCACCGTCGACGCGCACCCCGCACCTGGGGCTCCGCCTGCGGCCACCCCAGACACCGTTCTCCGAAACCCGACACAGTCGCGCGTCCGCGATCTCGGTGTGTCGACACTCCCGAAGGAAGACCATGCAGCTCACCCAGCGAGCACGCCGCACCATCGCCCTCGCCGTCGTCCCGACTGCGGTCCTGGCGTCCGGCCTCATCATCGCGCAGGCGTCCTACGCCGCCTTCTCCGCCACCACGAGCAACGCCCCGAACAGCTGGTCCGCCGGGTCGGTCGCGCTCAGCGACGACGACTCCGACACCGCGCTCTTCACGGCCACCGGCCTGAAGCCCGGCGACAGCCAGACCTCGTGCATCGTCGTCACGTCGACCGGCTCGCTCCCGTCGACGGTCAAGCTGTACGGCACGAGCCCCTCGACCACCAACTCGCTGTCGAGTTCGCTGAACGTCTCCATCACGCAGGGCACCGGTGGCACCTTCGGCAACTGCAGCGGATTCACCCCGCTGCCGTCCGGCGCCATGGTCTGGTCGGGCACCCTCGCCGACTTCGGGACGACCGCCACGAAGGCCTCGAACGGCGTCGGCACCTGGCGCACCGCCGGCGGCTCACCCGAGTCGCGCACCTACCAGATGACGGTCGCACTCGACCCTGCGACGCCGAACTCTGCCCAGAACGGGACCGCACGCATCGGTTTCACCTGGGAAGCCCAGAGTTCCTGAGTCCGGTCGTGGTCGACGTCGCCCCGCGTCCGGACGGACGACGCGAACGGTCCCCCGCAACGGTGGCGACGCTGTCCGAGGACGCCTCTGCCGCGACCTGGGTGGTGTTCGTCGCAGCACTGCTCGGCCGCACGGTCCTCCTGGTCACGGTGGGCCTGCTGCTGTGGGCAGCGCTGCCCGCGGCGTGGGCGTGGATCCCCACGACGGTGGTCTCCGGCTCGATGGCGCCGCAGATCCGCCCCGGCGACGTCGTCGTCGCCATGCCGGTCCACGGTCAGGACGTGACGGTCGGGCAGGTGCTCCTGGTCGAGGACCCCGATCGCCCGGGAGCGCTGCTGCTGCACCGACTCGTCGCGAGGACGCCGTCGGGTGCCCTGCAGCTCCGCGGCGACGCCAACCCCGCGCCGGACGCCCGGACGGTGGACCCAGAGGACGTGCGCGGCATCGGCGTGCTCCGGGTCCCGCTGGTCGGTCTCCCCGCACTATGGGTCCGCGAGCACGACACCGGCAGGCTCGCCGCGGCAGCGCTCGGACTCGGCGGCGCCCTCGTGCTCTCGTCCCGACTGAGCGGCCCCGGCGGGTCCGAGGTGACCCGTCCGGTCGGGCACGGACGGCGACGGCGACGGTCCGGCCGGGCGGAACGACCCCGGAGCGTGGCCCTGATCGGTGTGCTGGCCGCGGGCCTCGCCGTGGCGGTCGTTGCGAACAGCGCCGCGCACGCGGCGTTCACGGCGACCGCCGCGAACACGGCGGACCGCTTCGCCACCGGCACCTTCCCGTGCCTTCAGCGCGCCCCGTTCGCGCACACGTGGCTGACCTACCGCTTCGACGACGCACCCGGGACCACTGCGGCCGACGGATCCGGGAACGGGCACCACGGCACCCTCACGCCGGGCGTCTCCCTCGCCCCGGGCACGTGTCGTCCCGGCGACAGCCCGTCCCTGCTGACCGGCGGGGTCCGCGGGCAGGTGATCACGGACACGGCGATCGAGGCGCCGCAGGTGTTCGCGATCGAGACCTGGTTCAGGACGACCACCACCACCGGCGGGGTGCTCCTCGGCTTCGGGAACCTCCAGACCGACCAGTCCACCAAGTACGACCGCCAGCTCTACCTCTCCGACGAGGGCGCCGTGTACTTCGGCGCCTACAACGGCACCAACACCGCGATCAGCTCCGCAGCCGGCCTCAACGACGGTGCCTGGCACCTCGCCACCGCGACCATGGACGCCTCGGGCATGCGCCTCTACATCGACGGCAAGCAGGTCGTGGCGAACAGCAACACCAGGGCCGAGGTCAGCACCGGATGGTGGCGGATCGGCTTCGACAACCTCAACGGCTGGCCCGGCAACCACACGACGTTCCACTTCAAGGGCAACCTCGACGACGTCACCGTCTACGACGACACGTTGTCGGCAGCAGCTGTCGAGGAACACTTCGCAGCCGGCCGGTGAGCGGCAGGTCGCCCCGGCGTCGCGTGCCGAGACGTCGGAGTTCAGCCGAGCTGCTGCTCGATCTGCGGCAGGAGCATCCGCACCGCCGCGGTGACGACGTCGTCCACCCGGTCGGGCGGGATCCGGCCGGCGGCCGCCAGCGCGCTGATGCCCTCGGTCGTCGCCGCGAGCAGGAACGGGATGGGGCCCAGCGACGACGGGTCGCGCTCGCCGAGCAGCTCCGCACCGAGCGTGAAGAACCGCTCCGCCGAGGACCGCGAGGCCTCGTCCCGGGTCTCGCCCTCCGTCGAGGCGAACATCAGCTGCATGAGGGGCCCGTTCCGCTGGGCGAAGCGGACGTGCGCCCGGACGTACGCCGTGAGGCGAGGCTCGAGGTCCCCCGGTCCGCGAGCGGCCTCCAGGTGACCGCGGAGTTCGTCGAAGCCGTCCGCGGCGATCGCGTCGAGGACGGCGTCGCGGTCGCGGAAGTGGCGCAGCGGCGCAGCGTGGCTCACACCGACGCGACGCGCGAGTTCACGCACCGTCACCGCCTGCTGCCCCTCCTCGATCAGCAGCGCGCGCCCCTCGCGCACGAGCTCCTGCCGGAGCGACCCGTGGTGGTACGTCCGCGCTTGCGCACTCATGCCTCCAGTGTAGGCGTTGACAACAATGTTTGCGGTGTCTACATTGACGTCATGGACGACACCAGGACCGGTCGGGCACCGACCGACGAGACCGTGATCATCACCGGCGGCACGAGCGGCATCGGGAGGGCGACGGCCGTCGCACTGGCCGGGGCGGGAGCGCGGATCGTCCTCGCGGTCCGGAACACGGAGAAGGGGCGCGCGGTCGCGTCGACCCTCCCGGGAACGCCGGGAACGCACCGGGTCCGCGCGCTCGACCTCGCGCGACTGGAGACCGTCGAGGCGTTCGCGGCCGGCATCGACGAGTCGATCGCGATCCTCGTCAACAATGCCGGCGTCGAGTCGAAGGACCTCCAGCGGACCGCGGACGGGCACGAACTCCAGTTCGGCACGAACCACCTCGGGCACTTCCTGCTGACGACTCTGCTCCTGCCGCACATCACCGACCGGGTCGTCACCGTCGCCTCCCAAGCGGAGCGTATGGCCCGACTCGACCTCACGGACCTCGACTGGTACCGACGCACGTACAACGGCGGCCGCGCCTACGCCGACTCGAAGGCCGCCAACCTGCTCTTCACCTC
Organism: Curtobacterium sp. NPDC089185; assembly: GCF_040685235.1. Lineage (NCBI taxonomy): Bacteria > Bacillati > Actinomycetota > Actinomycetes > Micrococcales > Microbacteriaceae > Curtobacterium > Curtobacterium sp. NPDC089185. The sequence goes on along the minus strand of NZ_JBFBHK010000011.1, from coordinate 62,661 downwards.
TGAACTCGACCGGCGGCTGCTGGCGGCGGGGTCCCGCGTGCGCGCCCTCGCCGCGCACCCCGGGCTGGTCAAGACGGCCATCTACGAGCGACCGGCCGGAGCGCGCCCCAACCTCTGGGACCGACTCGTCCCGGTCCTCGGACAGGAGCCGGAGGACGGGGCGCTACCCTCCCTCATGGCCGCGACGGCCGACCTGCCCGGGGACACCTTCGTCGGGCCGCAGCGCATGATGCACATGCGGGGCGGCGCCGAGGTGATCGGGCGGTCCAAGCGCGTGCAGGACCCGGACATCGCGGCTCGTCTCTGGTCGATCTCCGAGGACATGACCGCAGTGGACGCCCGCCGGTGAGCACCGTCCGCGTCGACACCCCGGCGGTCCGTCCCGGGGCGCGCGGGTGGCATCGACCGCTCGTGGCCTTCGCCGCGGCGATGTGCGTCTGGGCGGTGGTCTGCCTCGTGGGGATGCTCGTCGACCACCGCACGCTCGCCGCCGACCCGATCTGGGCGAAGCCGCTCAAGTTTTCGATCTCGCTGGCGCTCTACGCGGTGACGCTGGCGTGGATGCTCTCCATGGTGCAGCGCCCCGTCCTCCGTCGACTCGGCTGGTGGGCCGGGACCATTGGCGCGGGCGCGTCCCTCCTGGAGATCGTCGTCATCGCCGTCCAGGTGGTGCGCGGTGTCGGCAGCCACTTCAACGTCTCGACGCCGACGAACCAGCTCTTTTACCAGCTCATGGCCGGCGGGGTCACCCTGATGTACTGCGCCACCCTGCTGGTCGGCGCCGCGGTCGCCGTCTTCTCGCACCTGCCGGACCGGGCAACGGCCTGGGCACTGCGGATCGGTCTCGTCATCGCGCTGGTCGGCCTGTCCGTCGGCTTCCTCATGGTCGTCCCGACGGCGGCGCAGCTCGCGGACCCGGGTTCGGGGACGTACGGGTCACACTCCGTCGGCGGTGACGACGCGTCCGGCGGCATCCCCTTCCTCGGGTGGAACACCGTCCACGGCGACCTCCGGGTGTCCCACTTCGTGGGAATGCACGCTCTGCAGGTACTCCCCCTCCTCGCGCTCGTCCTGCCGGCGACTATGCGCGAACAGACTCGGCTGCGCGTCGTGGTCACCGCCGGGGCGGCCTACGCCGCAGCCACCTCGATCACGCTGTGGCAGGCACTACGAGGCCAGTCGGTCCTCCACCCCGACCTCCTCACAATCGAGGTCGTCGGAATCGTCGCCCTCCTCATGGGCTCCGCCTCAGTGATCATCCGCCACCGAAACTCGTGACACTTATCGACGAGCCACGAAACGATCAAAGGCTCCTCGAAGACCTCGCTAGGGGATCCTTCAGCGAGACACCCTTGGTGCCATGCAGTGCCGCATTATTCGCGCTAGCCAGAGACGGCGCTTTGCGCGATTGAGCCTGAGGGCCGCCAGTTAGGCTCGACGCGGATCGAAGGACGGGTCCCAGGATGGCTTCTGACGAAGAACGGCCTCACGTGCCACTGCGCGACCTCGTCGGTGAGCTGACGGCGGCGCCCCTGCCGGAATGAACGAGGGCGGAATCGATCTTCATGATGATCAAGCTCGATGACGGTTCCTGGTGCGCGCGGTCCATAGGTGACAGCTGCAACAGCTCGGAGTTCCTGGGTGAGCTCGTTGGATACACGCACGCCGCCACGGTGAGCGCCGCAAACGAATGGCTCGACGATCCGGAGTGGGAGTCCTAGCGCTGCGGGGTTCCCTTCTACGGGAACGAACGGCAGGTTGATGTGCGCCCCGCCCCAAGTTCAACCGAATTCGACTTAATAACCGATGGTCGTCCAGTACGTGGATGCGACGTCGAGGTCAGAGCTGACCGACCCTGAGTACCGCTGTTGGATGCTCCAGCTCTTTGACTCAATCGCGATTTCGAGCTCGGCCGATCAGCGCGTCGACCCACAGGCCCACGCCGGCGGCTAGAAGGCCGACGCCGAGGATCCATGTCGGAAAGCCGTGGGTCGTGATCGCGGCCCGCATCGGCGTCAGTAGGCACACCAGACCCAGCACGAGGAATGCGGTTGCAACGCTCGCCGGACGCCAGAACTTGGACTTCCTCATGAGACGAACTTAGCCAGCATCAGACGGCGAGGTCTTGATTCCAGCCCGCCGCTAGCCGATCGTTTACTGAGACGATGTCGGTGTGGGGACCTTCGTGCTTCGATCCACCGCTATCGCTCTGTGCGGTCTTGCCGCAACCTGGCTCGGCATGGGTGCCGAGCAGGTCTGCCCAGCGATCTACCCGGCACCCGAGTCGTGCGGAGCCGGCGCACGGACCACCCCTGCCGCGGTCGGTACCGGCGTGATCACCGCAATACTCGCCCTCAGCATCGTTGTCGCCGCTCTGAGGAACACGCGAGTGATACGGGTGATGATGGTCACTCTTCTCGGAGCAACCAGCACGGTGACGCCGATCTGGACGCTCTTCGCGGGCGGGTTCGCCGCTGACGAACGCGTCCTCACCATCGCGCTCCTGATCCTGCTCATCATTGCGATGACCCTGGCTGCGACGCGCGCTCCGCGGAAGGAGCGAGGAGAGCGCTTGTGATCCCGCGGTTGGTCGCGTCTCGGGCGACCATCGGCTACCGCACGGCAGGAGCGCCCACGCCGAAGGCTGTCGTCAGGTTCCGCCAGTGATTGTCTCTACGATGCAACAGTGGCGAAGAGGATCGGCACGGAGACGGGTCGACGGCTATGGGCGGTCCTCGGCTTCGTCGGGCTCGTGGTTCTCTTGGCCGACGTCGTACAGATCGCTCTCGATCCTTCTCGGCCAGGTCCGTACTTCACCGCCGTCAGCGGGCTCTGCGTGCCGATCTCCGCCTTCATCGTCTTCCGCGCGACTCGTAGGCCACCGAAGGGCTGACAAGCAGAGCAGAAGGCTCCTCGCCGCTCGTCCCATTGAAGGATCGGCTATCGGACACAGAAGCGGGCCCAGGAGTCGGAGGGCAGTTCAGGCCGACCGGGGACGTCTCGCTGCTCGAACGTGCACGACCGATCGAGTTCAGCAGCAACCGTGTGCCAGAACTTCGCTGCGCCCTCGTTGCGGTCCTGGAAGGCAACAGCCCATCGACCGGGGTGCGCGGCGGTCAGCTCTGTCACGGCTGCTCGTCCAATGCGAGAGCGTCGCGCTCCGTGCACGACGAAGAAGCTACTGATCACGTGCTCGTCGGTGTCGAGTCCGCGGAGGACCGCCAATCCGACCGGGTGCGGCCCGAGCTGGAAGACGTGCGCCGACCAGCCCGGTTCGGAGAGGCCGGCATCGAGCCGTTCTTGGCGGAACCGGCCGCGCTCGTCGGGGAGCGTGCCAGTGAACGCGGACATCTCGTGCCGGAACATGGTCCAGAGCTGTTCGAGCTGTGGGCGGTGTCGCTCGTCAGCGGTGGTGATGGTCAAGGGCGTGGGAGTGCTCATACGGGAAAACCTCCGCCGTGGTCGGCAGAGGTTTCGTTGCAGACAGTCTATCGCCCCATCCGGTTCCCCATCGTTCATCGGACGGAGGGCGGAAGCTCGGCGCAATCCGACCAGAGGACGAGTCCTCCTTTCGGCGGAACGTCGTGCCATCGGCCGTTGCGACGCTTCTTGCCGCCGTACCGTGACCCCATGAGGAAACGGTTGCTCGTGTTCTGCCCCCCTGCTGGGGCGCTGGTGTTGCTGGCCGCCTGGTGGGTCACCCAGCGTGCTGGCGTCGTGGATGTAGTCCCGACACGGAACGACACCTTCCTCACAAACCCGTACGCAGTGCTCGTGATGATCGGGTACGCCGTCGTGCTCGGTCTCTCTGGTTTCCGGTCGCGCCAATCGATCATGCTGCTGGTAGCTCTCGTCGTCCTGCAACTGCTGTTCTGGCCGACGCGCTTCAGCCAGGTGAGCTGGGTCGGGTACCTCATCCTGTTGCCCCTCCCTCTTGTGCTCGCCCGCTCGACATCGGCCACCAGGCGCACACAGACGTTCGTGTTGTTGCTGGTGTCGTCTGGCGTCGTCGGCCTGCTGCTCACGATCCCCGCGTTGTCTGTGTCAGGACGGTGGGGTCTCGTCAACGGGCAACCGTGGGGCAGCGAGGTGGTTCTGAACGCGCTCACTTGGGTTGTCGTCTGCGTCACTGCGACCGCTGGTCTGTGGAAGCTCGGTAGCAACCACCTGGGGCGACGAGAAGAACGAACACAGGGCGACCGGCCAACTGTGGCGCCGGAGTCGATCAGCGACCTCTCGGCGCGAGAACGGGAAATCTTCGCGTTGGTCGCGGAGGGCCGCTCGAACGCAGACATCGCGCGGACGGCGTTCATCAGCGAAGCCACAGTCAAGTCGCACGTCGGCAGCATCCTGTCGAAGCTGGAGCTGTCGTCGAGGAGCGAGCTCATCGCGTTCGCTTACCGCACTGGCTTGATGACGCCGAGCACATCTCGATAGCCGATCGGCATTCGGACACGTCATCGGGGCCATGGCGTGCGTATCCACTTCGCTGGTGCTGCGCGTCCATGACCGATAGACAAGGAGCTACGGCCAACGAAGGAGTTGTCGGTGCTGGTTCAGGTTTGTGGTCTTCCCGGCGCAGGGAAGTCGACGCTGTCTGCTGCGCTCGCGGAGCTGCTGCCCTCGCTGACGCTCCGCGTCGACGCGATCGAGGGTGCGATGTGGAAGTACCGAATCCCGCGCGAGCAGTCGGGGATCGCGGCGTACTCGATCATGCATGCCATCGCGGTACCGAACCTGCGGCGAGGACAGACTGTCATCGCGGACGCGGTGAGCGGCGTCGAAGCCGCCCGGGCCGGATGGGTGTCGACAGCGGATGCCGCCGGGGTACCGCTGCGCGTGATCGAGGTCGTGTGTGCGGACGTTGAGGAACACCGTCGCCGCGTCGAACAGCGTGCGAACGACCTGCCCGGGTTCACCTTGCCGACGTGGGACGAGGTACAGCGCACCGCCGACGAGTACGAGCCCCGCACGGACAATCGGCTTGTCATCGATAGCACCGGCCCTCTTGAAGAGACGGTCCACCAGGCCCTCGACTACCTCGAACTCCACGCCCGGTAGGCGCTGGGGCCCCGGACACTTCTGCGGCGTCGCCGTTGGCAAGGTAGTCAGCACAGATCCAACCCGCCAACCGGCGAGTGATGTCTACAGTCGAGCCAAGAACGGAGCTGACCTGTTCCTGCCGATCCTGATCGCGGGCATGGTGATCGGAACGGCCCTTCTCGTGGTTGCCGTGGTCAAGACCGTGCGGCACCACGGGTGGGGGCAGCAGCGGTGTGCTCCCCCCGCCATCCCGTGGTTCGTGGCTGGGTTCATCGTCCTAGTGGCGGGGCTCGTGGCCGCGTTCGCCGTCGCGAACGGTGCGTGAGGCGGTGCGGACACGGCGAGACGTTCCGGTGCCAGTCGTGACACGCGTCACACTCGGAGCAGGCGCAGCCGTGCTCACGGTGCTCGCGGTCGTTGTCCTGGTCGAGGACGTCCGTGATTGGCCCTTCGCCCTCCTGCTCGTGGGCGTCACCGTTCTCATCGCTCTCCGCGGAGTTGGGGCCGGCATCAACCTCCAGGAGAACGAGCTGGTGCTTCGTGACTACCTGCTCACCACTCGGATCCGACGAGCGCAGATCGTCAGTGTCGAACGGTTCCCGGCGATCGACTGGCGCAGCGCCGGAGGAGTACCGCGAGAGACGCTGATGTGGGCGTTCGTCCGCCGCGCCGCCATGATCACCGCGCCCACAGACAGTGACCGCGCCCACGCCCGATCGATCGTCGAGAACTGGCTCCTCGACGGTGAAGAGCGCCATCACTCATCGAGCGACGAAGCACCGTCGTGAAAGCACAGCTTCGGTAAGTCGGCAAAGAAGCGTCCGATAGCCGACCCGCTACCGGGCACCGGCTGCCTGATGGCTCCTCGGACCAAGCCGACGTCGGGAGCTCACCTCGGAGCCGGATGACCGCGGACGTGATCGGATGGCTTCGTGCAGACAGTGATCCTGACCGGGATGCCCGGTGCGGGCAAGTCCACCGTGAGTCGACTTCTCGCGACGAGGCTGCCGCGCGCCGCGCGGATCGCAGCGGATGAATTGAACGCCATGATCATCGCCGGCGCCGTATGGCCACTTGGTCAACCCGCGGAAGAGGCCGCCCGCCAGGTCGAGCTCAGCTACCGGAATCTCGCTGCGCTGACCAAGAACTTCACCGAGGCTGGGTTCGTCACGGTCATCGACTGCGTCATCCCGGATGGTGCGCACCTCGATCGACTACTCGGGCATCTCTCGTCGGATCCCTTCTCTCTGGTTGTTCTTGCCCCGGGCGCAGCTGCGTGCAAGGAGCGCGACGCAGGGAGAGAAGCGAGCGAGCGGTTCACCTTCGACGGGTACGACGAACTCGACCGGTCGATTCGTCGCGGCTTCGGAGACCGCGGTTGGTGGATCGACACAAGCGATCTCAGCGCAGACAGAACGGCGCAACTCATCGCCGCCAGACTCGACCTCGAAACTCCTGCGTCTCGCTGAACGATCGGCTATCGGACGACCCAGCGCGGTAGCGTGCGCTGGTGCAGATGGTCGATGGCGTGTGTGTCTGGTGGAGTGATGAGGGCGGTTGGGGCGCTCTCCGTTCGGACGAGGTCGAGTCAGAGGTTTTCGTTCACTTCTCCAACGTCAACATGACCGGCTACCACTCACTTCGAGCCGGACAACGTGTTCGGTTCCAAGTGGAGCCATACCCTCCGGGGCAGGATGGCTACTTCTTCCGAGCCCACGACGTCGCGATCATCTGACCACTGAAGGATCCGCAGACGGACGGTCGATACCGCCACCATGATGAGGTCTATGCCTGTGCTGACAAGCGACGTCACCTCCGCGGTTGTCGCTGCCGGTCGACGTCACTCGATCGGAGTCCGATCGGACGGGACCGTGGTGGCCGCCGGCAGTCCTCGCGCTGAGGAGTGCCAGGTGCAGACCTGGGAACACGTTGTCACCGTCGCGGTCGGGAACGTGCACACCGCTCCGAACACGGGACGCTCCCACACCGTCGCGCTCACCACCCACGGTGCACTGCTTGCGACCGGGTGGAACGGAGACGGCCAGTGTGAGGTCAGCTCGTGGACAGGAGTCGCCGCTGTCGCCGCCGGCTGGCGACGCACTGTCGCGGTCCTGGAGGATGGCACGGCACGCGCTGCGGGCCGCCCGAATGAGGGAGCGTGCAACGTCGCGTCTTGGACAGACCTTCGAGGCGTAGCTGCGGGTGACTGGCACTCGGTCGGACTCAGGAGAGACGGCACCGTCCTGGCCGTCGGCAACAACCGCCGAGGACAGTGCGACGTCTCCGAGTGGTCGGGAGTGCGGGCCGTGGCCGCGGGCTACCTTCACACGATCGCTTTGACCGATCGGGGAACGGTCCTTGGCGTGGGTGACCACACGGCCGGCCTCCATGACCTCGCTCGTTGGAGAAACGTGGTCTCGATTGCGGCAGGCAGTCACCATTCGGTCGGTGTGACCAGCGACGGTCGGGTGTATGCCGCGGGTGACAACTCGCACGGTCAGTGCGACGTCGGCCTCTGGCGTGACGTCGTGCGGGTGTCCGCTGGCTCACAGCACACGGTCGCTCTACGCGCAGATGGGCACGTTCTCGCGTCGGGAAGCAACAGCTCCGGCCAGTGCGAAGTCACCGACTGGCTGCTGAGCGAGCCGGACGGGCCGTCTCGATAGCCGATGGGTTGACGGCACCGGGAACACCCCGGTGCTGTCAGCGCCCTGACCGACCAGCTCGTTCCGAGAAGATCAGCACCATGAACGCCATCACGACGCACGCTGCTCCGACGATCTTCGTCGGCACTCCTGGTGGCAACACGAAGAGCCCGACTCCGCATGCTGCCAGCAGGATCAGGAGCGTGAGAGTCAAGGGGCGGATGCGCATGTGCCTGCTTACCAGCAAGGCCCCACTGGCGTCTCGATAGCCGATCGCCTATCGGACGAAAAGCGGCCTCATCCCGTAGCGCCGGATCGGAGTAGGCACGCCGCCATGGATCATCCCGAGCTCGTCACCGTCGCTGACCGTCGCATCATGATCGGCGTCCTCGCGAACCTCGCAGCCGCCTTCCTCGACGCAGTCGATCATCCTGGCACCGCCGTCTCACTCATGCGACATATGACCGAAAGGTTCCGCAACGACCTCAGACGTGATCTTGGGCACGCTCCGACCGACCAGGAATGCTACGAGGCCGTCGAAGCACAGATCGATCGGCTCCGACACTCCATCGGGGAGTACGACCAAGCGTCCGTTAGACGGTCGTATTCGACACCGAGAGACGAGGGTCGGTCGCGCTATCAATGCGCATCCCGCCCGGGCTGAAGGCTAGCCAGCACCACCCTGTTTGTTCTCCCTGTGAAGTAGTATCACTGTGAAGTGTACTGTTCGGCGTAGCCAACCCTCCGTCTGCACAACTCCGAGAGCAGGAACCATGTCCCGTCCCCGTGTCCTCGTCACCGGCGCCAGTGTTGCCGGCCCGACCCTCGCCTGGGGCCTTACCCGCGCCGGCTTCGACGTGACGCTGCTCGAACGGTCGGCCGAGCAGCGACAAACCGGACAGAACATCGACGTGCGCGGCATCGGCAAGGACGTCCTCGACCGACTCGGCGTCCGGAGCATCGTTATGCAGCACCTCACCGGTGAGGCCGGCACCCGCTACGTCGAACGCGACGGCAAGCCGTACGCGGAGTTTCCGAAGAGCACCACCGGCGACGGCCCGACTGCTGAGATCGAAATCCTCCGCGGACGGTTCTCCAGGATCCTCGTCGATCTCGTCCCCGACAGCGTCGACCTCCGCTACGGCGACTTCATCATCGGTGTCCAGCAGACCTCCGACGTTGCGGAGGTGACGTTCGACAGCGGCGCGACCGAGCGCTTCGACCTCGTGATCGTGGCCGAGGGCAGGAGCTCTCGCACGCGTCGCATCCTCTTCGTCGAGGAGACCGAGCTGCGCGACTTTGGTGTGACGATCACCTACGGCACCATCGACCGGACCCCGGAGGACACCGAGTACTGGGACTGGTACACCGGCACCCGGGGTCGCGTGGCATCCATCCGCCCGGACAATGAAGGCACCATCCGGGCGAGCATGTCGTTCGAGTCCGAGCCGATGGGCTTCGAAACCCTCCCCGTCGAGGCGCAGCTTCACGTCCTTCGCGCGAGGTTCCGCGATGCCGGCTGGCAGACGAGCCGGATCCTCGACGGATTCGACGCTCGCCGTGACGAGTTCTACGTGCAGCGCATGGAACAGGTCGTCGTGTCCCGGTGGAGCAAGGGGCGGGTCGTCCTCGTCGGCGACGCCGCCTGGGGGTCCGGGCCGACCGGCATGGGCACCACACTCGCGCTCGCGGGCGGGTACATCCTCGCCGGTGAACTCGGCAAGACCCTCAACGGCCCGACGACGCACCACGACGCGTTCGGCGAGTACGAGCGGCTGCTCCGCCGATACGCAGACAGCGCACAGGGCCTCCCTGCTGGTGGTGCACGGCTGCTGCACCCGTCGACACGTCTCGGTCGTGCAGGCATCCAAACCCTGCACCGCGTGACGTCCGCGAAGCCGCTGCAGCGCTTCGCCGAAAAGCACCTCACCAGCGAGAAGCACGTCCCGGCCCTGCCCGCCTACGAAGCGCTCTGACCCGCCGAACCGACAGGAACACACACAGCATGACCAACACGAAAACGACGACCACTCCGGCGAGCCAGAGCACTCGGAAGTCGCGCGATCAGGAGCGGCCGCTCCGGACGGGCTGGATCCTTGCGACCCTAGCGGTGACGCAACTGATGGTCGTCCTCGACGGCACCATCGTCAACATCGCCCTGCCGAGCGCCCAAGCAGACCTCGGGTTTACCGACGCACAACGCCAGTGGGCAGTGACCTCATACGCGCTGGCGTTCGGCAGTCTGCTCCTGCTCGGAGGCCGTCTCGCGGACCTGTTTGGCCGGAAGGCGACGTTCATCACCGGCCTGGTCGGCTTCGCGGTTGCGTCCGCGATAGCGGGTGCTGCGACGAACCTGGAGTTCCTCATCGCAGGCCGCGCCCTGCAGGGGGCTTTCGGCGCGCTCGTTGCGCCGGCCTCGCTGGCGCTGCTCACCACGACGTTCACCGAACCGAAGGCACGAGCCCGCGCATTCGGGGTGTTCGGGGCAGTCGCCGGCGCCGGCGGCGCGATCGGACTCGTCCTCGGCGGCGCGCTCACCGAATACACCTCATGGCGGTTGTGCCTCCTGGTGAACCTGCTGTTCGCGGCCGTGACCATCCTCGGCGCCGTGCTGTTCATCCCCAAGCAGACCAAGCCCGAACAGACGCCCCGCCTCGACGCCCTCGGCACCGTGCTGATCGTCCTCGGTCTCGTCAGCATCGTGTACGGCTTTTCGTCCGCCGCGGAGAAAGGTTGGGGAGCTGCGATCACGCTTGTGCCGCTCGCGGCCGGTGTCGTGCTAACCGTCGCTTTCTGCATTGTCCAGACTCGGGTCGCGCACCCGCTCCTTCCGCTGCGGGTGGTCACCGACCGGGACCGAGGTGGCGCGTTCATCACCTTGGCGCTCGTCGGCGCAGCCCTGCTCAGCGTGTTCCTCTTCGTCACCTACTACCTGCAGGTCGTCCGCGGCTACACGCCGCTTCAGTCCGGTGTCGCGTTCCTCCCCATGCCGCTGAGCATCATGCTCAGCTCGGTACTGATCGCGCCGCGCCTGCTGACCAAGTTCGGCCCGAAGGTTGTCATCATCACCGGCGTCCTGTTCGCCGCAGCGGCGCTGATGATCCTGACCACGACCTCCCTCACCAGCAACTACTGGGTCACGATCGGTCTCGGCCTGTTTACCCTCGGACTCGGGCTCGGCAACATTTTCGGCGCCTCCTTCAACCTCGCGACCGCCGGCGTCCGCCCGGCCGACGCCGGCGTCGCTTCCGCGATGGTCAACACTGTCCAGCAAGTCGGCGGCGCAATCGGCACCGCCATCCTCTCCACAGTCGCCCAAGCCGTCGCCTCCGACTACGTACAAGCCAACGGCACCGGGGCCCGCCAGCAGCTCCTCGCTCAGTTGAGCAGCTACCACACCGCATACCTGGTCTCCGCGGCAGTGCTGGTTCTGATCGCCATCACCATGACGTTCGTTCTGCGTTCCAAGCGTGCGAGAGAATCAGCGTCGTGACTGACCCGCGGACCGACGTTCTGGAAGCACTTAGGTCTTACGCCATCCGGTACCAGGAGTCAGCGCACCACTTGGCGGCGTTCCTCGATCTCCCCATGAACGACGGCGCCGCCCTCGGCGAGATCCTCTGGGCAGAGAACGAAGGCAACCCGCTGTCCGCAGCCCGACTGCACTGGCGAATCGGGATGACCTCGGGCGCAACGAACGCACTGATTAAGCGACTTGAAGCGCGCGGGCTCGTCACCCGCACCCGCGAAAGCGAAGACCGCCGCATCGTGACGCTCCGCGCCACCGACGACGCCCGATTGCAGACGGCGCCGTTCCTGCACGCGTCTGCCGACGATCTGCAGGGGGCGTTGGCCTCGTACAGCGACACCGAGCTCGCTACGCACGCTGCCTTCCTGCGGCACTTCGCCTCAGTCTTGCCGCAGAGCACATCACCCAGCACCGACTGATCCTCTTCCCGCCCGCACAAACCTCGCGGGAGCCGATCAGGCGCCGCTACCGGAGCGACTAACCGTCGATGCCAGACGGCCAGCGGTCACCAGCAGCTCATCACAATCTCACCTGTAGCGCACAGGTTCGGTAGCCGCCACTCCGGCCAAATGCTCCTGGGGTCTTGAGCACCTCAGTCGGTGCGCAGAGCAGCAGGTCCAGGCCTACGGCGAATTGCCTTCGGCAACACTGCACCCTGAATCAATTTCTTGCTTCACGTCATGATTCGAACACCCCGAAAGGTCACCATGCAACGCCGACGCATCAACCCGGTCTTCTGGCTCCTCGCCAATTTAGGTTCCCGAGTCCGTTACGTTCCGAAGATCGCGGCCCCCCTCACTACGACGGAACTACCCGCGGAAACCCGGCTCCAGATCCCGACACGGCACGGAGTGATCACCGCGGTCGTCATCCGCCCTGTCGTCCCGACCGCGCGCCTAAACCAGATGCCGCCCGTGATCGTGCAGCTCCACGGCGGAGGCTTCCTCAACCGCTACCCGGAGCAGGACCGCCACATCGCCCGGTACTTCGCGGCGAAGCTCGGCGTCGTCGTCATCCTCCCCGACTACGCAACGGCGCCCAAAGCGCGCTACCCCGTAGCGGAAGAGCAGGCGTTTGACGCGGTCCGCTGGGTCCAGGACTTCGGCTTTCGCCACGGGTGGGACGGACGCCAGCTCCTCCTCTCCGGCATCAGCGCCGGTTCGAAGCTCGCCATCAACGTCTGTCAGCAGCTCCATGTCGACGGCGGAATTCGCCCGCTCGCGGTCTCGCTCATCGTCCCCGTCACCGATATGAGTCGCACCGACCGCACCTCCTCGATCTCCAGGCCAGCGATCAACCCATTCGTGCAGCGGCTAGTCAGCTGGGCTTACTTCCCCGACGCCGATCGGCGCCGTGAGCCCCTCGCCGCCCCCCGGTACGACCCAATGGTTCCCGCTGCGATGCCGCCAACCATCATCCAAACTGGCGAGTACGACACGTTGCGGCCGGAGGGGAAAGAACTGGCGGATACTCTCACCAGCAACGGCGTCGAGGTGACCTACAACGAGTACCCGAAGGCCGATCACGGCTTCTACTCCAGCGCCCCAATCGACCGCGTCGAGAGTCTCCTCGCCGCGATCACGACGTTCTTCGCAGACCGACTGCGCTGACCAGGACACTGTTCAGTCGGCTTGCGACGCGCTCCTCCTTGTCTCGCCAAGCTCGTGCGAGACAAGCGAGCGGCAGGTAACCCGACTGCACATCGTTCGCTGTCCCTTTGTTCCACCGATGTCTGCTCGTCCGCACACGGCGATCACTGGCGGCTAGCTGGCTAGACCGGTGGGGTGCTACCGACTGTTCGGACGAAATCCCGGCGACGTGGAACGGGATAGGAACCTGGTCCACGAGCCGTCCGGCAAGAAGCTTCATGTTCCATTGGGCGGCAGGCAGAGCAGTCATTGCTCGGACTGCAACGGCAGGTCGGCGAGATCAGTTACCGTCAGCCCTTCGAGAGTGTCTACGCGAGCCCACGATCGATTGAGCTCGATTGGAACATCGCATGGAACGGCAAGCACGGCTGCACCGCTGCGCACTGCTGCCTGCAGTCCGGTGGGTGAGTCTTCGATCGCGACACAATGGTGGATCTTGACCCCGAGGCGCTGGGCCGCGAGCAGGTACGGCTGCGGGTCGGGCTTGCCGCGCTCGACGCTTTCCTCGGTGACCAAGACGCTGATGGCACCGGCGGGCAGGGCGGCGACGACGATCTCGACGATGTTCATCGGCGAGGTCGTGACGATCGCCTGCGGTACACCGGCGTCCCGCAGGGCTCGGACGAGAGCGACGGCTCCTGGTCGCCACCGGATCTCGCCGCGCAACGCGTCTGCGACGCGCTCGGTCAGTACTCGGCTGATGTCCTCGGCGCTTCCGGGGACCCCCTTCGCGCTGATCGCCGCGGCGGTCGTCTCCATGTCGGACCCGATGAGCGCGAAACCGTCACCGTCGGACCAGGTGCCGCCGTGCTGCTCGACGAGGGTGCGCTGCGCGAGGATCCACGACGGCTCTGAGGCGATGAGCGTGCCGTCCATGTCCCACAGCACTGCCCGCAGCTCGCTCACGACTGTCCCTCCGGTCCGATGAGCAGCGCGGCGCCGATGGCGCCGCCGAGGTCATCGAGTGCCGTACCGGTGATCTCCGGGACGGGTGCGGACGTCATCGCGGACACCGTCTGCTGCATCGCATCCGCGAAGTCGGGCAGCAGCGTGGCGGCGCTGCCACCGAGGACGACCCGGTCGGGTCGGTACTGGGTCGCGAGTTCGATGATGCCCTCGCCGACCCGGGTGCCGTAGTCCTCGAGCACGCGTCGAGCTGCAGCATCGGTGGTGGCCGAACGTTGCAACGCCTGCAGGTCCGAGACACCCGTCACGGTACGAGCACGACGTTGCAGACCGGACCGTGATGCGGTCTGCTCGAGGCACGTCGCACGACCGCAGTAACAGGGTGCCGGTCCGTTCGGAACGGTGATGTGGCCGGCTTCGGCGTGGAGGCCGTCGCCGCCCCGGAGGATCGCTCCGTTGCGGACGACGGCCACCCCGACACCGGTACCCAGCGTGAGCAGGAGCATCGCTGCAGCGCCGATCCCGGCACCGACCCGGTACTCCGCCAGCGCGGCAGTGACCGCGTCGTTGTCGACGACGACCGGCACCCCGAACGCTCCACCCAGCTCGCTCGGAAGGTCGATCCCGGTGAGCGCTAGCAACGTGTCCTCGTTCCGGATGACCCCGTCACGATCGACGGGCCCGCTGGCTCCGACACCGATCCCGGTGATCGGGCGCGCTGCACGCTGCAGCAGCGATCCGATCGCCGTCCGCAGCTCCGTCACAGCGGTGGTGTGGGACGCCGGAGTGCTGATGGTGACGGCGTCGACGACATCGGTGTCGGCGACGAGCGCGATGCGGGTCGCCGTGCCACCGATGTCGAGGCCGACGCGGGCCGTTGTGGTGCTCATCGGTCGCTGATCACAGCGCCGTCGTGACTTTGCTGCCGAACGCGAACGCGCCGGGCTCGACCCCGTTCTCACGAGCGAGGTCCACGGCGAGCAGCTGCGCGACGACAGCCCCCGTCGCGAGGCCTTCCAGCCGCGAGGAGGACGGTGCAGCCAGCGTGACGGCTCCGTCGATCTCGAGGTCACCGACGAGGACCACTTGCGCGCCGGTCGCGACGAGGTCCGTGGCGAGGCGTCGGACGCTGCCGTCGGTGTCGTTGGAGCGTGCGCCGTAGAGCACACCGGTGAAGCCGAGGCCAGCGAGTTCGAAGGGGCCGTGGCGGAACTGCCCACCGACGTGGCCTTCTGCAGCGACCTTCGAGGACTCCTTGGTGATGAGCCCGGCGAACAGCGCGGTGGCAGCGTCGTCACGGTTGCCGACCGTGGCGAACCGGGGGCGGTCGGCGCTGAGGGTCGTGGCGGCGATGGCGGCGGTCGGAGTGTTGTCGATGACGTGCTGCACGGTGTCCGCGATGCGAGCCGCCTCACGCTGCGCAGCAGTGACGTCACCCCCGGTGGCGGCGGCGATGAACGCTTCGTGCGCGACGAGCGTGTTGAGGTAGCTCTTCGTGCTGACCGTCGCTTCCGGACCGCTGTGGAGCGGCAGGAACAGGTCAGCGCGCTGCGCCAGGGGACTGTTCTCGTCGGCAGCGATGCCGATGACGGCGCCGGGGCGCTTGCCACCGTCGATGCGGTCGAGGAGCTCGACGACTTCACCGCTGGCACCCGACTGGGACGTGGCGACGAGCAGCGTGTCGTCGGTGAGGAGCTCCGGTGTGTCCAGGAGCTGGCCGGCGTCGACGGCCCATGCGGTCCTGCCTGCTCCGGTCAGGGCCCTCCAGGTCGGGATGCCGGCGAAGTGGGAGCTGCCCATGCCGGTCAGCACGATGCGGCTCCAGGGGCGCGCCGTGAGGTCGGTGAGCTGTTCGGGCAGAGCAGCTTCCGCGATGCGGTGCAGTGCGGCGGGCTGGTCGAGGATGTCGGCTTCGAACGGGGTGATGGCGGTGGTCACGGGTGTTCCTTTCACGCGCTCGGGGCGAGCACGTCGAAGACGCGGCTGGTCTCGATGCCGAGCATCTTCACGGCGATGTTGGCACCGATCATGGCGGTGGGGAGGTTGATGTTGCCGCGGGTGATCGACGGCATGATCGAAGCGTCCGCGACGTAGAGGCCGTCGACGCCGTGGACCTTCCCGTCGGCGTCGACGACAGCCTGCGGGTCGTGTGCGGGCCCCATCTTGCAGCTGCCTGCGGGGTGGCAGTAGTTGACGATGTCGTCCAACGGCGCGTGGCCGCGGGGCACCGGGTCGCCGAGGACGGCGGCGAGTTCGGGCTGTTCGGTCATCCGATGGAGCAGCTCGAGCGACTCGGCGAGGACCTGCCGGTCGTAGCCCTCGGGGTCGGTGCCGTACCGGTGATCGACGACCGGCTTGCTGATGTCGAGATCCTTGTTCAGGGTGACGACGCCCTCCGACTTCGCCCGCATCGCGCCGCCGTAGAGCGAGATGGGCGGCAGCCCCGGGTGGCCGGAGTTGCTGCCGGCGACCATGAACACGTGGATGTCGTACGGCCCGTCGTCGCAGCGGCTGGATCGTGCACGTCCGACGGTCTGCTCGTCCGGGAACCACCCGAGCTTCTCGAGGTCGGTCACGAGACCAGGACGGCCGGCGAAGTCGACCGCGACGCAGGAGTGGTCGAGGAGGTGCTTGCCGACGCCAGCGACGTCGGCCGTGACCGGGACGCCGAGTTCATCGAGCTCGGCGGCGGGGCCCACGCCCGATTTCAGGAGGATGGCTGGGGAGTGGTAGGCCCCGGCCGCGACGACGACTCGTCCCGCGCTGATGTAGTGGGAGCCGGTGCCCGTCGTGAGCCAGGCGCCGACGGCGACGCCGTCCTGGACGTCGATGCGCTCGACGGCGGTGAGTCCGGCGATGGTGAGTCCGGGTCGGTCGCGGACGGCGTCGAGGAACGCGAAGGCGGCGTTGTAGCGGACGCCGTCGACGATGTTGACCGGCATCGGTCCGATGCCTTCCGCGGCGGCGATGTCGTCGAGGTCGTCGGCGAAGGGCAGCCCTGCTGCGGTTCCGGCGTTGACGAAGGCGCGCTGCGGTTCGGTGAGTTCGGTCATCGTGTAGCGGCGGGACTTGAAGCGGTCCCGCACCGTCTCGAGGATCGGAACCACCGATGCTGCTTCCCAGCCGGGGTTGCCCTCGGCTGCCCAGCCGTCGTAGTCGGCTGCGGCGCTGATCGAGACGGTGCAGCCGTTGTGTGACGAGCAGCCGCCGACGACCCGTGCGCGCGGGAGGTCGAGGACGCCGTCGCCGGAAGTGTTGTGGGTGGTGATGTCGTAGTCGTGGGAGAGCGGGATGGTACGGGCGTCGAGGACGTCCTCGGGCCAGTTCCCGTCGGCCCGGGGGCCGTAGTCGGGTCCTGCTTCGACGAGGAGGATCTGCTCATCGCTGTTGCCGGCGAGGGCGGCGGTGAAGGCGGCGCCTCCGGTACCAGCGCCGATGACGAGGGTGTCGACGCGTGCAGGGAGTGTCGGGGTGGGCAGTGCAGTGCTCATGGTGTTCCTGGTTCCGTGCGGAGGTGGCTCAGTCGATGTCGGGGAGTTCGCCGGCGTGTTCCATCCAGCCGCGCTTGCCGGGGCGGAGGTTGCGGGCGAAGAGGATCACGAGGCCGCTGATGACGTACGCGGCGGCGATGAACGGGGCGAACAGGATCGGGGACGCTGGCAGCGGGACGATGCTGTTGTAACCGATGAGGATCAGTGCGGCGGTGGAGATGATCGGGGCGACGACGTGCGCCCAGATGCTGAACTCGCCGGGTACGCGCTTCCGGAAGAAGAGGAACGCGGCGATGTTCATCATGATGAAGATCGGGATGTAGACGAAGGTGCCCGTGGTGCCGAGCATGTTGAACAGGTTCACCGGTCCGAGCGGAACCCCGACGCCGAGGCAGATGATCAGCGCGACCGCGGACTGCAGCACGACGGCGACGAGCGGGGTGCGGTACTTCTCGTGCACGATGGTCAGCGCCTTGGGGAGAGCGTCGGTGCGGGCGATGCCGTAGAGGGTGCGCGTTGCGCTGGTGGTGCACGCGATACACACGCCGAGGCCGGAGTTCACCAGGGCGATGAGGACGATGATCGAGCCGCCCGCCCAGAGCCGGTCGGAGAGGACGAAGGCGGGAGCGGTTGCTGATGTTGCCAGGGAGTCGAGCTTGTCGGTGCCCCAGCCGATCTGCAGTCCCCACGCGGTGACGACGTAGAAGACGCCGATGAGGATGAGGGATCCGATGATGGCCTTCGGGATGATGCGCTTGGGGTCGCGGGATTCCTCGCCGACTGCTGCGGCGCTCTCGAACCCGGTGAACGCGAAGATCGAGAGCACGACGGCGAGGAAGAAGCCAGAGGAGCTCGGGATGCTCGTCGGGTTGAAGCCGGAGACGTTGACTCCGCCGGGGCCGGGCGAGAACAGGCCGGTCACTGCCAGACCGAGGCCGACGACCATCTCGAAGCAGGTCATGACGACGAGGAACCGGACCGAGATGGTGATTCCTCGGTAGGCGCAGGCGAAGCAGATCACGAGGATCACTGCCGAGTACACCCACCAGGGGACGCCGAAGCCGTACTTGCCAGCGAGCTCGCTCTCGAGGACGGAGCCGGTGAAGGCGGCAAGCGCGGCGGGGACGATCGCGACGGACAGGCCGTACAGCCAGCCGACGATGAAGCCCGACTTGGGGCCGATGCCCGCGGAGACGTACGTGTAGAAGCCGCCCGCGGAGGGCAGGTGCCGTGCCAGCCCGACCATGGGCGCTGCGAGCACGAGGCAGATCAGGAAGGCCGCGAGGTAGGTCAACGGGGCGGCTCGGCCGGCCTGCGAGGTCGTGAACGCGATCGTGTAGAAGATGCCGAGCGTCGGCGAGATCTGCGCGATGGCTTGCATCAGCGCTCCGCCGAGGCCGATCGAACCGGTGCCGAGATCGGTCGAGATCGTGTTCGGTGCCGGGTCCGTGCCGGTCGTGACTCGTTGAGCGTCGCTGGTGGTCATGAAGGTCTCCGTCAGTGGGCGTCGTTGCCGATGCGGGAGAACATAGCACAGATAGGGCGTTAGTTCGAACATCGGCAATGTTCATTAGACCGACTGGATGTTCGCTTTGGTGTTTCCGCCTGGTTACGAGTGTGTTCCAGAGCTCGTGGGACGCGGCTAGGAGGCCAGGTGAACGGACTGGGTAGCTTGTTGGAGCGCGGACAAGGCGCCACCGGGCAGGTCGTCGCTCGTGACGACGCAGTCGGGCTTGTCGATCGCGCAGACATCGGCGAACGCGAGGCGCCCGAACTTGCCGGCGTCCACGGCCGCAACGCACGTCGCAGCGCTGGCAAGCGCAGCGCGTTTGACCGCTGCGTCCTCGGCGTTCCACTCCGTGAAGCCCTCGGCGATGGTGAAGCCGCTCGCCGTGAGGAGGTAGCGATCGAAGTGGTGCCGTCCGAGGTAGTCGATCGTCTCGGATCCCGTGAGGCTGAGCTCCCCGGGCCGCGCCACACCCGGCGGGAGGAGCAGGGTGACGCTCGTGGACCGTTCGAAGGCCCATGCCACCCGAAGACTGAGAGGGCAGATGGTCACTCGACGGGTGGACAGCTCGGCTGCAAGGGCGAGCCCCGTCGACCCACCATCAAGGACGACGGTCTCACCGTCACGGACCAGGCCTGCGGCAGCGGCTGCCACGGCACGCTTCTGCGACGCGTTCATCCGCTCACGCAGGACGAACGGCGGTTCGAAACTCGCTCTGGGCGTCAGCCGGGCTCCACCGTGGAACCGTTCGATGAGTCCGTCCTGCTCGAGGACCTCGAGGTCGCGGCGGACCGTCATCTCGGTCACATCGAGTACGCGCGCGAGCTCCGCGACACCCATGGTCTGCTGCCGCTGGAGGGCAGCGAGGAGGGCTTGGTGGCGGTCATCCTTAGCGCTCATCGCAGCTTCAAGCCCTTCTCGAGTACCCCCTCACCGTAGCGAACGAGACCGTCGCTTCTATCCCGGGTATCTCAAGATCCGGCGGTCGGTTGAGACGCTTGCCCGGACAGTCGCTAGAGCTGCGCAAGGACCTCGGCGGTGGTACCGGTCTCACCAAGCATCGGAAAAATCTTGGTGACGGCATGCTCGTGCGCGTCTCCGTCGTGATCGGTCATCGCGTCGGTAACGAGGGTTACGTTGAAGCCGGCGGAGTGTGCTTCGCGGGCGGTGCTGTCGACGCCGAAGCCGGTAGCAACGCCGGCGATGACCACATTCGTTACGCCGCGGGTACGGAGCCGGTCGGCGAGGTCGCTGTTGTGGAATGCACCCCAGGTGGTCTTGGTCACGGTGAGGTCGTCGGGCTGCTGGTCGAGCTCGGGCAGGAGCTCGTTCCAGTTGTCGGGGAACTGCATGTCTCCGGTCGGGGCTGCGGTGCGCCCCTCGGGCATACCGCCGACGTTGACGAGAACGACGGGGAGGTCTCGTTCACGGAACGCGGTGGTGAGCTTGGTGGTGTTCTCGATGACCGTGTCGAGGTCGTGGTGGTGCGGGAGGGACCGCTGGATTTCTTGCAGGTCGACGACGATGAGGGCGGCGTTGGGGTCGATCGTGGTGATGGGCACGAGGTTCTTCCGTTCAGGTGGAGGGGGTGGCGCGGCGGATGGTGCGGTCGCCGAGGGTGAGGGCTCCGGCGGCGAGGGTGACGCCGAGCATGATCAGGCCGAGGGTGCGCATGCCGTGGTCGGTAGCGCCGTCGCTGAAAACGACGCCGGTGACGGCGGTTGCGGCGATGGAGCCGATGTAGCTGAAGGTGCGGAACAGTCCCGATGCGGTACCGAACTGGTCGGCTGCGGCTCTGCTGTAGAGGGCGGTCTGCCCGCCGCTGGTGCTGGCACCCATGACGATCCCGAACGCGACGGTGATGACGATCACGATCCAGAGCGGCGTCGTGGAGGTCAGCAGGCAGGTCGCTGCGGCCGCGAGGACGCTGAGCCCGGCGGCCCAGAGCAGGGGGCCACGAACCGCGTTCCGACGAGCAATTGGGATGATCACGATCCCGCCGACGAGGGTCATCGGGAGCAGCAGCAGCCCCGCGGCAGTTTCGGTGACGCCGACGGCTGATTGCAGCCAGGCGGTCAGGCCGTAGAGGAGGACGGCGATGCAGAACATTACGAGGCCGAATCGAAGGTAGGTGGCGCTGAGTGCCTGGTTGGTGATGAGGAGCCGGACGTCGATGAAGGGGCTGAATGCGCGCCCTTCCCAGAGCACCATGCCGACCCAGAGAACAGCGGCGACAGCGAGGAGGGTCCAGTTCGCGTGTGGCAGCCCGAAGAGGAAGAGCAGGGTGGTGGTCATCGCGGCGGCGAACGCGACGATGCCGACGAGATCGAGCTTCCGGGCCAAGCCGGCGAACGTGAGCCGTTCGGAGCGGGTCTCGCTGGCTGGCACCCAGATGAGCGCGGAAACGAGCGTGATGGCGGCGACAGGAAGGTTCACGAAGAACACTGATCGCCATCCGAATGCTCCGACGAGTGCACCCCCGATGGGCAAGCCGAGAGATGCGATGGCGATGCCGGCGATTTGAAGGGCGCCCATGATCCCGCCGGGTGGTCGATCTAGGCCGGCGTCGGTGGCGCGGCGACGGATGAGCAGCATCGCGGTCGGGTACGCGCAGGACGTACCCAGGCCGATGAGGATGCGGGCAACGACGAGCATCAGCAGGTTCTGACCGAAACCGCCGAGCGTTCCGCCGAGGAGGACCAGGACGATGCCGGTGAGGAACACCCGGCGGGGGCCGAACACTTCCGCGGCCTTGCCGGCGGTGGGCTGCGCGATGGCGGTCGCGAGGTAGAGGACGGTGACCAGCGCGGTGGTCTGCCCGAGGGGTACTCCGATGCCGTGCGCGATCGGTGCGAGGGCGGTGGCGATCAGGGAGCTGTTGATCGGGTTCAGAGCCGAACCCAGGAGCATCGGCAGCGTGAACCGCAGTGGGAACGGCTTGCCGATCGTCGGGGCCGTGACCGTTTTTGGGGACGACAAAGAAACCCCTCTCAGGGTGTTAATGAGTGCGGCGGTACGCCGGAGGGTTAGTGCAGCTTCGTGCTGAGGGTTTGCAGCAGCGTCGCTGCCTCGTCCAGCACACGGATTTCGCGGGTGCTGAGTGAGGTGGTCATCGCTTCTGCGATGGCGACAGTGAGAGCGGTCCTCCCGGTCGTGATCCCGTCTCGGCCGGCGGCGGTGATCTGTATGATCACTCGTCGCCCATCGGTCGGGTCCGGTGTCTTGGCGACGAGCGCGAGGGCTTCCAGGCTGGCCACTGTTGTGTTGACTGCCTGCGGGCTGATCTGCTCACGTCGAGCTATTTCCGCCCCGGTGAGGCCGGATGGTTCACGCTCGAGCTGCGACAGGACTGCGAGTTGTGGGCCGCTCAGGTCACCGTCCGCCTTGAGGTCTTGCAGGCGTCGTCGAAACGCTCCGACCCCGACGCGGAGCGCACTCGCAACCGCTGAAACGTCCCGGGCCCTATCCTCACTCATATCATCAGGCTAGATTGATCAAGTTCGGTTGTTAACTCGAACCCTGCTAGGGGTTCTCGATAGCCGATCGGTGGACGAGACAGGGGTGGGTACAGCGAAAGCTGCTTGGCTTGGCGAACCAGCAGCAGCACGAACAGCGGAGGTCACGGGAATGGATGCAGTTTGGCCGCTGTGGATCGTCGGAGGCGTGTTCCTCCTGCTCGGCGTGATCTTCGCAGCGGCCCCGGAGGAGGGTCGCGAGTTCTTCGCGCGGCAGGTCAGGGTCTTCTACGGCGAACGAGCCGCACAACGCTACCGAGCTTTGCCTACTGCTCTCTTTCGCGCGGTCGCGCTTGGGATGGTGGCAATGGGCGTTGTCCTCGGCTGCTTCGCGGCCGGACTGCGATGACGTCGGCCCCAGGACTGTCCAACTGAGTGGTGCTGCGGCCGTCCGGTAGCCGATCGCCTGCCGGACACGCACGACGTACGCGTCGTGGGGAGCCAGAACCAGTTCGGAGCTACCCTCTATCGTCGGATGATGCAGACGCGGTTCGATGACTGGAGCGGACCCGACGTTGCCGGACCTACTGACCTGCAGCGACGGTCCAGGGTAGTGTCATTGGCCGACTTGGCAGTCACGGCGGCCAGCCTGGTGATGGCGTATCTGGCCACGCCAGTCGCCTGGTTCTGGGTTCTCCTCAGTCAAATGGCGTTCGACGGATGCGCGGCGGAGACCGCGCATTGCAACTACCAGGCAGGGTCGATAGTGCTCATTGGGCACCCGCTCATCACCATCGCCGCGCTTGTGTTCGGGTCACACTGGGCAGTAGCGCGTCGTCGGGAACGGCGGCTTGCCTCGTTCGTCGGTCTGAGCACCCTCGGCGGTGTGATCGTGATCTTCTTCGTAGCCGAGTTCGCCACGCACGTAGCTTCGGGCGGACGCCTCTTCGGTGCACCTGCCTAGACGGCGGGAGTGACCGGCTGTCCGGCAACGGATCCGCTCTCGGACGCGTTTGCCCGAGAGCGGATCGGTCTGGTCAGCGGTCGGGGTGAGCTTGGCGGTCGATGCAGCGGTAGACGGTTGCTCGTCCGATGCCGAACAGCTCGGCGAGCTCGGCGACCGAGTGCGTGCCGGCTTCGTGCACCTCGAGGAGATGTCGTTGCTGCGCGGCGCTGAGCTTGGGCTGTCGCCCGCGGAGGTGCCCCTTTGCCTTGGCGATCTGTATCCCCTCGCGCGTTCGGGCTCGAATCAGGTCTGATTCGAACTCAGCCACCATCGCGAGGACGTTGAACAGCAGCCGGCCCACGGGGTCGTTGGGATCGTGGACAGAGCCCCCGATGTTGAGCTTGACGTTCTTCGCGGTGAGTTCATCGACGATGTCCTTCGCGTCGCGGAGGCTCCTGGCTTATCGGTCCAGCTTCGCGATCACCAAAGTGTCGCCGTCACGGCAGGAAGCGAGCGCTTCGCGGAGACCGGGTCGTGAACGATTCGTGCCGGTCAGGCCGTGGTCGGTGTGGATGTTGGTCGGAAGGACTCCAAGCCGTTCAAGCGCAACGCGCTGGGCGGTGAGGTCTTGTTCGTAGGTTGAGACGCGGACGTACCCGATGAGGAGAGCGTTCATGGCGCGAAGATCGGCTTCCTGCGCCTGGCTTGCGTCGTCTCACGCCGGATCCTCTACCGGCCTCTCGGCCATGGACGTTCGCTTTGATTACTCACGTCTAGGCCGGACGGGCCCATGCAGTGCGAAGCCGATCGCTCCCACCACCGCGAGCACCAATCCAAAAGCAGCGATGACCAGCCCGGCCGCCACGAGTCCGAGGTAGTCCTCCCCAAGACCGACGCCGAGAAGCGCCATGACAGGGCCTCCTGCCAGTGCCCCCGCGCCGATCGCAAGGCCGAGTACACGAGGCGGGAGCCGAGACAGCATGGTTGCATTCAACTCCTCACGATCGGTGGCCGATCATCGTTCGGCCCCGTCTCGATAGACGATCGGCTACTGAGACGGCAGCTTCGCCGCGAACGGCGAGGTCGGCCAGGTCGAACCGCGTTGTCGTCGAGATCGTTGAGAAGCCCGTGTTGCCTTCGCGCACACCGCCGCCATCGTCGCCAGTGGAACTGACAGGATCGACCTGTGACCGCCGCCCCCAGACCGCGCGAACTTCCGAACGTCGACTTGGACGCGGTCGCCGCGGGCATCCGCTCGCGAATCGAGACCTGGACGCGCGCCGGCCTTGACGTGTCTGCACTGACGTGGCGTGACGCCCGTGCGTCGTGGCCACAACCGCTGCCGACCGAGAGAGCTGAGGTCATCGAGCCAGAGTCGGTGGGCGTCATTGTGCGAGCAACCGACGGCCGAAGCGTCGAGCTCGTTCTTTGGCGCGGCGGATGGACGGACGGGTTCGTGCACACGACTGCCGGCAGTGTGCCGCTCATGGCCGACGTCACGGACTTCACCGACGTGGCCTCCTGCCTCCGCATGGTCGATGAGTCGATTGAGCTGCTCACTGGCTGACGCATCGTGGCGACCGACCCCGGGATGGCCTCCGCGCGCACACTGCTTCTCGGTCGGTTCATCTGACTAGTTCGCGGTCGACCGTCGAAGCGTCCGTTAGTCGATCGGCTAGCGGACAACCCAACTCTCGTGTTTGAGTCATCATCAGCAGTAGGTTCCCCAGAGGAGGGGCAGATGGCCAGCCACAACTTTCAGAGCTTGCGGGCCGCGGTGATTGCTGGATCACGGGCTAGCACCTGGGCGGCCCCGGTCGCGGAGTGGGAAGTGGCTGGCTTGGAGGAAGAACCAACGAGCACCGGGACCTGCGTGTGCGGCAACACCGGACTTCGCTACCTCTACGCAATCCGCAATCCGGGCACTGGCCACGAGCTAGCTCCTATCGGAAGCGTGTGCGTCGAGTACTTCGAGGTTCCCGAGTTGACGGAGGGCGTGTCTGCCCTCCGGAGGCCGTTTGACCTCCGAGCTGCGTACGTGAACCTCCGGCCCGTCGCCCTCACGACCGAGTACTCCTCTCGCGCGCTGCTCGCTGACCTGTGGGAGAACGGCGCCTTCCCCGACAACGGCTACAGGAACAACGGGGAGAACGACTACCGGTTCCTTCTTGACTGGTTCAATAGCCACAGTGCGCCCAGCCAGAAGGAACGGCGGAAGATTTGGGTCCTGGTGAACAGGACCATCCCGCAGTTCGTCCTGAGTGACGAGCGGCTGAGCTAGCGCGTAGTCCGGGCTGACCGGAGAGAAGACCCGGGGTGGTCAGTAGCCGATCGGTCACCGGTCTAGCGCCAGCGATAGAACGCTCACTTTGAGAAACCAAGCACCCGGCAGGCCACCGCGATCGGGATCCGGTGTGCGGCTCAAGCGAGTGGTGGCCGGCAGGCCTTTCAGTTTCCGGGCGCCGGTGACCGACCCGGCTGACAACTCGGTGGCCGCCCGTCCCTTCAGGGTTGTCTTCTACAACGGCTTCATGCCCGTCTCGGTCGACTATGGCAGCAAGACCAGCGGCGTCATCGTCGACGAGAAGGAGTCACGAAGTAGGCATGAGATGGCAGCCGAGGACTACGGCAATCGTCACGCCGAGGTCTGGGCTGGAGCGGCGGCCAGCTGCTCTACGGCCCCGATGAGTTCCAGGACAGACGCGAACCGCTTGTTGACGTCATGCGCTGTGCACTTCTGCACGACCTTCGCAACCTCATCCTCGCCGGTGAGCAGCGACTCCCGCCCAGAGAAAATGTACGACAGCACCCACCCGATCGAGTACATCTCGTTGGCCAAGCTGTAGCTCTTGAAATCATGCAGGACCGGGTCGCGGATGGTCCCACGCATGTCCGTCTCAGTGCGAGTGAATGTCGAAGCCTGAGCCTTGACGAGCCCGAAGTCGGACAGCTTCACGAGAACGGCCTCGCTCGCGTACACCTTGATCAGCACGTTCTGAAGGCTGACATCACGATGCAGGTGGCCCTGACTGTGGATGTAGTTCATCCCGTACAGGAACTGCAACGCCATGCGCTTTCGCGACGAAAACGACAGCGCTGCGTTGCGCTTGGAGATGTAGGCGCGGAGCGTGTCGTCACAGAACTCCATGCGGTACTCATTGCGGACCTCGTCGAACCTGAACACCTGGACGACGTACGGGAAGCTCAACGACTTCATCACGTCAAACTCCTGGCGGAATCGTTGAAGATCTCGATCGCTGATGCCGCGCTTGGCCGTCTTGACCGCGAACTTGATGTCATAGTTGGGATCAACGTAGCTGTAGACGTTCGCGTACGATCCGCTGCCGACCATCTTCAGTGCGGACGGCGTTGCCGCGGTCTCGAGGCGCACTGTGCCGTCACTGACAGTGAACACGGCATCGTATCGGCGTACGTCGACAGGTTCGTAGTCATCTGGAACGGTGCTGCCACCGCTTGGGGACAGCCAAAGCCCCGCATCCTCGAGTGCCTTTTCGTACTCAGGAAGCAAGATCACGTCAACGCCAGCGAGGGACAACTCGTGCAGGTCCTGCTTGATGTCAGCGATCAGCCCAAGCAACGCACGGCTGGGGTCTGCCCAGTAGTGCTGCGTCGTCTTCGCACGGTCGTTGATGGAAGTGAAGTGACTGTTCAACTGCTCGTGCAGGACGGCGAACATGTGCCCGAAGGCCGGGTCGTTCTCGTACAGGCGCGTGTACTGCCGCGAGGCCGCGATCTGCTTGTACTTCTCCCGCAGGTCGGCCAGCCGCATTTCGCTGAGGCTCGGCATCAATCGCTCCGTTCGCAGATCGGGCCGCGGCAGGTTGCTCGTGACCAACGCTGATACTGACAGATCTTCGTCTCAAACTGGTGGGCGAATTGGTCCGCCGATCGATCACCTAATGGTCGCGCCGCGGCCCCGCGGTGGAAACGGAGATTCGCTGTGATGCTGAAGCCGCGCGGGATTTGAGGGTTGTCAAAGCAGAGGGGCCGCAGACGCCCACAGACTGACCGCTTCGCGGTCCTGGACGCAGACCGCCTGTCTCACATGACCCGTCCGGAGACGTTCTCGGTGAAGGGGCGCCATCCGGACACGTCCACGGCTCGGGGAGAACGAGAACGCCCCGCCAGCCGAAGCCAGCAGGGCGCCCCCACGAGTCACACCGGGATCAGAAGTCCCAGTCCTCGTCCTCCGTCACGACGGCCTTGCCGATGACGTACGACGAGCCCGACCCCGAGAAGAAGTCGTGGTTCTCGTCCGCGTTCGGCGACAGCGCCGACAGGATCGCCGGGTTCACGTCCGTCGTCTCCTTGGGGAACATCGGCTCGTAGCCCAGGTTCATCAGCGCCTTGTTGGCGTTGTAGTGCAGGAACTTCTTGACGTCCTCGGTCAGCCCGACGCCGTCGTAGAGGTCCTGCGTGTACTGCACCTCGTTCTCGTAGAGCTCGAAGAGCAGGTTGAACGTGTAGTCCTTGATCTCCTGCTTGCGCTCCTCGGAAGCGCCCTCCAGGCCCTTCTGGAACTTGTAGCCGATGTAGTACCCGTGGACGGCTTCGTCGCGGATGATCAGGCGGATCAGGTCGGCGGTGTTGGTGAGCTTCGCCCGCGAGGACCAGTACATCGGCAGGTAGAAGCCGGAGTAGAACAGGAACGACTCGAGCAGCGTCGAGGCGACCTTGCGCTTCAGGGGATCGTCACCGGTGTAGTAGTCGAGGACGATCTGAGCCTTCTTCTGCAGGTTCACGTTCTCGGTGGACCAGCGGAAGGCGTCGTCGATCTCGGGCGTCGAGGCGAGCGTCGAGAAGATCGACGAGTAGCTCTTCGCGTGCACCGACTCCATGAACGCGATGTTCGTGTAGACGGCCTCTTCGTGCGGGGTGATCGCGTCGGGGATCAGGCTGATCGCGCCGACGGTGCCCTGGATGGTGTCGAGCAGCGTCAGGCCGGTGAAGACCCGCATGGTGAGCTGCTGCTCCTCCGGCGTGAGCGTGTTCCACGACTGCACGTCGTTCGACAGCGGCACCTTCTCGGGCAGCCAGAAGTTGTTGACCAGACGGTTCCAGACCTCGACGTCCTTGTCGTCCTGGATGCGGTTCCAGTTGATGGCACTGACCGCACTGATCAGCGGGATGGACTTGCCCGTGGCGTGGACCGGGTCGGTGAGGGTCATGGCTTTCTTCCGGGTGGTGGTGGACAGAACGATCAAGCGGACTGGAGGCGCGGGGCGGGGCCCGCCCCGCGCCTCCAGGGAGAGAGCAGCGGCTCTACAGCATGCAGCTGACGCAGCCCTCGACCTCGGTGCCCTCGAGGGCGAGCTGGCGCAGACGGATGTAGTAGATCGTCTTGATGCCCTTGCGCCATGCGTAGATCTGCGCCTTGTTGATGTCGCGCGTGGTGGCGGTGTCCTTGAAGAACAGCGTCAGCGACAGGCCCTGGTCGACGTGCTGCGTCGCCGCGGCGTACGTGTCGATGATCTTCTCCGCACCGATCTCGTACGCGTCCTGGTAGTAGTCCAGGTTGTCGTTCGTCATGAACGGCGCCGGGTAGTAGACGCGGCCGAGCTTGCCTTCCTTGCGGATCTCGATCTTCGACGCGATCGGGTGGATCGACGACGTCGAGTGGTTGATGTACGAGATCGAACCGGTCGGCGGGACGGCCTGCAGGTTCTGGTTGTAGATGCCGTGCTCCTGGATGGACGCCTTCAGCGCCTTCCAGTCGTCCTGCGTCGGGATCGCGATGTTCGCGTCGTCGAACAGCGAGGCGACGCGCTGGGTCGCCGGCGTCCACGCCTGCTCGGTGTACTTGTCGAAGAACTCCCCCGACGCGTACTTCGAGTCGCGGAAGCCGTCGAACGTCTCCCCCGTCTCGATCGCGATGTTGTTCGAGGCACGCAGGGCGTGGAACAGCACCGTGTAGAAGTAGATGTTCGTGAAGTCGATGCCCTCTTCGGAGCCGTAGTACACGCGCTCACGAGCGAGGTAGCCGTGCAGGTTCATCTGGCCGAGGCCGATGGCGTGCGACTTGTCGTTGCCGTCCTCGACCGAGCGGACCGACGAGATGTGCGACATCTGCGACACCGAGGTCAGGCCGCGGATCGCGGTCTCGATGGTCTTGCCGAAGTCCGGCGAGTCCATCGTCAGCGCGATGTTCAGCGAGCCGAGGTTGCAGGAGATGTCCTTGCCGATCTCCTTGTAGGAGAGGTCCTCGTTGAAGGTCGTCGGGGTGTTGACCTGCAGGATCTCCGAGCACAGGTTGGACATGTTGATCCGACCCTTGATCGGGTTGGCCTTGTTCACCGTGTCCTCGAACACGATGTACGGGTAGCCCGACTCGAACTGGATCTCGGCGATGGTCGTGAAGAAGTCACGCGCCTTGATCTTCGTCTTCTTGATGCGCGGGTCGTCGACCATCGCGCGGTAGTTCTCGGAGATCGGGACGTCGCCGAAGGGGACGCCGTAGACCTTCTCGACGTCGTACGGCGAGAACAGGTACATGTCCTCGTTGTTCTTCGCGAGCTCGAACGTGATGTCCGGCACGACGACACCGAGCGACAGCGTCTTGATGCGGATCTTCTCGTCGGCGTTCTCGCGCTTGGTGTCGAGGAACTTCATGATGTCCGGGTGGTGCGCCGACAGGTAGACGGCACCGGCACCCTGACGCGCACCGAGCTGGTTCGCGTACGAGAAGGAGTCTTCCAGCAGCTTCATCACGGGGATGATGCCCGAGGACTGGTTCTCGATCTGCTTGATCGGGGCGCCGGCCTCGCGGATGTTGGAGAGGAGCAGGGCCACGCCGCCGCCGCGCTTCGAGAGCTGCAGCGAGGAGTTGATGCCGCGCGAGATCGACTCCATGTTGTCCTCGATGCGGAGGAGGAAGCAGGAGACGAGCTCGCCGCGCTGGGCCTTCGCCGTGTTGAGGAACGTCGGGGTCGCGGGCTGGAAGCGGCCGGCGACGATCTCCTCGACGAGGTCGATCGCGAGCTGCTCGTTGCCCTGCGCCAGGCCGAGGGCGGTCATGACGACGCGGTCCTCGAAGCGCTCGAGGTAGCGCTTGCCGTCGAACGTCTTGAGCGTGTAGCTCGTGTAGTACTTGAACGCACCGAGGAACGTCTGGAACCGGAACTTCTTCGAGTACGCCAGGTCGTTGAGCTGCTGGATGAACTCCAGCGAGTACATGTCGATCGTCTCGCGCTCGTAGTACTCGTTCTCGACCAGGTAGTCGAGCCGCTCCTTCAGGTTGTGGAAGAAGACGGTGTTCTGGTTGACGTGCTGCAGGAAGAACTGCTTGGCAGCCTCACGATCCTTGTCGAACTGGATGTTCCCGTTCGCGTCGTAGAGGTTGAGCATCGCGTTGAGGGAGTGGTAGTCCATCCCCGTCTGCGGCGACGTCAGATCGACGTCTGCAACTGCTGCGTCCAAAATGCATCCAATCCTTGGTTGACCGCCTGGACGTCGTCCGGCGTTCCGAAGAGTTCGAACCTGTAGAGCAGAGGGACGCCGCACTTCTGCGCGATGACGTCCCCGGCGAGGCCGTAGGCCTCGCCGAAGTTCGTGTTGCCCCCGACGATCACGCCGCGGATGAGCGAGCGGTTGCGTTCGTCGTTGAGGAACTTGATGACCTGCTTGGGCACCGCGCCCTGCCCGTTGCCGCCCCCGTACGTCGGCAGGACGAGCACGTAGGGCTCGTCGGCCTGGAGGAACGGATCACGCGGGTGGAGCGGGATGCGGTCCGCGTCCCTGCCGAGCTTCTCGACGAAACGGGCCGTGTAGCCGGAAACGCTGGAGAAGTAGACGAGGCGACTCATGCGCGCGCTCCTTGGGAGAGGTGCGGACAGCAGATCGGGGGTGGCCCGTCGGAGGCGGTGCGTGCCTCCAGGCCGGCGGAGGTGCGGGTCCCGTGACAGGACCCGCACGCATCACGCGAGTTCGGCGCTGAGCGTCGCGATCTTGTCGGGACGGAAGCCCGACCAGTGGTCGTCGTCGGTGACGACGACGGGGGCCTGCATGTAGCCGAGGCTCTTGACGTGCTCGAGCGCTGCCTCGTCCGCGGAGACGTCGAGGACCTCGTACTGGATGCCCTTGTTGTCGAGGGCGCGGTACGTCGCGGTGCACTGGACGCAGGACGGCTTGGTGTAGACGGTGACGGCCATGATCTCCCCTGGTTCTTGCTGGGTGTTCCGATGCTGTGGAGGTGGTGCTGATGCTTGTCCGCAGACACGGTCCGGGAGGGGCCGCTGCGATGACTCCACACTACATCTAGTGGCTGGCCGCCGCACCGACCACAAGAGGAAGTGTTACAGCCGTGTAGTTCTCCACAAGCTCTCCACAGTGTGAACACCTCGGGGAGGCCCGTGATTCCGCCAGTCTGGGGCCGACCACCGACACTTCCCCACACACGTGGACAGGTTCGATCCACATGTGTGGAATCCGACGATCGGCGTGTCGCGGAGGGCCCTCCGGAGGTCGCTCGTCCCCAGCGCCCCCGGACGGGTGACAGCCCCTTCCGTCCGGTCCGTACACTCGTCTCGTGAGTGCCTACGGACCCCTGCTGAAGACCCCCGGCGTCGGTCGCGTCATCGCTGCGCAGCTCACCGCCCGGTTCCCGTTCGGCATGCTGTCGCTCGCGTACCTGCTGCACGTCGAGCACATCTTCGGCTCGTACGGCGCCGCCGGTCTCGTGCTCGCGACGACCAGCATCGGCCAGGCGATCGCCGGACCGCTCACCAGCCGGTGGATGGGCAGCTGGGGCATGCGCCCGGTGCTCGTCCTGACCAGCGCGGTCGCGCTCGTGAGCATGGGCGTCGTCGCGTTCGTGCTCATGCCGCTGTGGGCCTACGTGGTCGTCGGGTTCCTCGGCGGCCTCGCGGTGCCGCCCGTGCAGCCCGCGGTGCGCACCATCTACCCGAAGATGGTGACCTCGTCGCAGCTCACGCCCCTGTTCTCCCTCGACGCCAGCGCGCAGGAGCTCATCTGGGTGGCCGGGCCCGTCATCACGACGTTCGTCGCGACGCAGATCGGGACCGTGCAGGCGATCGTCGTCGCCATGGTGTTCCTGGTCGTCGGCGGCGTGTGGTTCATCGCCTCCCCCGAGCTCGGCCGCGTCCGCATCCCCCGGTCGAAGCGCGCGTTCGGCGTCGTGCTCCGGCGCCCCTCGGTCGTCGTGGCGACCCTGACCGGTCTGCTGCTCATCGGTGCGTGCTCCGCGGTCGAGGCGAGCGTCACGAGCGTCTTCGGCGAGGGCAGCCCGAACGCCGGCATCGTCCTCGCCGTGTTCGCGGTCGGGTCGCTCGCGGGCGGCCTCGCGCTCGGACACCGCCCGATCTCGCGCAACACCCTCTGGGCCCGCATGTCGATCGTCTTCGTCGGCCTCGCCCTGGCGGTCGGCGGCACCGACTTCTGGTGGCTCTGCCTGGCGCTCGTGATCGCCGGCGCCGGCATCGCGCCCGCCCTCGCGGTCATGTTCGGCTCGGTGTCGGCGACCGTGAAGTTCTCCGACACCGCCGAGGCCTACGGCTGGATGGGGACCGGGCAGCTCATCGGCGCGGCCGGCGGCTCCGCGGTGGCCGGGTTCCTCATCGACGCGAACGGCCCCACCGGCGGCATGACCGTCGGCGCCGTGATGGCCGCGGCCGGGGTGCTGCTCCCGCTGTTCACGAAGCGGTGGCTGCCGGACCTGCGCGGTCGCGACGCGAGCCCCCTGCCGGACACCGAGCCGGTCACGCTCCCGAGCTGACGCGGCACGCCGACGGGGCGGGCGCGCCTGGTCGGACCGGGCGTCCCTGGTCGGACCGGGCGTCCGCTCAGCCGGGAGGCACGACGCACCACCGCCACGGTCGGCAGGATGGGTGCATGGTCACCTCTCTCACCCTCCGTGACGGCGCGACGATCCCCGCGGTCGGGTTCGGCGTCTACAAGGTCGACGACACCGATGCCGAGACGGCCGTCGGTCTCGCCCTCGATGCCGGGTACCGGCACGTCGACACCGCCGAGATGTACGGCAACGAGACGGGCGTCGGGAAGGCGATCCGTGCCTCCCGACTGGACCGCGACGACGTCTTCGTCACGACCAAGGTGTGGAACGACCACCAGGGGCGCGACGCGACCCTGCGGGCGTTCGACGCCAGCCTCGAGCGGCTGGGACTCGACGCGGTCGACCTCTACCTGATCCACTGGCCGGCGGCGGCGAACGACCGCTACGTCGAGACCTGGCGGACGCTCGTCGAACTGCGCGAACAGGGTCGGGCACGGAGCGTCGGCGTCTCGAACTTCCAGGTGCCGCACCTGCAGCGCGTGATCGACGAGACCGGCGAGGTGCCGGCCGTCAACCAGGTGGAGCGGCACCCGTGGCTGCCGCAGCGGGAGCTGATGGCCTTCCACGCGCAGCACGGCATCGTGACCGCGGCGTGGTCGCCGCTCGGACGCGGGCGGCTCGTCGACGACCCCGTGCTCAGCGGCATCGCGGCGGCGCACGGGGTGAGCGTCGCGCAGGTCCTCGTGCGGTGGAACGTGCAGCAGGGGGTCGTGGTGCTGCCGAAGTCGGTCACGCCCGCGCGGATCCGGTCGAACCTCGACGTCGACGGCTTCGTGCTGACCGACGAGGACCTCGCGGCCATCGCGACGCTCGAGTCCGGCCAGCGGACGGGGTCGCACCCGGACGCCGTGTCCTGACGGGGCAGGACCGGCGTCGACTCGCCGGACCCTGACAGCGCGGGGCTGGCGCCGGTCAGCCCTTCCGGTCCTCCTCGGACTGCCACGGCAGGTGCAGGTCACCGGGCTCGGGCTCGACGTCACCGGCGTCGTCCGCACCACCGGTGCCCGGCGCAGCGACGACCCGCGACGGGTCGATCCCGTCCTGCTCGAGGTCCTCGTCACTGCGCTGCTGCGTCTGCGACGCGACGGTCTCCCGCTCACTCGACGGGCTGTAGGAGGTGTCGGCGGCGCGCTGCTCGGACTCGCTCACGCCGTCGCGGTCGTCGCCGTGCGCAGCGTCGCGCAGCGCGTCGTTGCGCGCGCGGTCGTCGGACGGCTCGGGGCCGCGGACGTCGGGGGTGTTGTCGCTCATGCCCCGCACAGTAGGCGTCGACCCTGGGGTACCGGTTCGGTCACGACGGCGCTGATCCGGTTCCCGCTCGGGTACGGTCATCCCGACGAAGGGGGATGTCGATGGGTCGGACGAGGACACGGGGCGCGACGGCCGTCGCGCTGGTGGGCGTGAGCACGCTGCTGTTGACGGGCTGCTCGCTGTTCGGCGACGACGCACCGTTGCCGGCGCCCACCGGACACGCGGCACCGAGCGCCTCCGCGACGCCGGGGCCCGTCGACGGGTCGGCTGCCGCCGACGCCACCGCTCAGCCCGTCGCGGCGCCGCAGGCGGTCCCGACCGGAACGGTGGTCGCGGAGACCGACGCCGTGTCGAAGTCCGGCGACACCGCGGTCCACGTCGAGGTCGTCGCGAACGACCACGGCACCTTCGACGCGGAGCTCTCCGGCTACCGCACCACGCAGCCGCAGCCGATGTCGGTGGAGTTCCGGCGCACGGCGCAGTACGGGGACGGCTACGACGGCCGCGCCGTGAGCACGACGAGGTGGGGCGCGCAGGAGCAGCCCCCGGCCGTCGTCAGCCTGGCCGCAGCAGGGGCGGATCCGGACTGGCTGCGCACCGTCGTGCTCGTGCCCGACCAGTCCGACGGTGACGACAGCGACCGCCCGTGGGTCCAGAAGGTGCTCGCGATCGGCACGCTGTCGTGGTCGATCCCGGACCCGGAGCCGGATCTCCACGTCACGCTCGGCAAGGCTCGCCCGGGCGCCTACGGCTACGCGTTCGACGCCGCCGACGAGACCCTCCGCGGGACCACCGGCACGCCGGTCAGCTACCGCGTCAACCAGGGTGACGACCTGATCACGATCGCGAAGCGCTTCGGCGTCACCGTCGCCCAGTTGCGGTGGCTGAACCCGCAGATGGAGACGGAGGGCGACGACTGGGTGATCAAGGGGACCCTGCTCAACCTCGACCCCGCCACGCGCTGACACCGGGCGCGGGCGCTGGTCCGTTACGCTCGACGGGCAGTCCGCACCACCCAGGAGGTCCCACCGTGACGATCGTCGCAGCCGCAGACGGCTCCGCACTCGGCAACCCCGGCCCGGCCGGCTGGGCCTGGTACGTCGACGACGACCGGTGGGCAGCCGGCGGATGGCCGAGGGCGACGAACAACATCGGTGAGCTCACGGCCGTGCTGCAGCTGCTCCGCGCCACGAAGGACACCGGCGAGCCGCTGCACATCCTGTGCGACAGCCAGTACGCGATCAAGGCGTGCACCGAGTGGCTCGCCGGGTGGAAGCGGAAGGGCTGGCGCAAGGCCGACGGCAAGCCGGTGCTGAACGTCGAGATCATCAAGGAGCTCGACGCCGAGCTGCAGGGCCGCAAGGTCACGTTCGAGTGGGTGCGCGGGCACGTCGGTCACGAGATGAACGAGGCGGCCGACGTCCGTGCCCGCGGCGCTGCGACGGCCTACCAGAACCGCACCGAGGTCCCGACGGGGCCGGGCTGGCCGGGCGTCGAGGTCACGGAGCCGTCGGCCCTCCCCGAAGCGACCCCGCCCGCGACGCTGTTCTGACGCGCGTCAGTACGTCCCGTCCCGCCGGTCCTGCCGCGTGATCTGCTCCCCCGACGCCGGGTCGACGCCCGACCGGGTGGTGGTCGTGGTCCGACGTCCGCCGAAGCCGACGGCGAGACTGATGATGAGCAGCACGACCCCGGCCGCCATCAGGATGTAGCCGATCAGGCGCAGGTCGACGCCCGCCACCTGGAAGTCCAACGCGAACGCGACGATGGCGCCGATCACGATCAGGGCGATGCTCGAGCCGATGCGCATGGCAGGTCCTTCCGATGGTCCCGACCGCCGGGTGGCTCGGGGTTCCCACCGAACCTACCGAGAGTTCAGCAGCGACGTTCCCACAGGGCGACGGTGCTCCGCAGGTGGTCGTACCGGTACGGCTTCGTCTCCCCGGTCGGCTCGTACCCGAGGGCCCGCCAGAACGGCTCCGCCACGGCCGCGTTCGTCGCGACGATCCCGAGCCGCAGCCGGGTGACCGTCGAGGCCGAGCGCGCCAGGTCCACCACGGCGTCGTGCATCCGACGACCGAGCCCACGGCGGTGGGCACCGCCCCGCACGACGAGGAGGCCGACGAACGCGACGGCAGGGTCCGGGTACCCGACGAGCACGTCCGTGAACGCCACGAGCTCGCCCCCGTCCCACAGCCCGAGGCCGTGCTTGCCGGACGGGTCGAAGCCGTCGGGCACCGAGATGAGCGCGCTCAGCCCGTCGGACGGCCCCGGCGGGTACCCGGTGATGCGTTCCGCGTACGACGGCACACTCTCGAGCAGGCCCTGCAACGCCTCGACGTCGTCGGGACCCAGCAGACGGAGCGACAGCGCCACGATCAGTCCACGTCCACCTCGGACCAGCCGTCGAAGCGGCCGATCTCGGTCACCCGCACGACGGCCTCGCCGGTCTCGTCCGACGCGTCGAGGTCGATCGTGGCCGAGAACCCGAAGTCCTTGTCCCCGGACGGGTCGGCGAAGATCTGCCGCGCCCGCCAGGTGCGCCCCGCGCCGTCCTCGTCGAGCACGAGGTACTGCATCGAGCGGGCGTCCCCGTCGGTGCCGATGGTGTCGTGCTCGTCGTAGTACTCCTCGAGCACGGCGTCCCACTCGTCCTGACCGAAGCCCGCTGCACCGTCGAGGGCGGCGAGCCCCGCGACGTCGTCCGCCGCCGCGAGCAGCACCCGCTGGAAGAGCGCGTTCCGCACGAGCACCCGGAACGCCCGCGGGTTGCCGGTGAGCCGGGCGGGCTGCGGCGGTGCGATCTCGTCGTGTTCCGCTGCGGCCTCCGCCACGTCGCCGTTGACCAGGGCCTCCCACTCGTCGACGAGCGACGAGTCGGTCTGCCGGACGACCTCGCCGAGCCACTCGATCAGGTCGTCGAGTTCGGGGGTCCGCTGTTCCTCGGAGATGGTCTGCCGCATGGTCCGGTACGCGTCGGACAGGTAGCGGAGCACGAGTCCCTCGGAGCGGGTGAGCTGGTAGAACCGCACGAAGTCGCCGAAGGTCATCGCCCGCTCGTACACGTCGCGCACGACGGACTTCGGGGAGAGCCGGAAGTCGAGCACCCACGGCTGCTCGGCGGCGTACGCCTCGTAGGCGGCGGTGAGCAGCTCGTCCAGCGGCTTGGGCCACGTGACCTCCTCGAGCAGCTCCATCCGCTCCTCGTACTCGATGCCCTCCTGCTTCATCCGGGCGACGGCCTCGCCGCGCTCCTTGAACTGCTGCTGCGCGAGGATCGCCCGTGGGTCGTCGAGGGTCGCCTCGACGATGGACACCATGTCGAGCGCGTACGTGGGCGACTCCGGGTCGAGCAGCTCGAACGCGGCGAGCGCGAACGGCGACAGCGGCTGGTTGAGGGCGAAGTTGACCGGCAGGTCGACGGTCATGCGGTACTGCCCGTCGATCTTCTCGATCACCCGGGCGTTCACGAGCGTCCGTGCGATGGACAGCGCGCGTCGGGCCATGTCGAGCTGTCGCGCGCGCGGCTCGTGGTTGTCGAACACGAGCGAGCGCACCGACGCGAAGGAGTCGCCACCTCGTGCGACGACGGCGAGCACCATCGCGTGCGTGATCCGCATCCGCGACACCATCGGTTCGGGTTCCGCCGCGATGAGCCGGTCGAACGAGGCCGGCCCCCACGACACGAAGCCCTCGGGCGCCTTCTTCTTCTTGACCTTGTTCTTCTTCTTCGGGTCGTCCCCGGCCTTGGCGACGGCGCGGGCGTTCTCGATCTCGTGCTCGGGGGCCTCGGCGACGACGTCACCCTCGGTGTCGTACCCGGCACGGCCGGCGCGACCGGCGATCTGGTGGAACTCGCGCGCGGACAGCTGCCGCATGCGGGACCCGTCGAACTTCGTCAGCCCGGTGAGCAGCACGGCGCGGATCGGCACGTTGATCCCGACCCCGAGGGTGTCGGTGCCGCAGATCACGGGCAGCAGTCCCCGCTGCGCGAGCTGCTCGACGAGCCGCCGGTACTTCGGCAGCATCCCCGCGTGGTGCACGCCGATGCCGGCGCGGATGAGTCGCGAGAGGGTCTGCCCGAAGCCGGCGCTGAAGCGGAACCCGGCGATGGCGTCGGCGATCTCGTCGCGCCGC
The DNA here is from genome assembly GCF_040685235.1 of Curtobacterium sp. NPDC089185. NCBI lineage: Bacteria > Bacillati > Actinomycetota > Actinomycetes > Micrococcales > Microbacteriaceae > Curtobacterium > Curtobacterium sp. NPDC089185. Next base: position 24,273 of record NZ_JBFBHK010000011.1, on the reverse strand, counting down.
TCTCGCGATGCGACCTTGACCGACATGAGCGCCTGCGCCCGCTCGAGCGCCGCCGCCTGCGCGAAGTGCACGATGTAGACGGGCGCCTTGCCCTCCTCGAGCAGCCGTTCGACCGTCTCCTGCACGGGCGTGAGCACGTACTCGTACGACAGCGGCACGGGCCGCGAGACCCCGGTCACGCGAGCGGTCGGACGCCCGGTCCGGCGCGACAGGTCGTCGGCGATGGTGGTGACGTCACCGAGGGTGGCGGACATGAGCAGGAACTGCGCCCGCTCGAGCACGAGCAACGGCACCTGCCAGGCCCACCCGCGGTCGGCGTCGCCGTAGAAGTGGAACTCGTCCATGACGACGACGTCGACCTCGGCGTCCGGACCCTGCCGGAGCGCGGTGTTCGCGAGGATCTCGGCCGTGCAGCAGATGATCGGGGCGTCGGCGTTGACGCTCGAGTCGCCCGTCACCATGCCGACGTTCTGCGCGCCGAACAGGTCGACGAGCTGGAAGAACTTCTCGGACACGAGCGCCTTGATCGGTGCCGTGTAGTAGCTGCGCTTCCCCTCGGCCATCGCCGCGAAGTGCGCGCCGGCGGCGACGAGCGACTTGCCGGTACCGGTCGGAGTGCTGAGCACGACGTTCGCGCCCGACACGAGCTCGATGAGCGCTTCGTCCTGCGCCGGGTAGAGCGGTCGTCCGCCGGCCTCGGCCCAGTCGGCGAATGCCTGGTAGACCGCGTCGGGGTCGACGGCGCCGTCGACCGCCGCCGGCAGGGCGGCGACGAGTGGCGGGGCGGTGGTGACGTCGGTCATGGGTCCATCCTCCCAGGTGGGTGGTGACCGGGCGACGGACGGGAGGCACGGTGCGGCCCCGCCACGCGCCTCCCGGCCGACGCCCTGTCGCCTTTCAATGCATTCGCATACGATCGAGGCGTGCGCGAACTCGGCTTCCTCTCCTTCGTCCCCAACCACGGCGGCACCGCGGGTGCGGCCGCAGCGCTGGAGGACGGCCTCCGCCTCTTCGCGACGGCCGAGTCCCTCGGCTACGGCACCGGCTGGGTGCGCGGGCGCCACTTCGAGCCGTTCCTGACGAGCCCGATGACCTTCTTCGCCGCCGCGGCGCAGCGAACGAGCACCATCGGGTTCGGCACCGCCGTGCTCGGCATGCGCTACGAGGACCCGGTGCGCCTCGCCGAGGACGCCAGCACGGTCGACCTGCTCAGCGGCGGCCGGGTGCAGCTCGGCATCAGCACCGGCATCGCGGGGTACGGGCCGATCCTCGACCCGGTCTTCGGTGCGTCGGAGCGCAGCTTCCGCGACGAGGCCGAGGCCCGCGCGGCCCGTCTGCTCGAGGTCCTGCAGGGCGATCCGCTCGGCAGCGCCGGCAAGGGGTACGAGAGCATCCCGGCCGGCGCCGACCTCACGCTGCAGCCCCTGTCGCCGGGCCTGCGCGACCGCGTGTGGTGGGGCGGCGGCAGCACGGGCACCGCGATCCGCACGGCCGAGAAGGGCCTGCTGCTGCACTGCTCGACGCTCAACACCGAGGACACCGGGGCGCCGTTCGCCGAGGCGCAGGCCGACCAGGTCCGGGCGTACCGCGAGCGCTTCGCCGAGCTGCACCCGTCCCGAACCCCGAAGGTGGCGGTCGGTCGGATCGTCGTCCCGCTGCTCGACGACCACGACCGACAGGTCCACGAGGAGTTCCTCACCGGCTACGCGAGCGGGATGGACGACGAGGGTCGCCCCCTGAACGGGCCGCCGTTCCGGTTCAGCAAGGTCGTGTCCGGCGGCGTCGACGAGATCGTCGACGCACTGTCCGCGGACCCGGCGGTGCAGGCGACCGACGAGCTCGTCATCACCCTGCCGGCGAACGGCGACGCGGCATCGCACGAGCGGATCCTGCGGATCGTCGCCGAGGAGATCGCTCCCCGAGTGGCCTGACGCCCGCTCCCCGAGGGCACCCGGCCGGGGCACTGGTGTGGTGAGGACCCGGTCCCCGGCCGGATGGCCATCCCGTTCCTGATCCGCACGGGATGGTCGTTCCACTCTCCCACCGAGTGGAGTGTTTGTCACTATCGGGAACCGGACAAATGAGGATCATTCGGAGCATCGCCAGCCGGCTCACGGAGCGGGCGGCGCCGAGCGGTGTGCCGCGCCGGGACGACGAATGCGCCCCCGCGCGGACGCGGGGACGCATTCTGGACGCATCGGGACCGAAGGGGCTCCGCGACCGGATCAGGAGGTCACTTCGCACGCACGACGATCCCTCGATGATGCGCGCGCCGACGGTAACCAGCCGTCAGGCGCAGAACAATGGTACTGAACGAAACCCTTCGTGCGCGGAAACCGGATCACTCCAGTTCGAGGGGAGTCGAACCGACGATGTCCGCGACCGACGCCCCGACGTGGAGCTCGAAGGTGCCGGGCTCGTACCGCCAGGCACCGTCCCAGTGCGCGAACGCCCGTGCCGGCACCTCGATCGAGACCTCGGTCGACTCGCCGGCACCGAGCCGCACGGGCGCGAAGCCCACGAGCCACCGCACCGGCCGGTCCACCGCGGACTCCGCACGCGAGGCGTAGACCTGCACGACGTGCTTGCCGGCGCGGTCCCCCGTGTTCGCCACCGTCGCGGTCACGATCGCGGCGTCCCCCTCGGTCACGGTCGGCGAGGCCGAGACCCCGTCGATCGTCCAGGTGGTGTAGCCGAGGCCGTGGCCGAACGGGTACGCGGGCTCGGTGCCGGCGCGGAGCCAGGCCCGGTAGCCGACGTGCACGCCCTCGTCGTACGCGACCTTGCCGTCCACCGGGGTCACGTCGAGCACCGGGACGTCGGCCATCGTCGCCGGCCAGGTGGTGGGCAGGCGCCCGCCGGGCTCGGCTGCACCGGTCAGCACGTCGGCGAGGGCGTTGCCGTACTCCTGCCCGCCGAACCAGGTCAGCAGCACCGCGGCGACGTCGTCCCGCCACGGCATCTCGACCGGCGACCCGGAGTTGACCACCACGACGGTGTTCGGGTTCGCGGCGGCGACGGCGCGGACCAGGTCGTCCTGGTGCCCGGGCAGCGCGAGCGACGAGCGGTCGTACCCCTCGGACTCCACCTTGCTGTTCGTCCCGACCACGACGATCGCGACGTCCGCGCCGGTGGCGGTGGCCACGGCCGCGTCGATGAGCGTCGCCGGGTCCTCGTCGCTCGGCTCGGTGCCGAACTGGTACGCGAGCACCCCACCGAGCGCCTCGTCCTGCACGATGTCGTACTCGATGCGTATCGCGACCTGCTGGCCGGCCTCGACCGACACCGGCACCGAGCGCGCCGGCGGGTTGAGGAACGCGGCGCCGAGCTGGTCGCCCTCGTACGGCACCGTCTCGTCGAGCAGGAGCTCGCCGTCGATCCACAGGCGCGAGTGACCCGCGGCACCGATGCCGATGCGCACGGTGCCGGTGGTCTCGGCGGTGTACGTGGTGGTGATGTCGAGCCGGTCGGCCTCACGGGTCGGGGCATCGCCGCCGAACCAGAACAGCGCGGTGGCGCGACGGTCCTCGACGTACAGCTCCTCGCCGCCCTTGACGAAGGCGACCCGCGCGCCCGGCTCGCCGGTGGACGGGTTCGTGATGGCCGACAGCGGGAACTCCGCGATGCCCTCCTGCACCACCGCACCGATGGCGTAGTCGACGGTCGCACCCGGGAACGCGGCGCGGATCCCCTCGATCGGGGTGACCACGCGCTCCGGGACCACGGTCGCCGAACCGCCGCCCTGGGAGCGGGCCTGGTCGGCGTTGTGCCCGACGAGTGCGATCCGCGACACGGCGCCGGCGTCGATCGGCAGCGCCCCGGTGTTGCGGACGAGGACGGTGCCCTCGGCCTCGGCCTCGCGGACGAACGCGACGCCGTCCTCGACGTGCACGGGCTGCGCGGCCACCGGCTCGAAGCCCTCGAGCGCGCCGACGCGGGCCGCCAGCGTCAGGATGCGGCGCACCTTCCGGTCGATCGCGTCCACCGGGACCTCACCCGACTCGACCGCCGCCAGCAGCGGGCCCTCGCTCCACCACGGGTTCGGCCCGGGCATGGCGACGTCCTGCGACGCCTTCGCCGAGTCGACCGAGCGCACGCCGGTCCAGTCCGACACGACGATGCCGTCGAAGCCCCACTCGGAGTTCAGCGGGGTCTCGAGCAGGTCGTTCTCGGACGCGGTGACGCCGTTGATCGCGTTGTACGACGACATGACTGCCCAGGCGTGTGCCTCGGTCACCGCCTTCTCGAACGCGAGCAGGTACAGCTCGCGGAGCGCACGGTCGGACACCTCGGTCGACGCGGTGAAGCGGTCGGTCTCGTAGTCGTTCGCGATGTAGTGCTTCGGGGTCGCGGCGACGCCGTTCTCCTGCACGCCCGCGACGTAGGACGCCGCGAGGTCGCCGGTGAGCACCGGGTCCTCGCTGAACGCCTCGAAGTGGCGGCCACCGAGCGGTGAGCGGTGCAGGTTGATGGTCGGGCCGAGCACGACGTCGACGCCCTTCCGACGGGCCTCGACCGCGGCGGCGGCGCCGTAGCGCTTCGCGATCGCGCGGTCCCAACTGGCGGACAGCGCCGTCGCGGACGGCAGGTTGAGCGAGGGGTCGCGCTCGTCCCACACCTCGCCGCGGACACCCGACGGGCCGTCGGACATGAGGATGCGGCGCAGCCCGATCTTCTCGATCGGCCAGGTCGTCCAGAAGTCACGGCCGGTCAGCAGCTGGACCTTCTCCTCGGTCGTCAGCTGCGCGAGGAGCGCCTCGATGCGCTCGGTCAGCGGCGCGGCGGTCGGCCGGGAGGCGCGGGTGGTGTCGTCCACGGTGGTCACGATGGTCGGTCCCTTCGTTGTGCGACGGGCGCCGGGGCATGACCTCCGCGCGCCATCGTCGGCGGCTGGCGTCAGCGTAGCAGGCAAAACCTATCGGAGGTAGGTTTCTTCGCCGACAGACAGGGCGGTACGCTCGCGCCATGACACGACGGGGTTCGTACGCGAAGGGCATCGCGAAGCGCGAGGAGATCCTCACGGTGGCGCTCGACCTCGTCGCCCGCCAGGGCTTCCGGCGGACGAGCATCAAGGACATCGCCGACGCGGTCGGACTGACCCAGGCCGGGCTGCTGCACTACTTCGACTCGAAGGACGACCTGTGGGTCGAGGTCCTCCGTCGCCGCGACGAGATCGACAACACGACGGAGTGGGACGCGGCGGACCCGGCGGAGCTCCTCGCCGCCATCGTGCGGCACAACGCCGAGGTCCCCGGCCTCGTGCAGATGTTCGTGAACCTGTCCGCCGCAGCCGCGACCGATCCCGAGCACCCCGCCCACGAGTACTTCCGGGAGCGCTACGCCAGCTCCCGCCGGAACCTCGCGGCGGACTTCCGGGTCATGCAGGAGGACGGCCGCCTGCGTCCCGACGTCGACGTCGAGCAGCTCACGAGCGTGCTCCTGGCGATCTCCGACGGCATGCAGATCCAGTGGCTCTACGACCCGTCCCGCGACATGGCCGAACACGTCGAACTCGTGGCACAGCTCGCCATCGCCCGCGCGTCGACGGCGACCGCGCCCTCCTGACACCCCGACGCGTCCGCCGGACAGGTACCGCCAGTGCCTGGTCCCCTCCGAGCGTCGCGCGGCAGGATGGGACCCGGCCGACCAGGCCGTCCGACGACGATGTGGAGTGACGCGATGACGCGTGTTGTGGTGACCGGTGGCAGCGGCAAGCTCGGGCGGGCGGTCGTCCGCGACCTCGACGAGCACGGGTACGACGTGGTCCTGCTCGACCGAGTGCCGTCGCCGGACAAGCCGGAGCGGGTGCCCTTCGTGCGCGTCGACCTGAGCGACTACGGCCAGGTGCTCGGCGCACTCACCGGCATCGACGACCGCTACGACGCGATCGACGCCGTCGTGCACCTCGCCGCCGTGCCCGCCCCCGGCCAGGTGCCGGACGTGGCGCTCATCACGAACAACGTCACCGCGTCGATCAACGTCTTCCACGCGGCCCGCGTCGCGGGCATCAGGAACGTGGTCTGGGCGTCGAGCGAGACCCTGCTCGGCATCCCGATGGGCGAGCACCACCCGCCCTACCTGCCCGTCGACGAGGAGTTCCCCGTCCGGCCGCAGTCGTCGTACTCCCTCGGCAAGGCCGTCGAGGAGGAGATGGCCCGCCACTTCACGCGCTGGGACCCGGAGCTGAAGATGATCGGTCTCCGGTTCTCGAACGTCATGGACGAGACCGACTACCCGTCGTTCCCGTGGGACGCCTCCCCCGAGGCCAAGACGTTCAACCTGTGGTCGTACATCGACTCCCGCGACGGCGCCCAGGCCGTGCGGAAGGCGCTCGAGGCCGACCTCACCGGGTTCGAGGCCTTCGTCATCGCGAGCCCGGACACCGTGATGGACACCCCGACGATCGAGCTCGTCGAGCGCTTCGTGCCGGACATCGAACGGCGTACGGACATCGACGGCACGAGCTCGCTCCTGTCGTCCGACAAGGCCCGCGAGCTCCTGGGCTACGCCCCCGAGCACACGTGGCGGAACCACCGCCCCTGACCCCGACACGCACCGCGGGTGCGGACGGGAGGCGCGGCTCGCCTCAGGACGTCGGTGCGAGCAGCAGGCCGTCCAGCACCAGGTCCCGCACCCGCGGCAGCAGGTCGGCCGTCAGCGCGTCCTCGTCGACCCCGGTGATCTGCGCGATCGCCCCGATGATCGCGGCGGCCGAGAGCTCCCCGTCGCAGGCCCCGACGAACGCGGCGAGCGCCGTGTCCGCGTCGACCCGTCGACCGAAGCCGCCGCCCTGCACCAGCGTCATCACCGTCGGGTCGTCGTTGCCGGGCCAGTAGTGGCGCTCCTCGGTGACGTCGCCGGCGACCCGCAGGTGTGCGGCGGCGAGCGCGGTGTCGTCGTGCGACGCGAGCCACTCGGCAGCGTCCAGCACCCGGGCGACCGTCGCGCCGAGCCCCGCGGGGTTGGACCCGAGCGCCTCGGGGATGCGTTCGGCGCGACGGAGGCCGGCAGTCCCTCCCGTCCGAGCCCGCACCACGACGTAGCCGAAGCCCACCCCGGTCACGCGCCGCGTGGCGAAGTCGTCGAGCCAGGCGTCGACGAGCGTGTCGAACTCGGCCGTGCCCGGCTTCGTCCCGCCGTCCCGGATCCAGGTCTCGGCGTAGGCGGGCGGGTCCTCGCGCTCCCGCTCGACGACCCAGGTGTCCAGGCCGTGCGCGTCGTCGAACCAGGAGCGCACCCGGTCGAGGCCGTCGACGCCCCAGTGGTACTCCCAGTTGCCGAGCAGCTGCGCCGTCCCGCCGGGCTCGAGGTGGTCGGCCAGTCCGCGCAGGACCGTCTCGACGAGTGCGTCCCCGACCATCCCGCCGTCGCGGTACTCGTACGCGGGCACGCCCTCGCGCCGCGGGGTGATGACGAAGGGCGGGTTCGACACGATCCGGTCGAACCGCTCCCCCGCCACCGGCTCGTACAGCGAACCGAGCCGGAACTCGACGCCGTCGATGCCGTTCAGCTGCGTGTTGAAGCGGGCGATGTCGAGGGCACGGCGGGAGATGTCGGTGGCGACGACCTCGTCCGCGAAGCGTCGGGCGTGCATGGCCTGGATGCCGCACCCGGTGCCGAGGTCCAGCACCCGGCGGACGGGCACGGGGACCTGCAGCCCGGACAGCGTGGTCGAGGCACCGCCGATGCCGAGCACGTGCTCCTCGCCGAGCGCGGTCCCGAGCGCGAGCTCCCCGAGGTCCGACACGATCCACCAGCTGCCGGCGCCGAGGTCGTCGACGAACGCGTAGGGCCGCAGGTCGACCGTCGGGTGCACCAGGACGTGGTCGGCGTCGGGCAGGCCGGTGTCGTCGCGGTCCTCGTCGATCCGGAGCAGGCCGGCGGCGAGCACCGCGTCGAGCCCGGTGGACGGGAACGCCCGCTCGGCGTCGGTGCGGTCGACGGGCAGGCCGAGCACGAACAGCGTGGCGAGGGTCGTCAGCGGCGTGGTCTCCCGCGCGGCGAGTGCCCGGAGCGCGGCGACCCGCGAGCCGCGGTGCAGCGACGCGGCGGCCTCGGTGCCCCAGAGCCCGTCGATGCGGTCCACGGTGAAGCCGGCGGCGTCGAGGTCCGCGGCGAGCGCGGTCGTCACCACCGGACCGGCGACGATCGTGGGCAGGGCGTGGGCGACGCTCACGCCGGGACCGCCTCGCGCATGATCGCGGCCGGTACCTGCCACGCCGCGACCAGGTCGAGGAGTCCGGGGAACCGCTGCTGCACGTCCTCGACGCGCACGCGGCTCGAGCGGGTCAGCCCCTCCTGGTGCTGCTCGAGCAGGCCGGCCTCGCGCAGCACGCGGAAGTGGTGGGTGAGCGTGGACTTCGGGCGGTCGATGCCGACCCACCCGCAGCTCCGGACCCCGCCGGCGGCGTCCACCAGGTAGCGGTGCAGGATCGCGAGGCGGATCGGGTCGCTCAGCGCATCGAGCACGACGGGCAGGTCCAGCTCGGCGACGGCGGGTTGGGGCAGCCGTTCCGGGGCGTCGACGTTCGCGGGCATGCCCGAGACGGTAGCACCGTTCCGGTCATGTACGACTTGCGTCGTACTGCGGAACTGCTGTACGAATGCTCTCGTACAGCAGCTCGTCCGACGGGAAGGTGCCACCATGCAGTCAGCACGCGGAGTCGCGGGGTTCTGGATCCTCGCCGCCATGCTCTTCGTCGCGATGGCCTCGTCCTCGGTCCCCTCGCCGATCTACCCCGTCTACGCCGCCGAGTGGCAGCTGACCCCGCTCATGCTGACGGCGGTCTTCGCGATCTACGTCGCGGGGCTCCTCGCCACCATGCTCGTGGCCGGCCGGTTGTCCGACCACGTCGGCCGGAAGCCCGTCCTCGTCGCCGGGGGCCTGTTGCTCGTGGTCTCGCTCGTGCTCTTCACCGGAGCGGACGGGTTCGTCGCGCTCGTCGTCGACCGGATCGTACAGGGGGTCGCCGTCGGACTGCTCATCGGTGCCCTCGGCGCGGCGCTCATCGACAACTCGCTCGAGCGCCACCCGTCGCTCGCGGGCGTGCTGAACGGCGCCGTCCCGCCCTTCGCCCTGGCGACCGGCGCCGTGTCGAGCGGCGCGCTGGTCGAGTGGGGACCGGCACCGGAGCAGCTCGTCTACGTGCTCTTCGGCGCACTCCTCCTGCTGCTCGTCGCCGCGCTGTTCGTCGTGCCCGAGCGGGTCACCCGACGGCCCGGCGCGCTCCGTTCCCTGCGCCCGACGGTGTCCGTCCCACGGGCCTCGCGGACGCTCTTCCGCGGAGTCGCCGGCGCACTCGTCGCCAGCTGGGCGCTCGGCGGGCTCTTCCTGTCGCTCGTCCCGTCGGCACTCGGTGCCGTGTTCGGCATCCACGACCACTTCGCGGCCGGTGCCCTGATCGCGGTCGTCACCGGGGTCGGTGGACTCACCGGGCTCGCGATCCAGCGCCTCGACACGCGTCGGAGCCTGTTCCTCGGACTCGTCGCACTCATCGTCGGACCGGTCGTGACCGTGTCGTTCGTGTTCGCCCACTCGCTGCCCGGGCTCGTCGTCGGCAGCGCGATCGCCGGTGTCGGCTTCGGCGCCGGGTTCCAGGCGCCCCTGCGGATGCTGCTCGCCACGGCGGCGCCGACCCACCGCGCCGGACTGCTGTCGTCGGTCTACGTCGTCAGCTACCTGGCGTTCGGCGTCCCGGCCGTCGTTGCGGGGCTCGTCGAACCGGCGTTCGGCTTCGTACCGGTGCTCGCCGGGTACGGCGCGTTCATCGTCCTCGCGGCGGCGATCGCGCTGGTGCTGCAGCTCGTCGCACGCGACGCTGCAGCGGTCGAGGAGCGCGCTGCCGAGGCGGTCGAGCGGACCGCGACCGGCTCCGTCCGGACCGTCGCGGAGTAGCGCTGCGCGAGGGTCAGTGCCCCGCTCGTGCCCGGTTGGGACGCTGAGCACGCACCCCGGTGCTGCGGTGCGCATCAGCGTGCGCGGCGTCCACGTCGGCCTTCCCGCGGTCGGCCGCGTTCCGCAGCCACTGCGGGCCGTGACGCTTCGCCCAGTCCCAGAAGCGGTGCAGCTGCGCGCGGAGCCACGTGATGATCCGGTGGAAGAAGTGGAACTCGCTCGCGAGGATCGTCAGCCCGATGAACACCACCAGCCACCCGGGTCCGGGCAGCGGCACGAGGATCAGCCCGATGACCACGACGAGCCCACCGACGATGCCGACGAGCACCTTGTAGAACAGGTGCCAGCCCGGGCGTGCGTGGATCCACGCACGCATGCGGCGGAACCAGCGGAAGCGCTGGGAGCGGTCTTCGCCGTCGGTTCCGGGGGCCTCGGTGTCGGCACGCACGACCGCGTCGGGTCGCTCGTGGGTGTCGTCCATGTCGGCACCGTAGGGCGCGCGGCTGGGAAACGGCGGCGCAACCGGTCCACGCCACGTGAGCGGCGGGACGGGCGCGTGCTGCGCCTCCCGTCCGCCCTTCCGCCGAGACGCCGCGGCCCCACCGAGACGGTCCTGGAAGCGGCGGCGTCTCACGCGCCGCGCGGCGTCCCACGCAGACGGGCCCGTTCCGGCCGGGAGGCTCGTCAGGCGTGGGCGACGCAGGTCGCCGCCCACGGGACGGCGGCCAGGCGGGCCTCGGGGATCGGTTCCCCGCCGACGGCGCACCGCCCGTAGGTGCCGGCGTCGAGCCGCGCGAGCGCGGCGTCGACCATCCGGATGCGGTCGCGGGCGGCGTCGCGGACCGCGCCCAGCGACCCGCGTTCCCAGGCCAGCGTCGCGCCCTCCGGGTCGTGCTCGTCGTCGGAGTTGGCGTCCTGCCGCGCATCGCTCACGTCGCGCATGCTCCGCTCGACGTCGGCGAGCAGGCGCTCGTTGCGCTGCCGCTCCGTCGTCAGTGCGTCACGGGGATCGTCCATGGCGACGACGGTAGTCCCAGCGTCGCACCGGCCGGGTGGAATGGCGGCGCCGCAGCATGCGTTCGCATCGGCATGACGAAGATCGGGTTCCTGTCCTTCGGGCACTGGCGCGACGTGCCGGGCTCGCGTGTCCGCAGCGGCCGTGAGGCGCTCGTGCAGGCGATCGACCTCGCCGTCGCCGCCGAGGAGGCCGGGGTCGACGGCGCGTACTTCCGCGTGCACCACTTCGCACCGCAGCAGGCCGCTCCGTTCCCGCTGCTCTCGGCCATCGCCGCCCGCACCAGCCGGATCGAGATCGGCACCGGTGTGATCGACATGCGCTACGAGAACCCGCTGTACATGGCGGAGGAGGCGGCCGCGACCGACCTCATCTCCGGCGGCCGACTGCAGCTCGGTGTCTCGCGTGGGTCACCCGAGACCGCCCTCGCCGGGTACCAGCAGTTCGGGTACGTGCCCGAGGCGCACGACCAGAACGGCGGCGACATGGCGCGCTCGCACACGGACGTGTTCCGCCGCGCGATCGCCGGCGAGCCGATGGCGCACGCGAACCCGCAGATGACCGGCTCGGCCGGGTCGCTCGCGGTGTCCCCGCTCTCGGACACGCTCGGTGAGCGGATCTGGTGGGGCGCCGGCACCCGCGCGACCGCCGAGTGGACGGCGGAGCAGGGCATGAACCTCATGTCGTCGACGCTCCTCACCGAGGACACCGGTGTGCCGTTCGACGAGCTGCAGGCCGAGCAGATCCAGCGCTTCCGGTCGACCTGGGCCGAGATGGGCTGGGCGCGCGAGCCCCGCGTCTCGGTCTCGCGCAGCATCATCCCGATCACGGACGACGAGTCGCGCCACTACTTCGGCGTGCGCGCGCAGGTCGAGGGGCAGGACCAGGTCGGGCACCTCGACGGTGGTCTCGCCCGCTTCGGACGGTCCTACATCGGGGAGCCGGAGCAGCTCGTGGCCGAGCTCGCCGCCGACGCCGCGGTTCGTGCCGCCGACACCGTGCTCGTCACGGTGCCGAACCAGCTCGGTGTCGACTTCAACGCCCGGCTGCTCGCGGCGACGAAGGCCGTGATGGACGAGGTGGACGCCGCGCCGGTCCCCGCCTGACGCGTCCGACGACGCCACCGCCGGGGTGGACCGGCGTCCCCCTTGTTGCCGACACCCGCTGTGGGACTGTGGACGCGCCTCCCGTCCGCGTAGCGTCGTCGTGCACCATCCACCGCACCCTCCAGGAGCACCCCGTGACGCTGCCGGCAGCCGGCTGGTTCCCGGACCCGCAGGACACCCACCGCCTGCGGTGGTGGGACGGCCACGCCTGGGGAGGCGAGACGCGGGTCCTGCAGGAGCGGACCGAGCCCGTCGCCCCCGCGGTCGTCGCGCCGGCCGGGCCGTCGTTCTCGGTCGAGGGTGTACCCGTGCACGCGGCGTCCTGGGCGTCCGGCAGCACGGTGCAGCGCGTCGGCGTCACGGCCGTCGCAGCGGTGCTGCTCGCGGTCCTGTCCGTGGTCTGGAACCCGGAGGGCGTGGCGAGTGCAGCGACCCTGGTCGCCGCCGTCGTCGGCATCGTGCGCCCCGGGGCCACGGGTGGATGGCGGGTGCTCGCGCGGAGCGCTGCGGCGAGCGCCCTCGTGGTCGCGGTCGCGACGGCGGCGGTCGCTGCCTCGCTGCAGTTCCACCTGTTCTGACGCTGCCGGCGCCGAGCGCCCGGCGCCCCGCGCCCCGGCGCTCGTCGTCCGCACAACGGGGAGCACCTCGCGCCACGCGATCACGCGGCGCGACGTGCTCCCCGTTGTGCACGGGCACCCCGCACCGCCGCAAGCCGCACGCCACCCCGGCCCCCGGCCCCCGGCGCCGCGCCCCCGGCGCTACCGCCGCGCCCTCGGGTGTGCCGTCTGGTACACGTCCCGCAGCATGTCCGCCGTGACGAGCGTGTAGATCTGCGTCGTCGCGACGCTCGCGTGCCCGAGCAGCTCCTGCACGACACGGACGTCCGCCCCGCCCTCGAGCAGGTGCGTCGCGAACGAGTGCCGGAACGTGTGCGGCGACACGTGCGCGGCGAGTCCGGCACGATCCGCCGCCGCCTGGATCACGAGCCAGGCGCTCTGCCGCGACAGTCTCGCTCCCCGCGCACCGAGGAACAGCGCCGGCGTCGAGGCCCCGCGCGCGGCGAACACCGGTCGCGCCCGCACCAGGTAGGCGTCCACCGCGGCCCGCGCGAAGCTCCCGAGCGGCACGACGCGCTGCTTGTTCCCCTTGCCCGTGACCCGGACCACGGCGAGCCCGTCGCCGCCGTCGTCCTCGTCCTCGTCCTGGGGATCGGACAGCGTCGTGACGTCGTCGACCGACAGCCCCACCGCCTCCGAGATGCGCGCACCCGTGGCGTAGAGCAGCTCGAGGAGCGCCCGGTCCCGCAGCTGCACGGGGTCGTCGTCCGCCGTCCCCACGGCACCGAGCAACCGCTCCATGTCGTGCACCGAGATGGCCTTCGGCAGCCGCGACGGCGCCTTCGGCGGGCGGACGGCGGTGCCCGGGTCCAGGGGCAGCCACCCCTCGGCGGCGGCGAACGCGGTGAAGGACCGCACCGAGCTGAGCATCCGGGCGACCGACCGCGGAGCGAGGGGCTGCTCCGGACGGGTGGTCAGGTGTGCGACGAAGCCGGCGACGTCCGCACGGGCGAGGCGCCCGACGTCGGCGACCGCGTCCGCTCCCCCGGCGCGGTCCGCACCGTCGGACTCGACCGCCGGCGCCGAGGCGAGCCACTCCGCGAAGACCGCGAGGTCTCGTCGGTACGCCGAGACGGTGTGCTGCGAGAGTCCCCGCTCGACCGCGACGTGCCGCAGGTAGGTGTCGACGGCACGACCGAGCGGGATCACCCCACAACGCTATCCGCGCCGACGCCCGGCGACGCCGCGCCCCGCTCGCCGATCAGTGCAGCGATGCGTCCGGCTCCCCGAACCGGCACCCCGTGAAGGACACGGTGAGCCCGGACCGTGTCGGCGCCGCGCAGAACAGCCCGGCGGCGACCACCGCACCGGGGTCGAGGTGCGCGACCCGGACGAGCCGGGGCTCCTCGCCCTCGGCCCACGCCCGGATCGTCACGGCGTCGCCCGAACGGCTCGCCCGCACCGTCACGGTGCGGCCCGTCCACGCCGGCACCGGTCCGACCGACCAGTCCGACGTGCCGTGCGTGACCACGGCGCCGACCTGCGGCACACCGTCGGACCGTTCGACGCCGGCCTTGATCCACTCCCGCTCGTCGACGCGCAGGAAGAGCCCGGCCTGGTCGAACTGCTCCGTGAAGTCGAGGACGAATGACACCTCGACGGAGAACGCTCCGTCGGTCGGGCGGAGCAGCGCGTGCTCGGAGTCGTGCACGAACCCGTACGAGGTGGTCCGCCAGGCGTCGCTGCCCTCGACCGCGGTGACGCGCAGGACCTCGCCGTCGAGCTCGGCCGCCGCCGGCTCGTGCGTCCACCGACCGTCCGTCAGCAGCGCGTCGAGCCCGGAGGCACTCACCGGCCGGCGCGCCGTTCGATCGCCTCGACCGCGAGCGTCGCCGCGACCAGGGCGGAGTTGTGCAGCCGTCCGTCGAGGATCGCGTCCACCAGTTCCCCGCGCGGCACCCAGCGGGTCACGATGTCGGCCTCCTCGGCCTCGCGCTCGAACGCGCTCGCCGTCGCCCGGACCCCGCGTGCACGGAAGATCTCGATGAACTCGTCGCTGCCACCGGACGACGTGTTGTACGTCAGGAGCGGCTCCCAGTGGTCCGCCGCGAGGTCTGCCTCCTCGCCGAGCTCCCGCTGTGCTGCCGTGAGGTGGTCCTCGCCCTCCTGGTCGAGCAGCCCGGCCGGCAGCTCCCAGTCGCGCAGGCCCACCGGGTGCCGGTACTGCTGGATGACGAGGACGCGTCCCTCGTCGTCCTCGGCGTAGACCGCGACGGCTCCGGTGTGGTCGACGTACTCGCGCACCATGTCGTGCCCGTTGTAGTCGACGTGGTCGCGGCGGATGTCCCACACCACGCCCTCGTACACGACGGTGGACTCGGTGACCTCGTACGAGGCCGGTTCGTCGGCGATGGGGGCGTCAGCGTCAGTCACGTCCCCATCCAAGCACGCGTCGCCCACGACGCACCCGCAACGGACGGGAGGCGCGGTGCCAGCCGGCACCGCGCCTCCCGGCCGTCGAGCAGTCGCGTTACGCGACGACCTCCGCCGACTCCTCGGCCGGGTCGAAGAGGCTGGACGCCTCGTGCCGCGCGATCGCCGCGTCGACGAGCCCCGCGAACAGCGGGTGCGCGTCCGTCGGCCGCGAGCGCAGCTCGGGGTGCGCCTGCGTGGCGATGTAGAACGGGTGCACGTCGCGCGGCAGCTCCACGTACTCGACGAGGGTGCCGTCGGGCGAGGTGCCCGAGAAGACGAGCCCGGCGTCCGCGATCTGCTGCCGGTAGGTGTTGTTCACCTCGTAGCGGTGACGGTGACGCTCCGAGGCCTCGGACGCGCCGTACAGCTCGGCCGCGAGGGACCCGTCGGAGAAGTGCGCCGGGTACAGGCCCAGACGCATCGTGCCACCCATGTCGCCACCGGCGATGATGTCCACCTGCTCCGCCATGGTCGCGATGACCGGCGTCGAGGTCTCCGGGTCGAACTCGGTGCTCGACGCATCGGTCAGGCCGGCCTCGTGGCGCGCGTACTCGATGACCATGCACTGCAGGCCGAGGCACAGGCCGAGCGTCGGGATGCCCTGCTCACGCGCGAACCTGAGCGCGCCGAGCTTGCCCTCGATGCCGCGCACGCCGAACCCGCCGGGCACGCAGATGCCGTCGACGTCGCCGAGCTGCTTCGCGGCACCCTCGGGCGTGGTGCAGTCGTCGGACACGACCCACTTCAGCGTGACCTTGGCGCTGTGGGCGAAGCCGCCGGCGCGCAGGGCCTCGGTGACCGACAGGTACGCGTCGGGCAGGTCGATGTACTTGCCGACGAGGGCGATCGTGACGGCCTTCTTCGGCTCGTGCACGGCGTCCAGCACCGGGTTCCACGCCGACCAGTCGACGTCGTGGGCGTCGAGCTTGAGCGCGTCGATGATGACCTGGTCGAGGCCCTGGTCGTGCAGCAGCGTCGGGAGGTCGTAGATCGACGGCACGTCCACGGCGTTCACCACGGCGTCCTCGTCGACGTCGCACATCAGGGCGATCTTGCGCTTGTTCGAGTCCGACACCGGGCGGTCCGAGCGGAGCACCAGGGCGTCCGGCTGGATACCGATCGAGCGGAGCGCGGCGACGCTGTGCTGCGTCGGCTTCGTCTTCTGCTCACCCGAGGCGCTCATGAAGGGCACGAGCGACACGTGCACGAAGAACACGTTGTTGCGGCCGAGCTCGTGGCGCACCTGCCGCGCCGACTCGATGAACGGCTGGGACTCGATGTCGCCGACCGTGCCGCCGACCTCGGTGATGATGACGTCGGGCTGCGGGTCGTTCTCGGCCTGCTCGCGCATCCGACGCTTGATCTCGTCGGTGATGTGCGGGATGACCTGCACGGTGTCGCCGAGGTACTCGCCGCGACGCTCCTTGGCGATGACGCTCGAGTAGACCTGGCCGGTGGTCACGTTGGCGGCCTGCGACAGGTTGATGTCGAGGAAGCGCTCGTAGTGGCCGATGTCGAGGTCCGTCTCGGCACCGTCGTCGGTCACGAAGACCTCGCCGTGCTGGAACGGGTTCATGGTGCCCGGGTCCACGTTGAGGTACGGGTCGAGCTTCTGCATGACGACCTTGAGGCCGCGCGCCGTGAGCAGGTTGCCGAGGCTGGCCGCCGTCAGGCCCTTGCCGAGGGACGAGACGACCCCGCCGGTCACGAAGATCTGCTTCGTGACCTTCGGGGTCGAGGTCGAAGAATTGGTTCCGCCGCTGAGAGTGTCCGCCACGGGGTTCCATCGTACGTCAGAACGGCCGGGAGGCGCGACCCGCGTTCGCCGCGGGCGTTGCGTCCGGCACCGACGTCGGACTGCAGGCGCGTGGCGGGCCCGCCACGCGCCTCCCGTCCGGTCCGGTCCGGTCCGGTCCGGTCGGTGGACACTCGATGTCTACGCGCGCTGGCCGGCGACGTCGAGGAGCTCGCGCGCGTGCTCGATGCCGCTCGCGCTGTCGCCGAGGCCGGACAGGAGCCGTGCCATCTCCTGTAGGCGGTCCTCGCCCTCGAGCCGACGCACGCTCGACGAGGTGACCGCGCCGCTGGCGTCCTTGACGACGTTGAGGTGGTTGTTCGCGAAGGCCGCGACCTGCGCGAGGTGCGTGACGACGATGACCTGCGTCCGCTCCGCGAGCTTGGCGAGCCGCCGCCCGATCTCGATGGCGGCCGCACCGCCGACGCCCGCGTCCACCTCGTCGAAGACGAAGGTGGGGACGGTCGTGCTGCCGGCCATCACGACCTCGATCGCGAGCATCACCCGGCTCAGCTCGCCACCGGAGGCGCCCTTGCCGATCGGCCGGGGGTCCGTGCCCGAGTGCGGCTGCAGCAGGATCGCCACCTGGTCGCGGCCGTGCCGGCGGTACTCGCCGGCGTCGGTGACCTCGACGACGAGGGTCGCCCCGGCCATCGCGAGGGTCCGCAGCTCTGCGGTGACCCGCTTCGCCAGGTCCGTCGCTGCCTTCGTCCGAGCGGTCGTGAGGGCAGAAGCGGCCTGCTCGAGCGCCTGTTCGTCCTGTTCGACGGCCTGCTGCAGACCCACGATGCGGTCGTCGTCACCGTCGAGCTCGAGCAACCGGTCGCTCGCCCGCTGCCCGTACGCGATGACGTCGTCGACGGTGTCGCCGTACTTGCGGGTGAGGTTCGCCAGCAGCGCGCGACGCTCGTTGATGAGCTCGAGGTCGTGTCCCGCGTCGGGCTCGAGCGAGCCGAGGTAGCTCGACAGGCTCGCCGAGGCCTCCGACGCCTGGATGCCGAGTTCGGTGAGCTGCTCGAGGACGGGCTGCAGCGCGGCGTCCGAGCCGGCGACGCGTTCGACCGCGCGGCGGGCGGACTCGACGAGCCCGATCACGTCCGGGCTGTCGTCGAGCGACTCGCTCGACAGCGCCTCGTGCGCCAGCCCCGCGGACAGCCGGAGCTCCTCGAGGTTGCCGAGCCGTTCCGCACGCTCCGCGAGCTCGACGTCCTCACCCGGCTGCGGGTCGGCCGCCTCGATCTCGTCCGATGCCGCGCGGATCCGCTCGGCCTCGGCCACGCGGTCGTCGCGGTCGCGCACGAGCGTCTCGAGCTCGCCGGTGTGCTCCTGCCACGTGTCGTACGCGGTGACGTACCGCGCGAGTGCCTTCGCGAGCGCCGCACCGCCGAAGCCGTCGAGCGCCGCACGCTGCGCCGACGCCGAGGTCAGGCGGATCTGGTCGGACTGCCCGTGCACCGTGACGAGCTGGTCGGCGAGTTCACCGAGCACCGCGACGGGCGCGCTGCGGCCGCCGACGGTCGCCCGGCTGCGTCCCTCGGCCGAGACCGTGCGCGTGAGGATGAGCTCGCCGTCCTCCACCGTGCCGCCGGCGTCCTCGACGCGTTCCGCGACGGCGTCGTGCTCGGGGACGTGCCAACGGCCCTCGACCACGGCGCTCGGCGCACCGCGGCGCACGGAACCGGCGTCCGCGCGCGCGCCGAGCAGCAGTCCGAGCGCGGTGACGATCATCGTCTTGCCCGCACCGGTCTCCCCCGTGACGACGGTGAACCCCGGCCCGAGCTCGAGCGTGGTCTCGCCGATGACGCCGAGGTCGGAGATGACGATCTCCTCGATCATGCGTCGTCCTCGACGGCGGGTCCGCGCCACCCCGCGACCGGCAGCTGGAACTTGGCGACGAGACGGTCGGCGAACGGGGCGTCCTTCAGCCGCGCGACCCGCACGGGGTCCGACGACCGACGGACCTCGACCCGGGCGCCGGGCGGCAGGTCGTGCGTCCGGCGGCCGTCGCACCACAGCACGCCGACGCCGCTCGTGCGGCGGAGGACCTCGACCGCGAGGGTGCAGTCCGGTCCGACGACGATCGGACGGGCGAACAGGGCGTGGGCGCTCAGCGGCACCATGAGCAGGGCGTCGACGTCGGGCCACACGATGGGTCCGCCGCCGGAGAACGAGTACGCGGTCGACCCCGTGGGCGTGGCGATCACGACACCGTCGCAGCCGAACGAGGACAGCGGCCGGCCGTCGACCTCGGTGACGACCTCGAGCATGCGCTCCCGCGACGCCTTCTCGATGGTGGCCTCGTTGAGCGCCCACGACGTGTAGACGACCTGGTGCCCGACGACCACGTCGACCTGCAGGGTGACGCGCTCCTCGACCTTGTAGTCACCGCTCAGGGCACGTTCCACGGTCGCACGCAGGCCGTCGCGCTCGCTCTCGGCGAGGAAGCCCACGTGCCCGAGGTTCACGCCCACGATCGGAGCGCCGGTCCCGCGGACGAGCTCGGCCGCACGGAGGATCGTGCCGTCGCCGCCGAGGACGATGACGATCTCGAGCTGGTCCGCCTGCACGTCCACGCCGAGGATGTCGACCTGCCCGACCGAGGCCTCGGCCCGGCGGACGTCCGCGTACTCGTCGAACGGCATGACCGGGGTGAGGCCGGCTGCGTGCAGGAGGTCGCAGACCTCGACCGCAGCGTCGATCGAGTCCTGTCGGCCGGTGTGGGACACGAGCAGGATGTGCCGGTCGTCGCTCATGCGAGTCCTTCGGTGAGTTCGGTGGCCCGACCGATCCAGACCGTCGGGTTCCCCCATCCTGCCGGATCACCCCCGACACGACGCTGGAAGTGGGCGAGGTACTCGTGGTTGCCGTGCGTCCCCACGATCGGCGACGACGCCAGCCCGACCGTGCCGAGCCCGACGTCCCACGCGGACCACAGCACGTTCATGAGCGCGTCGTTCCGGAGTCCGGCGTCGCGGACGATGCCCTCGCGCACACCGCCCCGACCGACCTCGAACTGCGGCTTGACCAGCAGCACGAACTCGTCGGCGGGTACGGCCTCGGCGAGGACGGGCAGCACCAGGCGCAGCGAGATGAACGACAGGTCGCCGACGACCAGGCTCGTGCGGGGTGCCGCGGCGTCGAGCGCCGCGTAGGCGTCCGGGGTGAGCTCCCGGGCGTTGCACCCCTCGACCACGCGCACGCGGTCGTCCAGGGCGAGCACCGGGTCGAGCTGCCCGTGCCCGACGTCGAGCGCGATCACCCGCTCGGCGCCGTGGTGCAGGAGGACCTGGGTGAACCCGCCCGTGCTCGCGCCCACGTCGAGCACGACCCGACCGTCCGGGTCGACGCCGAACACCTCGAGGGCGCTGACGAGCTTGCGCGCCGCCCGCGAGACCCACTCGTCCTCCGTGTCGACGACGAGCTCGGCGTCCGGGGCGACCGCGGTCGACGGCTTCACGACCGCGGTGCCGGACACGGTCACCCGGCCGGCCTGGACGAGCTTGGCGGCCGCGGTGCGGGACCGGACGAGTCCGCGGGCCGCCAGCAGGGCGTCGAGGCGCACTGGTGCACCCGCGCCGTCCGGGAGGCCGGCTTCAGGCACGCTGTCCGCCGTCGCGACGACCGCTGCCCCACACCTGACCGGCGCCGGCAACGCGGCCCGAGGTGTGCCCGGTGGTGGGCTCTGTGGTGTGCTGGGTCCTGCGCTCTGCCGGCGGTGCCTGGCCGCTCTCGAGACGGGTGCGCAGCTCGTCGTGCAGCGCGGCGAAGGCGTCGGCGCGTTCGGGCAGCGGCAGGTCCTCCGCAGCGGCGGTGCGGGCGGCGAAGTCGTCCGGGCCGGGCTGCTGCTCGTCCTCGTCCTGGTCCTGGTCCTGCACCCGCTCTGCCGGCACCTGGTCCTGGTCCTGCGCCTGCTCCGTCTGCTCCTCTGGCACGTCGGTCAGGCTACTCGCCGCCGTACAGCGTCGGGTCGACGTCGAGCCCGTAGATCGCCAGGCCCGACTCCCAGATCAGCGCGGCACCGGCGCGGAGCCGGTCGATCGGTTCGCCGCGGTCCAGCACGCGGACGACGTGCCCGTGCATCGCGACGGTGGCGTCGCCGACGGAGACGTACCGGGTGCCGTCCGGGTCCTGCCGTCGGACCGTCACCGGGTAGGGCGCCGAGAGCCCGCGCAGGTCCTGCAGCAGGTACGTCGGACGCGACCGCTGGTCTGCGGCGAGCACCTGCTTCGCCTGGTCGATCCCGGTGAGCACGAGCACGCTCGGGATGCCGGCGTCGTTGGCGCCCTTGATGTCGGTGTCGAGCCGGTCGCCGATGAACAGCGGGTGCTCCCCACCGAAGCGGGCGATCGCCGCGTCGAAGATCGGTCGCTCGGGCTTGCCCGCCACCACCGGCATCCTGCCGACCGCCTGGTGCACGGCGGACACGAGCGTGCCGTTCCCCGGCGCGATGCCGCGCTCGACCGGGATCGACCAGTCCATGTTCGTCGCCACCCACGGCACGTCGGGGTCGGCGAGGGCGAACGACGCCTCGGCGAGGTGGGTCCACCCGAGGTCCGGCGAGAACCCCTGGATGACCGCCGCCGGTGCGTCCTCGGCGCTCGTCGTCACCGTGAAGCCGGCCTCCTCGACGATGCTCGTGAGCCCGAGTCCGCCGGTGACCAGGACGGTCGAGCCGGCCGGCACCAGGGTCTCGAGCAGCCGGACGCCCGCCTGCGACGAGGTGACGACGTCGTCCGCGGACACCTCGAGCCCGTAGCGCTCGAGGTGCTCCGCCACGTCGGCCGGACGACGCGACGCGTTGTTGGTGATGTAGCCGACCCGAGCGTGCAGGGACGCGCGCGTGAGCGCCTCCACGGCGTGCGGGATGGCGTTCCGGCCGCGGTAGACGACGCCGTCGAGGTCGGTGAGGACGACGTCCACACCGTCCGTCGGCGGCCTCGGCGTGTCAGCCGGCTGCGGAGCCGTCGACGTCGCGGGGGTTGTCGTCGTCGATCTCGCCGAGGTCGTCGTCGGGGTCGTCGCCGCCGAGCTGGTCGGTGTCGTCGAGTCCGTCGGCCCCGTGCTCGGGAGCGCCGAGCTCGTCCGCGCCGGGCTCGTCGGGCTCGTCGGTGCCGCGCTCGTCGTGTCCTTCGACTTCTTCCTCGACCACATCAACAGTCTCCCATGCGTTCTCGTCGGCGACCTCGGCGAGTGCTGCGGCCGCACGGTCGACCCGTGCCCACCACTCGTCGGCCTCGTCCTGGCGGCCGAGCTCCTCGAGCGTGGCCGCGTAAGCACTGTAGAGCGCCGGGGACCAGCTGTAGGCCGTGGTGGGGTCGAGCTGTGGGATCTCGAGTTCCCCCAGCGCCGCCGTGGGGTTCCCCAGGTCGAGTCGGGCGCCCGACATCGCGATCGCGAGCTCCACCTGCACCGCGGTGTCCAGCGCGGCACGGTCGATCGACCGCCCGAGCTCGAGCGCACGCTCCGGACGGCCCAGGCCGCGCTCGCAGTCCACCATCATCGGCAGCTGGTCGTTCTTGCCGGCGATGCGCCGGTACGTCCGCAGCTCCCGCAGCGCCGTCGCGAAGTCACCCGTGCGGTAGGCCGTGATCGCGGCGGTCTCCCGCACGACGGCGACGCGACCGGCACGACGAGCGGCGCTCAGGGCGTGCTGGTTCGCCGTCTCCGGGTCGTCGTCGACGAGCAGCGCGGCCATGACGAGGTGCTTCGCGACCCAGTCCGCGTTGTCCTTGCTCAGCGTCTTGAGCTCGGCACGGGCGGCCGGGTCGAGGTCGCGCGCCGAGACGCTCTCGTCGATCTCGGGGTCCTCGTGCCGGGGGCGGATCGACTTGGTGCCGTAGGGGTCACGGTCCTCCCAGTCGTCGCGCGCCGACTCACCGAAGCGAGCGCCGGCGTGCCGGGAGCCGTCACCGAAGCGGGGCCGCGCGCCGCGGTCGTCGTCGCGACGGGGCCGGTCGTCGCCGCGGAAGGGACGACGCTCACCGTCACGCTGCGGACGACGGTCGTCACCACCGGAACGGTAGGGGCGGTCCCCGTCACGCGGCGGACGACGGTCATCGCCACCGCCGCGGAACGGACGACGCTCACCGTCACGCTGCGGACCACGGTCGTCACCGCCGGAACGGTACGGACGGTCGCCGTCACGGGGCGGACGTCGGTCGTCACCACCGCTGCGGAAGGGACGACGCTCCCCGTCACGCGCGGGACGACGGTCGTCACCACCAGAGCGGAAGGGACGACGCTCCCCGTCACGAGGCGGACGTCGGTCGTCACCACCAGAGCGGTACGGACGGTCGCCGTCACGGGGCGGACGTCGGTCGTCACCACCGCTGCGGAAGGGACGACGCTCCCCATCACGCTGCGGACGACGGTCGTCACCACCAGAGCGGTACGGACGGTAACCGTCGCGCTGCGGACGACGGTCGTCACCACCGGAACGGTACGGACGGTCGCCGTCACGCGGCGGACGACGGTCATCGCCACCGGAACGGTACGGACGGTCGCCGTCACGCGGCGGACGACGGTCATCGCCACCGGAACGGTACGGACGGTCGCCGTCACGACGAGGCCGGTCGGCGCCGCGCGGACCGTCACCCCGAGGAGGACGCGCACCACCGGAGCGCTCACCCTGGCCGGCCGGGCGCCGCCCACCGGAGCCGAACGACCGGTCCCCGTCGCGGAACGACCGACGCTCGTCACGAGCAGGACGGTCGCCGTCCCGCCGCGGACGATCGGCCTCGCGCCGTTCGAAGTCTCGAGGACCGGACGACCAGCGACCGCCGTCGCGACGAGGGCCCCGGTCTCCGCCCCGATCGGGACGACCTGCGCGATCTCGGTCGTTGCGCTGCTGCTCGTCGTCGTTCGCCACCGTTGCTCCTCATCGCGTGCCCGTGCCGAGAGGCCGGGCTGTCGTCCGCTGTGTCGTTGTGGGGGTACTGCGCGGTCGATCGCGCTCGTCATCCAGTCCATCACGAACCAGACCGCGCGTCGAGCGACCCACAGCACAAACAGATGTGGCCACCGACCCACCTCGAGAACGAGGGTCTCCCCTACGAGTTCTCGATGGAGGGCCGATGGCCACATCACTTACGTTGAGTCCGGCGGCGTCCTACTCTCCCACAAGGTCCCCCTTGCAGTACCATCGGCGCTGAGAGGCTTAGCTTCCGGGTTCGGAATGTGACCGGGCGTTTCCCTCTCGCTATGACCACCGGAACATGTTCGACCCAAACCTGGATCCGAACCTGTCCTTCAAGCCGTTGCTGAAGTATTCAGTTCGATTCCCGATCGTCTGTCGGGAACCACAAAGTGGACGCGAGCCCCACACCCGAAGGTGTAGGAAATAGTTGTGTTGTCAAGTCTTCGGCTTATTAGTACCGGTCAGCTCCACGGGTCGTTAGTCCCCGCTTCCACATCCGGCCTATCAACCCAGT